>JAEUHP010000051.1 GCA_016795295.1 Planctomycetota bacterium | reverse complement strand
ACCTTTGTCTTCGTGGTGTTCGACCACGGTGCCGCCGGGCGCAACGCGAATGCGCCGCTGACCGGCGGCAAGGGCAGTTTGCACGAGGGCGGCATCCGCGTGCCGTTCCTCGTGCGTGGGCCAGGCGTCGCGGCCGACGTCTGTTCCCATGTGCGGGCCAGTACCGCGGATCTGCTGCCGACGGTCGCCGAGCTCGCGGGCGAGACCAAGTGGCCACGGGACGTCGAGGGCGGCAGTCTCGCCGGCGTGCTGCGCAACCAAGGATCGGGCAGGGTGATGCGGGCCCGTGAGGAACTCGTCGTGCACTTCCCGCACTACGACCTCGGCAGTGGTCCAGCCTCGGCGATCTTCCTGGACGATTACAAGCTGGTGCGTCGCTACGAAGACGGCGCGCGCCTCCTGTTCGACGTCCAGAGGGACCCAGAGGAGCAACACGATCTGGCCAAGGCCGAGCCCAGCATCGTCGCCGATCTCGATCAGCGTCTGAGCGACTATCTGCGGGCGATCCGCGCCGGGATGCCAACGGCGAATCGAGCCTTCCCCGAACCCGACCCAGCCCAGGGCAAGCAGAAATAGGACACCCGGCACTGCGGCTTGCGACCACGTCTTTGCGCCGACCATGAGTCGTCGCCCACGATCGTGACGATGGGGCGCGCAGATTCCTGCGTACTTGGCACGGCCGGCTGGCCATGGGCCAAGGCAGCCACGCCTCAGCCCAGGCCGAGCTGGACGGCCGCCCAATCGATTTCGCGCTGCAGCCGTTCGGCCAGCGTCGTCTCGCGCACCAGATCCGGCAGCACGCCCCACGTGTAGGTCTCCACTTCCAGCAGCGGCAACGGCCGACCCGCGGCCACGAGGCCCCGCAGCACCGCCGCCACCTCCGCCTGCGTCGAACCGAACGCCCCCGCTTCGTCCCAGTAGAGCGGCACGTGGTAGTGCGAACGGATGCGCCCCGCGGCCGCAAACGCGGCCCGCTGCGCCCGCACGTCCCCCAGATCCAGGGCCCGCAGACCACTCGCGGCAACCGTCTGGTGCAGATACCGCGGTTCGTCGAACGCCAGCAAGCGATCCAAACCCTCGGGGGCGCGCACTTCGAGGCAGGCCGAGACCTGGATCTTCGGCACCGCGATGCCGCGCCGTTCGAGATCGGCGAGCGCTGCGAGCGCATCCTCGCCGACCACCGCCAAATGGCAGAGATCGACGCAGAGCCCGAGATGCCGGCGCAGCACCGCCTCGGGCACGGTGGTCCAGGCCGCTTCGTCGAACAGCCAGCGTTCGAGGAAGTCCGCGGTGGCGGCCACCGTCTCCAACCGGCAATCGGGTTCGGGTTCGAGCGCCAAGACGCAGCACACCCCCGTGCGGTCGAACAACGCGGCGAAGGCCGAAGCGCAGCGCGCCAGATTGCGCGCCATGCGCCGCAGGTCGGGCGCCGCAGCCCCCGGGCCCGCGTAGCCGAGCGGCAGTGTCGACAGCGGCAGCACGGTCCCCGGTGGGACGAGGCCAGCGGCGACTTCGGCGCAGGTGCGCACATAGGCGAGGCGCGCCTCGTCCGCCCAATCGGGCTGGTAGACCGCGGTTTTGACCACCGGGCCGTGGAAATCGCCGTGCGGAAACACGTTCAGCGTCCACAGCGGCAGTTCGAGTTCGGCCAGAGCCGCGGCGAACCGCGCGTGCGCGGCCGGGTCGGCAGCGAGCTGTTCGGCCAAGGGTGCGGGCCACCAGGCGCCGATGCCGAAGGGGCGGCCCCGGGCGCGCGCGGCGGCGGCCACGGGTGCAGTGTGCTCGCGCAGCGCGGCGAGGCAGCCCTCGAGGTCGGGCGCGGCGTGCACGTTGCCGCAGTAGGTCAGGCGCGCCTGGCGCATGCCCAGACCATACCGGCTACTTGCCGGCTTTGGCCTTCGGCTCGGGAATGGTGATCTGCAGCGCTTCCTGCTGGAAGCCGATCTCCACCTGCAGCTCCCCCTTGCTCAGGCTCGACGCCAGGTGCTCGGCCGCCGCGTACGGCTTGGCGACCTTGACCTCGGCAGTGGTCACCTTGCCCACGGTCACCAACTTGTCGTCGGGCGGCACCACCGCGCCGAAGCCGTGCTGCTCGGTGGGCTTCGCCATCCAAGGCACCAGCTTGGCCTCGTCCTTGCCGACGATCAGGTTCCAGTTCTCGTCCTCCTTGCGGCTCAGCACCGCCACCGGCACCGGCCGCTGGTCGCGCGCGGCCAGCCGCTCGGCCGGCAAGGAGAACACCGTCAGCTTCCAGCCACCCACGGTCACCGTTTTGCTGCCCACCACCGTGACCTCGCCTTGCCACTCCGCGTCCCCGAACTGCAGCACCACCTTGGCGGGTTGGTTGCCCTGCACCGCGGCCCCGTGCTTGGCCCAGTCGATCACGAGCTTCTTGCTGGGCTTCGCGGCCTTGCCGAGCGCGCCCACCACCGCAAAGTCCTCGCCGCTGCCAAGCGCTTTGCTGCTGCCTTCGGCAACCATCTGGCAGAGGTTCTCGCCAGTGCGGCGCAATTGCACGCGGTACGCACCAGGCGCCACCACTGTGTCGCCAGCCAGGAGTGGCGTGGTACAGACGAGCGCGCTGGCGTCGTTCATGCCCATGCGCCAAGTCTGGCCCACCGGCAGTTCTTCCAGCGTGTGCTTGCCCAGCGGCACGGCACCGTATTCGAGCGTGGCGCTGCGCTTCTGCCACTCGAACGTCGGGGTCGGGCGCTGGGCGGCGGCGGCATTGGCGAGCAGCAGGAAGGCGAACGGCAGGAGCGGTTGTGGCATGTGGGTGGAACGGTGGCGGGCGCGCGGCAGTCTACCGGATGGGACGCCCGTCGCGCCGCAACCACCGAGCTTGCCGTCGGAATGCTGCGGTCCGAGGCCGCGAAATGCCGATGCCGCGGTGTTCCCGAGCGCACTCCGCATGAGCCACCCCCCGTCGGCCTCCGACTCCCACCGGGAGAACGGCCACACCGAACGCATCCTCGCCATCCGGCGGTCCACGTCGTACCGCCAGAGCCACATCGACCCGGACTTCATGGGCCGCGTCGAACTGCGCCCGGTGCGCCTGCAGCTCGAACTGCTCAAACCCGAACTGCTGATGCAGGAACAGGGCGTGCAGTCGACGTTGGTGGTGTTCGGCGGCACTCGCGTGATCGAGCGGCCGCTGGCCGAACAGCGTCTCGCCGAGGCCCGTCTCGAACTGCAGCGCGAGCCGCACGACCAGAAGCGGCAGCAGCGGGTGCGCATCGCCGAGAACGTGCGCAAGAAAGCCCACTACTACGACGAAGCCAAGGCCCTGGCGGCGCTGGCCAGCGCCCACCAACAGCAGCATCCGGGCGAATTCGTGGTCTGCACCGGCGGCGGCCCCGGGATCATGGAAGCCGCCAACCGCGGCGCGTTCGAGTCCGGCGCCAAGTCGATCGGCCTGAACATCACGCTGCCGTTCGAGCAGGAGCCGAACAGCTACATCACTCCGGACCTGTGCTTCGAGTTCAAGTACTTCGCGATCCGCAAGATGCACTTCCTGATGCGGGCGAAGGCGATGGTCGCGTTCCCCGGGGGTTTCGGCACCATGGACGAGCTGTTCGAAGCGCTGACGCTGATCCAGACCCGGCGCATGCAGGCGATGCCGATCGTGTTGTTCGGCCGCGACTACTGGTCGAAGGTGGTCGACTGGCAGCACTTCGTCGACGAAGGCACCATCTCGCCCGAAGACCTGCAGCTGGTGACCTACGCCGAGACCGCCGCCGAAGCCTGGCAGGTGGTCACCGACTTCTACCGCCACCAGCCAGCCGAACGGCTGCCGCGCGGCCAATGAAGCCGCGCGCTGGTGCCGAGCCGGCCAACCAGTACAACTGGCACCTGCAACCCGCGGCGTACCCACCGCCCCCGTGCGCGGGGTGGCGCGGTTGTCCTCGCTGACCCCGGAGTCCCGTCCCGATGTGTGGCATCATCGCCGTCCTGCGCCGTCCGAGCCGCCGCCCCGCCCCTGAGGCAGCGGTGCTGCGCGCGCTGCTGGCCAAAGCCGAGACCGCCATGGCCCAGCCGGGCGAAATCGGCTGTCTCACTGCGGCCGCCGAGGCGCTGCAGCAGCTCGATCGCGAACTGATCGACCTGCCTGGGCTCTCGGTGTTGCTGGCCGACCGCCCCCTGGCCGCCGAACTGCAGCGTCGGCTGCAGCAGCTCCAGGACCAGACCGCGGCGTTCGAACGCGCGCTGGACGCGGGCGCGGTGGCGGCCTCGGCCGACCCGGCGATCGAGGCGCGCAACGCCGCGTTGCTGGCCCTGAAGGACGGCCTGTGGGCGGTGCTGCGCGACCGCCTGCCGCACGCCGCAGGGGTGCTCGACCTCGCGGGTGGGGCCGTGGCCACGCCGGAGGCGCTCGCCGGCTTCTCCAGCCTGCAGTTGGCGCTCAGCGCCCTCGACCGCCTGGAAGTGCGCGGCCGCGACTCGGCAGGCCTGTCGGTGCTGGTGCACGGCATCGCCCCGGAAGCCGCCCCACTCGCGGCGCTGCGCCATGGGCGCGAGCGCGACGCGCTGTTCCAGAACGGCTCGGTGCGCCTGGCGTCGGGCTGCCTCAACTTCGTCTACAAACACGCCGCGGAGATCGGCGAGCTCGGCGACAACACCAAGGCCCTGCGCGCGGCCATCCGCGCCGATCGCCTGCTGCAGGCGGCGCTGCGCCAACCGGGCGCTGCCGCCCTGGTGCTCGGCCACACCCGCTGGGCCAGCGTCGGCATCATCAGCGAACCGAACGCGCATCCGCTGAACCAGGAGGAACAGGACGGCCGCGCGCTGCCCTACGTGATCGGCGCCCTGAACGGCGACGTCGACAACCACCACGAACTGATCACGCGGCACGGCCTGCGCATCGCCGAACCGATCACCACCGACGCCAAGGTGATCCCGGTGCTGGTGGCGCGCGAGCTGCAGGCCGGGCAGGCGCTCGGCGAAGCGTTCCGCCGCACCGTCGCCAGTTTCGAAGGCTCGGTGGCGATCGCCGCCGCGAGCGCCACCGCCCCGCAGCAGCTCGCCTTGGCGCTGCGCGGTTCGGGGCAGGCGCTCTACATCGGGCTCGCCGACGACCTGTTCGTGGTCGCCAGCGAACCCTACGGGGTGATCGAAGCCTGTCCGCGGTACCTGCGCATGGACGGCGAGACGCCCGGCAACCCGCAGAACCCGGCCGCTTCGCGCGGCCAGGTGGTGGTCCTCGATGCTCTGCGCGCCGGCGAACTCGCCGGACTGTCGCGCTGCGCCTACGACGGCACGCCGCTGCCGCTCGCCGAACGCCAGCTGGTGCGCGCCGCCGTGACCACGCGCGACATCGACCGCGGCGAGTTCCGGCACTTCCTGCAGAAGGAGATCACGCAGGCGCCCGATTCGCTGCAGAAGACCCTGCGCGGGCGCATCGTGCGCCACGGCGAACGGCTGCGGGTCGCCCTGCCGCCGAGTTCCCTGCCGACCGCCGTGGTCCAGGCCCTCGCCGAACGGCGCCTGCGCCGCGTCCTGGTGATCGGCCAGGGCACCGCAGCGGTCGCCGGCCAGGCGGTCGCCGCGGCGATCGCCACCGCGCTCCTGCCGCTCGGCATCGCCGTGCAGGCGTTGCCGGCCACCGAACTGTCGGGCTTCGGCCTCGGCGACGACATGCGCGACACGCTGGTGGTCGCGATCTCGCAGTCCGGCACCACCACCGACACCAACCGCACCGTCGACCTGGCGCGGCAGCGCGGCACGCCGGTGCTGGCGATCGTCAACCGGCGCGGCAGCGACCTGTGCGACAAGGCCGACGGCGTGCTGTTCACCAGCGACGGCCGCGACATCGAGATGAGCGTGGCCAGCACCAAGGCGTTCTATGCGCAGTGCGCGGCGGGCCACCTGCTGGCGCTGGCACTGGCGCGCGCCGCCGGCTGCGCCCACGACGCCACCGAACACGAACTGCTGCAGGCGCTGCTCGACCTGCCGACGGCGATGCGCGCGGTGCTCGCCACCGAGCCGCAGATCGCGGCCGTGGCGCGCGCGCACGCCCCGCAGCGCCGCTACTGGGCCCTGGTCGGCAACGGCAAGAATCGCATCGCCGCCGCCGAGATCCGCATCAAGCTCAGCGAGCTCTGCTACAAGTCGATCGCCTGCGACGCGACCGAGGACAAGAAGCACATCGATCTGTCGTCGGAACCGCTGATCCTGGTGTGTGCCGCCGGCCTCACCGGCTCCACCGCCGACGACGTGGGCAAGGAGATCGCGATCTACAAGGCACACAAAGCCTGCCCGATCGTGATCGCCACCATGGGCGAAGCGCGCTTCGCCGCCGCGGCGGCGGTGCTGCACGTGCCGCCGGTGCACCCAGCCTTGGCGTTCGTGCTGTCGACCATGGCCGGGCACCTGTTCGGCTACCGCTGCGCGCTCGCCATCGACGAGCTGGCCCTGCCGCTGCGGCGCATGCGCGGCGCGATCGAGAGCGTGTTCGCGCTGGGCACGGGCGGCGACGACGCCCTGGTGCGGCTGCGCCCGCATCTGCAGCCACCGTGGCTCGAGTTCCGCAAGGACCTGCTGCTCGGCCGCTACGACGGCACGCTCGAAGCACGCACCGCAGCGCGTCTCACGTCGTTGTGCAACTACGCGCTCGGCCTGTTGCCGCTGGACGTGTTCGCAGTCGAATTCGGCGAGCCGGGCGCCCCGGGCGTGGTGGTCGACACCCTCACCGAAGAACTGACCACGGCGATCGATCAGTTGACCCGCCCGGTCGACGCGATCAAACACCAGGCGAAGACCGTGACCGTGGGCATCTCGCGCGCCGACGAAGCCTTGTTCACCGTGCCCCTGGTGCGCCAGGCGCTCGACGCGAGTGCCGGCCGCGACCGGTTCGGCTACCGCGACCTGCGTGCCCTGGCCGGACTCGACGCAGCGGTCGCCGAACTGCTGGGCAGCACCCGCTACCGCATCGACGGCGAGCTCGACACCGGCGCTGCGCGTGTCCAGGTGGTCGAACAACGGGGCATCGCTTCGACCCTGCGCTCGCGCACCGCGCAGAACCCCGCCTTGAAGGGCACCAAGCACCTGGTGGCGATGGAGAAGCTGGCGATGGTGGCCAAGGGCCGTTCCGACGACCGCACCGTGATCCTGGTGCCCGAAGTCGAACAGAACCGCACCACTGGCCTCGTGCTGCTGCACGTGCGCTTCCACGAGCACCTGGACCAGCACACCCTGCGCGCGGTGCTCGGCAGCTACCGCAACCGCTACGCGGCGCTGGCCGACGCGGTGACCGAGACCGAGCCGGTGTTCGACGAGGCGCTGCTCGAGACGATGCCGGTGGTCGACCTGTTGTGCGAGCCGATCAACTCGCTCGCCGACCGCTGGCGGCACGGTACGCTGCAAGCCTGAGCCAGGACCCGCGCCTGCCGACGGGGCTTCGGGTAGCATCCCCGCCTCACTGACCCAGGAGGTCGCGATGCTGCTCCCCCATCTGCTGTGCGCCGCTGCGGCGCTGTTCGCTCCCCAACAACCCGGCCAAGAGCCGCCGCCACCACCGCCGCCGGCCACTGAGCCGGCCAAGCCGGTCCAATCGGTGCCGGCCATCCGCATGGGCGGTGCGGCCCCCCAGGAACCGGCCAAGGCGGCAGCCAAGGCCGAGCCGCCGGTCTACGACGAGCAGGCCGACGGCCGCCAGCAGGTCGCTGCGGCGCTCGCCAAGGCCAAGAAGGAGAACCGCCGCGTGCTGATCCAGTGGGGCGCCAACTGGTGCGGCTGGTGCAAGTGGCTGGCTGGCACCATGAAGTCCGACGCCGCGCTGCGACGCAAGCTGCAGTACGAGTACGACGTGGTGCACATCGACGTCGGCCGCTTCAACAAGCACAAGGAACTGGCCGCCGAACTCGGCGCCGATTTCAAGGCGATCCCGTTCCTCACCATCCTGGACGCCGAGGGCAAGCCGCTGGTGCAGCAGAACACCGAGCCGTTCGAGACCAAGGTCGACGGCAATCCTGGGCACGATGCGAAGAAGCTGGTCGAGTTCTTGACCACGCACGAAGCCAAGCCCCTGGCGGCCGCGGCGGTGCTGGCCACGGGCCTGCGGCAGGCCGCGGAGCAGCAGAAGATGGTGTTCCTGCACTTCGGCGCGCCGTGGTGCGGCTGGTGCCACAAGCTCGAGGACTGGATGGCGCGGCCGGAGATCGCAGCGGTGCTCGGCAAGGCGTTCGTCGACGTCAAGATCGACAACGACCGCATGAGCGGCGGCAAGGACCTCTACGAGGCCCACATCGCCAAGGCGGGCTTGAAGCCCGGTGGCATTCCCTGGTTCGCGTTCCTCGGCGGCGACGGCGCGATCTTGGCCCACAGCAACGGCCCGCAGGGCAACCTCGGCTTCCCGTACCAGCCCGAGGAAGTGGAGCACTTCGGCACCATGCTGCGGAACGCGAAGGTCGCGCTCGGCGAGCCCGACATCGTGCTGCTGGTGAAGTCGCTGCACGACAACCGGGAAGCTGAAGCGAAGCAGAAGGCCGCGGCCAAGCAGAAGGCCGCTGCCCCGGGCCAAGGCGCGCCCCGCTGATGGAGCGCAGGCGCCGCCACCGCACTGCAGTTCTCGGGCATTGGGCCACATGAGCCCTGCCGTCGACTGGAACGTGCCGCGGGAAGTGGCCGTGCCGCGCCTCCTGGAGCAGTACGGCGGGCGGCTCCACGCCCTCGGGCGGCAAGTCTGCGGCAACGCCGACGCCGCCCAGGACCTGGTGCAGGAGATCTTCGTCCAGGCGTGGCGCAAGTGGCAGCAGTTCGACGGCCGCTCGGACCCGCTCTACTGGCTGTTCACGATCGCGCGCCGCACCTGCCAGCGCATGCACCGCAAGCGCCGCGGCGAACCGCGCCGCATGGAGTCGCTGGACGAACTGCTGCCGTTCGGCCGGCCGGAGCTGGCCGTGGTGCCGCGCGAACGGCTGGCACATCCCGAGGAACAGCAGGAGGAACTCGGTGCGGCGATCGCTGCGCTGCCCGACGAGTTCCGCATGCCACTGATCCTCAAGGAGATCGTCGGCTTCTCGATCGAAGAGGTGGCGGGCATCTTGGGCTTGCAGGCGAACACGGTGAAGACGCGGGTGCACCGGGCGCGGCTGCGCCTGCGCAAGGCCCTGGTCGAAGGCCTGCCGCAGCAGAAGCTGCCGCCGACCCCGTATTCGCAGCAAGTCTGCCTCGATCTGCTGCGCGCCAAGCAGCAAGCCCTCGACCTCGGCGCGCCGATGCCGAACGCCGACGCGATCGTGTGCGAACGCTGCCAGGCGGTGTTCGCCAGCCTCGACTGGACCCAGGAGGCGTGCAAGACGCTCGCGCAGGGCCCCCTGCCCGACGCCCTGCGCGCGCGTCTGGCGCAGCAATGGCACGGCGAAGCGCCGCAGCGGCAGCCGCGCCGTCAGAAGGCCAACCGCGCGCCCAGGTAGACGTTCGAGTTGTCCTCGAACTGGCCGAAGAACGTGAAGTCGCGGCGCCCTCCGAACCAGTTCACGCCGCCGAACACCGACCAGGCGTCGTCGATCGCATAGCTGACGGTGCCGCGCAGATACCAATCGCGGTCGCTGGGACTGGCGTAGGTGAACACCGACACACGCAGACGCTGTTCGAGCAGTTCCTTGGTCACGCGCAGAGTGAGCACGTGCCGCAGCTCGTCGCGCTCGGGCACGCCGGTGGGCAGGGTGCGGCGGAACTCGGCGTGGTCGAGCATCGCCTCCAGGTAGTACTGCGCGCCCACGGTCAAATGGGCCGCGAGCTGCGGCAGGTCGCGTTCGAACCCGGCCAGGAACCGCCCCTGCGAGTTCTCGACCAACGGGTCCGCGCCGCCCGGGTCCTGCCGCGAGTCGTAGTAGCCGACCTCCAGATTGGCGATGCCCCCCGCGAACTGCGTGCGCGCACTCGCGCCGTAGACACCAAGGCGCGGGAACACCGGCCGCTGGCTCACGCCGTCGAAGCCGCCCGGCGACTTCCAGCGGCCCCAGTAACCGTACGCGGCGAGTTCGTGGCCGCCGAAGTTTCCCGACAGGCGCGCCGCGAACTCGTCGTCGCGAAACCAACGGTCGGGCACTTCCGGCGCGAACGCCACGTCGCGGCCGATCACCCTGCCGGCCAGCGGGTCGAAGAACGACAGACGCTCACTGCGCACGAACCGGTCTGGATCGAAGCGCGGCGTGTAGACGACTTCGAAGTTCAGGCCCGCGCCGAACATGCCCACCTTGAGGGCGTCCGAGGGCGCCTTGAGGTACTCCTCGTCGCGGCCGACGAAGAACGACACCCAGTCCTTGGGAAACAGGTCGTTGAGGAACAGCAGGTCGCCAGTGCCCCAGGTCAGCACCTGGCGCCCAACCTTGAGGTCGAGGAACGGCAGCGGCGAGGTCGCGAAGCTGCCTTCGCGCAGATCCAGGAAACCGCGCCCACGCTCGAGATCCACCGACTGCGAACTCTCCAGCACATCGGCCACCAGGTCGGGCTTGAAGCGCAGCACCCCTCGGTCGAACGCGTGCTCGAACTCGAGCCGCAGGCGCGCCTCGGCGAGCGACAGGTCGCGCTGCAGTGGATCGCTCTGGGTGCGCGCCCCTGCGCGGAGATCGACGAAGCCTTTGGGCCTTGCCCAGGCGCGTTCGCTGCGCGCACTCGGCTCGGCACGCGGCCCTTCGGCAGCGGGACCGGACTCGAGGCCCGTGGGCAATGCCGGCTCGTCGGGCGCGGCGGGCTGCTGGGGCGTCGGCCGACGTGGCTCCTGCGCCGCCGGCGGTTGGCCGAGACCAGGCGGCAGCTCCGGCTCCTGCGCCACGGCCGACGCCGCGAGCCACAGCCCCACGCCCAAGGTGGGTGCCCACTTCATCGCAGCCACTGCCGCGGCTCGCGCCGCAGGTATCGCTCGGTGAACACTTCGTCGGGCAAGCCCAGGTCGTAGGCGACCTCGCTGTAGGTGACCGTGGTCGAGCCGTTGCTGCGCAGGTCCGACATGCGCGCCTTGGTCACGGTCGGGCGACCCTGCACGGTCTCCACGCCGAGCACTTCGTAGCGCCGGTAGACCTCGCCCGCGGCGTCGCGGAACTCCACCTTCACCACGGTGAAGCTCTCGCGGTGGATCCACATCTTGTAGGCGGCGAACTCGACGCTCTTCGCGTCCACCGGCTTCGACTCGACCACGTAGTAGTTCTTGGTCGTCTCGACCAGTTCGTGCGTGTCGGCAGCGACGTGGCGGCCGGACACGTCTTCGTAGAAGAAGTGCGAACCGACGAAGCTGCTGCGTTTGTCGGCCGACGAGACGCGCTTCACCAGATCGAGAGCCGGCAGGTAGAGCCAGCGGTCGTCGTCCTGGCCCGGCTTCTTCCACACCAAGAACGTGGTCTTGTCGACGTCGGCCGGCTGCCGGAAGCGCACGTAGAACTTCTGCTCGCCGCAGTGCGCATCGTCCGCGGGCGCTGGGTTGGCCGCCGCGTCGCCGGCAGCAGGCGCCTTGCCCGCCCCGGCTGCCGGGGCTTCGCCGTCGCCGCGCTTGCCGTCACCACCCTTCGCGTCACCACTGCCGGCGGCGGCCGCGGGCACGTCGAGGCGCAGGATCGTCATCTCGCGGGTCCGCTCACGGCCCTGCGCGTCGACGACGACCATCCGGACCTGGGCGCGACCATCGCGCCCCTGGTAGTAGCTGACGCGGTTGGCGTTGGCGACGATCGCCTCGACAGCCAACGCCGGAGCGGCGGCCGGCCCTTCGTTCTGCGCGCCGGCGGCGGCAGCCGCCAGCGTCACGGTCACGAGCCAGGGGAACATGCGGTTCATGGTTTGCATCTCCTCGATCAAGGGTTCTCGGTCCCAGCCGGAGCAGTGCCCGTGCCGCGGGTGCGGAACAGGAAACGTTCGCCGAGGTGGATCACCGCCGGCAACAACAGCATCGTCACCACGCCGGACACGCCCAGAATCGCCGCGAGCAGCACGCCGACGGTCTGGTAGGGCACCAGCGGCGCGAACAGCAGCGGCAGGAAGCCGACCGCGACCACGATCACGTTGCGCGTGATCGCGCGCGCCGGTTCGTCGAACATCTGCGGCAGCGACGCCTGCCAGGAACCGGTGCGCTGGTGCACGGTGCGCGCCCGCGCCAACAAGTGGATGGCGAAGTCGACCGCGAGGCCGAGCGCCAGCGACGACAGCACGGCCACCGGCATGTCGTAGGACTTGCCGAGCAAGCCGACGGCGCCATAGACGATCGCGATGGTGATCGACAGCGGCAGCATGGCCAGCAGGCCCCACCAGAACGAGCGGAACAGGACCACCATCAGCACGAACACCATGACGAACGCGCCGGCCAGCGATTCGAGCATGCCGACCACCATCTTCTCCTGCCACACCACGTTGATGTGGGTGAGGCCGAACCACTCGACGGCCAGCGGCACCGGCGGCGGGTTCTCGGCCACGAACCGATCCACCGCGGCGTGCACCGCCGCCATGTCGCGGTTGTCGCCACTGGTCAGCTGCAGCCACAGATTGGTCTGTCGGAAGTCCGGAGTCACGAAGTGCCACAGGTCGTCCGGCCGGTGGCTGCTCTGGTAGGTCAACAGGCACTGGGCCACGGCCTCGCGGCGGTCCGGGATGCGGTACTCACGCGCTTCGCCGAGGAACAGTTCGCGGTGCACGGTCTGCACCAGATCGGCCAGCGACGAGCTCTTGCCCACACGGCCGCTCAGACGCAGGTGTTCCTGCAGCGCCACCATCCAGCGCAACACGGTGGGTTCCTTGCACACTTCGCCGCTCTGCCGTTCGGCGGACAGCACCTTGCGTGCTTCCTGCCACGCGTCGGCCGCGTCGCCGGTGGCCTGCGCCGCCTGCTCTGTGGCGATGCGGTCCAGGGCCTCGAGCGCAGCCGCAGCCGAGCTGGCCGCTGCCGCCACCACCGGCACCTGCGCGACCAAGGCGTTGCAGCCCGCGGCGAGCGCCGGCTCGTCCTTGGCCAAGTCGGCTGCGGCGGCCTGCAAGCGCGCCACCAACTGCTTCTGGAACCGCGCTGCGTCGTAGACCTCGTCGGGCGCAAGCAGCGCCAAGTGCGCCATGTAGGTGCCCGCGAAGTGCCGGTTCAGCACTTCGTCGGCGACCCGGATCTCGTGACCCTTGGCGAACCACTTGACCGGGTTGTCGTTGATCTCGATGCGCGCGATGCCGTAGGCCGCCAAGCCGAGCAACACCACCGACGCCGCGACGATCGCCTTGCTGCGCTTCACCGTGAACGGCCCGAGCCCGCGCAGGAAGCGCGCCAGCCACGAGTGGCTCTCGGTGTCGTGCGCGGCGCCGAAGTTGGCGAACACCCGTTCGGGCAGGAACATCACGTAGGCCGGGATGAACGTGATCGTCAGCACCCAGGCGACACCGATGCCGATCGCCACGTAGAGCCCGAACACCTGCACCGGCGGGATCGGCGTCAGCGCCAGCGAACCGAAGCCCGCCGCGGAGGTCAGCGACGTGTAGAGCATCGGCAGGAACAGCTCGCGCAGCACCGTGCGCATGGTCTGCGCGCGATCCCGCGTCGCCTGGTAACGATCGAAGAACTCGCTCAGCATGTGCACCGAGTCCAACACCGCGATCGGCATGATGAAGATCGGGATCATGCTGCTCATGATGTGGACCGGGTGCCCGGCGGCGATCAGGAGCCCCATGGTCACGATCACCGACACCATGGCCACGAGCATCGGCCCGGTGACCAACGCCATCCGGCGGAAGAACCACAGCATCAACAGGAAGATCACCAGCATCGCCAGCGGTGCCGAGATCGCCATCTGCACGAACATCTCCACGCCGAAGGTGTCTTCGGCGATCGGCAGACCGGTGAGGTGGTACCGCGCCGTGCCCCCATACGTGGCGATGCGTTCGCGCAGCAACTGGCCCACGCGGTAGCTCAGGTGTTTGTCGGTGAGCGGCACGTAGAGCGCGAGCGCTTTGCCGTCCTCGGACACCAGGGTGCCGTTCAGGAACGGCAACCGCCGCGCCCGGTCGCGCACCGCCAGCGCCGCCTCGGCCGTCTGCGGCGGCTCCGGCATCAGCCATTCGAAGCGCACGGTGCCGAGTCCCGCTTGCGAGATGTCGTCGACGGTGGACGGCGCGATCAAGTCGACGCCGACCACGCCTTCGCTGGTGCCGTCCGCGCGGGTCCAGCGCAGGGTCTGCGCATAGGCGGCCAGATCGTGCACGTGGGCCAGGGTCTTGGGCGTGAACACTCCGACCGGATCGCTTTCGTCCACCACCCCGACCACCACCATGTCGCTGAGCGCGAACTGCTGCTTCATGCGGCCGTGGAACACGCGCGCCGCTTCGTCGGCGGACAGCATGTTCTCCGGATCGGTGTCGACCGCGACCCCGTGCAGCGCCGGGAACGACTTGGGCCACACCGACGGCAGCGTGGCGAGGGCCGCCACCAGCAGGGTGGTCAGCAGGGTCACCACCATCACCAGGCGGCGGCGGTGGATGGCGACGTCGGCAATACGTTCGATCCAGTTCATCGGCGTGGTCCTCAGGAGGTCGCTGCGTCTGTCCGTGGCGGGCAGGTCGAGTCGGGGGCAAACGGGCATCAGGCGGCGCGCGGGGCGCAGGCTCGCTTCACCCCGAGCTTGGCGAGCAGCCACATCGCCGGGCACCAATCGGTGAACGCCGACTGCAGGAGGTTGGCGCCGACGAACGCGGTGAGCCACAGCCAGGAGGGTTTGGCGAACTCGAAGGTGCCCGAGGTTGCGGCGAGCAGCAGAGAGGCCAGCGTGACGGTGCCGGCCATGCCACGAAGGATGCGTTCCATGGTCTGGATGGTTGGAAGTGAGGAGGTGGGACGGGGTGGGCCGCGCCGGATGGCTCGGCGGCCCCGACTGCGGGGACAAAGGGGGAGAGCCACGAACGGCGGCGCGGGTTCCCCGATCGGCGAAGATTTCCCCAGTTAAAATGTAAACTATTTTCTGGTAACTGTTTATGACACTCCAGGCTGCAGTGCGCCACGGCGCGATCGAGCCCCCCCCACAACCACCCCCACTGGCCCAGCAGCCCGCCACCCGCCGACAGACTCCCGCACCTCCCGGCCACCATGCCGCCCGTGCCGAGCCCATGCCCCAAAGCGCCCGAGGGACGCATCCCGTGAAGCGCGCGCTGCCGGTCCCTTGGATCGCCACCGCCGTGGCAGTGGTTTGGTCCGTACACCACCATCTGGCCACCGCCGCCACTCCAGTCCCCCCGGCCCAGGCCACCCCGAGTGCGCCACCCCTGCTGGACGACTTCGACACCGAACTGGCGACGGCCCGCGCCGCTTGCGCCCCGGCAGCGCTGACCCCGCTGTTCGACCGGCTGGTCGCCGCAAGCCGAACGGACGCAGCGACGGCAACCACCTGGCATCGGCTCGCCGCAACCTGCCTCGAGCGCTGCTTGCTGCACAGCCACCGCCGCGGCCTGGCGGTCGGCACACCGACCTGGAGCGCACTTCCCGCAGCCGTGGCCGGTGACGTCGACCAAGGCATTGCCGCGGTGGCACAGGCACGCGCCCTCGGCGACACCAGCGCCGACCTGCACCGCCTGGAAGCCGCCTTGCTCGGCCAGCGCATCACCGGAGTCGCTGCGGCGCTGCGCTGGAACCGCCGCATCGAACAGGCACTCGCCAAAGCCGGCGAACTCGCACCGCAGGACCCGCGGGTGCAGGTGGCGCTCGGTCTGCGCAAGCTGCTGGCGCCGCCGTTGCTCGGCCACGACCCGGTGCGCGCCCTGGCGCACTTCACGGCCGCCGCCGAGAACCTGCCACAGGACGAACGGCCCGCGGTGTTCGCCGCCTTCGCCTGCCACTTGCAGGACCTGCGCGGGCAAGCGCTGCAGTGGCTGGAGCGCGCCGTGCAACGCAACCCGCGCAATTGCTTCGCGCAGGTGGTGCTGCAGCGTCTGCGCGCCGGTGCGGCCGAGCCGTTCGGCCGCGACGTCACCGACGCCGAAGTGGCGGCGCTGCGCTGACGGGCTCAGCGCCCCGCGCGCGCGCGCGCCGGCGGCACGGCTTCGCTCGTGCCCACGCCTTGCCCAAAGACCGCCCGGTCTTCCCGCTCGACCCGGCGCCGCACGTCCTGCAGCAGCGCGCGGATCGCCTGCAGTTCGCTGCGCAGCTCGTCGATGGTCGCGTGCACATCGGCTTCTGCAGCCCCGTAGCGACGGACCGGCGCAGCGATCTTGGCCTGGTCGCCTGCCCAGCCCTCGGCATGGGCCCGCGGCTCGACTGCCCGTACGTCGCGCCCTTCGGCAGGAGCCGAGTCCGCGGGCGGTCCTTCCACCACTGCCGCGATGCCGCCCTTGCGGGCCGCCACGAAGCGCTGCATCCGCTCCGCCGCCAAGCTTTGGGCTTCTGCGGCAGCCCGCATCCGTTCGGCATCGTGCTGCAGCTTGTACGCCTGTTCGGCGTGGACCCGCGCCTGCTCGGCGCTCGCCCGGGCCGCGCGTTCCAGGGCCACTGCCTGCTTGCGGTCCGCGTTCGCCCGCTCCTGTTCGGCCCGGATCGACACGGTGCGGCCGGACTCGCCCTCGCCGGCCGTGGTCTCGACGACGATTGGCTGGCCCTGCGAGGTGTAGGTGCGGTACTCCACCGAACTGGGCTGGCCACGGACGAACTTGCGGACCGACTCCGCGACCTGCTCGCGCTGCTCGGCCACCTCGGCGCGAGTGGCGGCCACGGGCAACTCCACCACCTCGACCTGAGTTGGAGTGGCTGCTGGAGCCGGCACTTTGGCGCTGCGCGCGCGGATGGCGCGCTGCGGCGCCGGAGCCGCAGGGGCCGTGGCCACCGACGGCGCAGTGGCCGCGGGGGCCAGCTCGACCTGCGCTGGCGGAGCCGCCGGCTCCGGCGGCATCGGCACGCTGTGTGCCCGGGCCAAGACCGGCTTGTCGCCCGGGGCCGCCGGCGTCGGGGGCAGGCTCCGGACCATGCGCGGCTGCTTGGCCGTGTCGGCAGCCAACTCCGCCAACTCCACTTGCACCTCGGACAGCTTGGCCAGCGCCTTCTTGCGTTGGTCGGGCGTCAAGTCGTCTTCCTCGAGCATCGCCACCACTTCCGCCAACCGCACCTGCAGCAGTGCGGTCTGGCGGCCAGCGCGCGACTCCTGCGTCGCAGGGGCCGTGACGGCGGACGGCGCCGCCTGGGCAATCGTGAGCGGCGCGAGCACAGCGGCGCACGCTGCAGACAACAGATGCGAAACGAACGAACGGTCCATGGTCATCTCCTCGGGTTGGGGATTCTCGCAGTGGCACGGCGATCGAGCTGCAGACGCAGCCGGTCGCGCAGCCGTTGCACGGTCTGGAGGCGCTGCTCGACGAGCTGCAGCGCACGATCGATCTCGGCGGCGTGGCGGCGCCCGGCCAGTTGGCCGCGCAGTTGGTGCAGTTCGGCCTGCAGCTCGCGCCACTGCTGGTCGAGCGCGGCGATGGCCAGTTCGACGCTCGCCGTTGGCGCAGGTTCGGCTGGCGCAGGTTCGGCAGCGACTGCCACGTCCAGCGGCGCACCGGCCATCCCGGGTGCCGTACCGACCAACACCGCCAGAGCGCCGAGGCTGAGCCAGGCCGACGCCCAGCGCGGTGGCCGGGCGCCGCCACGGCCCCGCAGCACCGCCTCCACCCGCTGGCGCAAGGCCGACGGCCGCGCCGCCATCGCCAGCGCCACCACCGGCTGGCGCTGGGCTGCGCACCAGCCGGCGACGTCGAGCAGGCAATGGGCCACTTCGGTTGGGCTGGCGAGCCGCGCCGACATGGCGTCGCATTCGAGTTCGACCAAGCGCAACCAACGCCGGCGCGCGGCGAGCAACAGCAACTGCCACGGGAACAACGCCTGCAACAGCGCCGCGCCCCACGTCCAGGCCGGGTCGGCGCGGTGCAGGTGGGCCAGTTCGTGGCCGAGCAGGGCCCGCCGGGAACCCTCCCCCAGTTCGTCGATGCGGCGCGGCAGGCACACTTCGGGACGCAACCAGCCGAAGGCGATCGGCGAACCGAGCTGCTCGCTGCGCGACAGCCGCGGCGTCTGCTGCAGGCCCAGCCGTGCGGCGACCTCGGCGGCGGCGACCAGCAGGGCCGGCGACCGCTCCGGCCGGCGGCTCCGCAGCACCACACCGAGTCGCCACCAACCGCGCGCGAGCCAGCACAGCCCACCGAACGCCGCGGCGAGGGCGGCCAGCCCAGCGAGTGCTGGCATGGACCAATGGTTCGAGCCAGGGCCTGGGAGCGCGAGCGAATTCGGTTCGCCGGCGACCATGGCCGCCGCTTCGGCCTGCGGCGCTTCGAACCAGGGCAGCTCGACCACGGCCGGCAGCTCTGGGAGCGTCGGCAGCAGCAGATACTGCGGGCTACCGAACCAAAGCATCTGCGCCGTGCTGCTCAGCAGCGGCAGCCACATGGCCATACGCAGGCCGAGCTCTTGCCAGCCGCGCGCACGTTCGCGCAGGACCAGGCCGGCAGCCAACGCGACGCCGAGGGCAGCACTCGAATGGACCGCGAAGGTGCCGAGCCAGTCGACGGCGACCAGCCACCATGGGGCGCTGCTCATGGCCGCTCCTTGCGCTGTTGGCGCTCGGCGGCCGCCACTTGCCGGCGCAGGGCATCGAGTTCGTCGAGATCGATCTCCCCCGCGCGCAACAGATGGCTCACCAACGCCAGCGGATCGCCGTCGAACAACTTGCCGACCAAGTCGCCGACCAGGTTCTGCTGCACGCGGGCCGGATCCACCACGGCGCGGTAGAGGAACTGCCGGCCGTTCTCGCGGTGCACGACGAGGCCCTTGTCCTCCATCTTGCGCAGCATGGTGGCGATCGTGGTCAACGCCAGGGCGCGTTCGCGCAGCGCTTCGTGGACCTCGGCCACGGGCGCTTCGCCGTGCTGCCACAGCACGCGCAGGATGGCCAACTGCAGATCGCCGAGATGCTTGGTGCCCTTCATGAGGTGCCAGTCTACTACCGGAGTAGTCGGCTACAACTACTCTGGTAGTAGAGGAACCTTCCCGGAATCCTCAGGATCGGGAAAAGCACCCGGCGCGGCGCTGGGGCCGGCACCACGGCCGCAGACCGCAAGCTCGAGCCGGCCAACGGCTCGGCAGCTCAGGCTCGCAGCAGATCAGCCGCCGACGGGCGCCACGATCGCCCAGACGCCTTGGCTCGCCGCGAGCACACCGTTCGGCGCGTTGGCGTCGAGCACCAGCCACTGCGTGAAGAACGACGTGCCGATGTACCACGTCACCGGTGGCATGACCAAAGGCATGCTGGCGATGCCCGAGCCCGGGCCACCGCCCACGGTGGTGGCCGAGAGCACGGCGCCGAGGTCGACCAGCAGGTTGCAGTTGAGCGGCGCCATGCCGAACAGCACGCCGATGTCCGCGGGCAACGCCACGGGCGGGCTGGTGGTGGTCGTGGTGCTGGTGAGCCCGATCGCGAAGATCGCCAGCGCCTGCGACGCCGCGCCCGTGAGCTGGTTGTTCCAGGTGATGCCGGGGTAGGGCACGTTCAGCGATGCATTGCGCGGCACCACATTGCCACCGCCCGCACAACCGAACCCGAAGTCCACCACCACGCCTGGGCGCGCGGTGATCCGGGTGCGCAGCCCCCACCCCACTTGGACCGTGCCGGTCGTGGCACTGGGGCTGCCCTGCACATAGTTGCGGCCGGTGCTGCCCTGCCCAGAGGCGGTGCCTTGGAAGTCGTAGGTGAACGGCTGGCCGTTGCGGCTGTTGCCGAAGATCTTGATGTCGACCACCACCGGGCGCGTGCGGTCCCACGTGAAGCGGGTGGAGAACGGCACGGTCAGCACCACCGAACCCGCAGCCCCCGCGGTGAGCTGCAGGTTGCCCCGCGGCCACACCACGACCGGTGGCGACAGGAAGTTCGCGGCGAAGGTGCTGCCCAGGCCAAGGGCCGGTCCATGGGCCATCGTCACCTCCATGTCGATGGTGGTGGCGTTCTGCGCATTGGAGCCGGCGAAGAACTCGAGCCGTTCGATGCGGACCGGCGACCCGAAGCCTGCCGCCAGCTCGTTGGCCGAGTACCACTGCTGGTAGCGGCCGGTGCCACCGGGGAACGGGCGATCGAGGTTCAGCGGGCCGCTCGGGTCCGGCGTGATGACGGTGAGCTGGGCCACGGCCGGGATGGCGAGCAGGAGTACGGCGAACAGGGTGCGCATGGCTTGGGTGGTCGCTGCGGGGCATTGCATTCTACCGCATCAGGCCGCCCGGCAGCCGCGAACGGCCCGATGCCCGAGGAATAGTCCAGACGAACGGGCGGGCAACGGGCGCCCCATCGCCCTGCTCCGCGCGGGCAAACCACGTTGCCACCGGCGCGAGCAGGCTGCGGCGCCACGGGCTGGGCCTGGTGCCAGGAAGCAGTCTTTCTGCTAGCCTCCAGGTATGCAGCCAGCCGAAGCGGCCGTTGCGACCGTGGCGCAGACGCTCGCCGGCATGCCCGGCCTGCGCTGGGCCCAAGCGGCGATCGACATCGGCCTGCACGCCAGCGCCGACCTCGAACAGCCAGGGGCGGCTACCTACCAACTGGCGTTCCAACGCCTGGCCGAGGCTGGGCGGCTGGACCATGGCCTGGCCCAACGCTTGATGGGCTGG
>JAEUHP010000050.1 GCA_016795295.1 Planctomycetota bacterium | reverse complement strand
TTGCTTCAAGAACACCGCCAATTCGATCATCTCCGGCACCCCAGAGCCCGGATGCGAGGCGATGAAGTACGGGATCAGATACTGTTCCTTGCCGGCTCTGGCGCTGGCGGCCTGGAAGCGTGCCGCGAACTCGTCGAAGGTGTGCGTCGCCGGCTTCTTCATCAGCCCCAGCACCTTCTCGCTGGTGTGTTCCGGCGCCACCTTGAGCTGGCCGCCGACGTGGTGCCGCGCCATTTCTTCGAGGTAGGTGTCGTCGAGGCGGGCGAGGTCCATGCGGATGCCCGAGGCGACGCGCACCGACTTCACGCCCGGGGTCTCGCGCACTTTGCGCAGCAGCTCCACGGTCGGGCCGTGGTCGGTGCCGAGCAGCTTGCACACGGTCGGGTGGATGCACGACAGGCGGCGGCACTTCGCCTCGACCTCGGGGCGCGAACAGCGCATCTGGTACATGTTCGCGGTGGGCCCGCCGACGTCGCTGATGGCGCCCTTCCAGTCCGGGTCGGCGGTCATGCGCTGCACTTCGCGCAGGATCGAGCTTTGGCTGCGGCTCTGGATCGCGCGGCCCTGGTGCATGGTGATCGAGCAGAAGGTGCAGCCGCCGAAGCACCCGCGCATCGTCGTCACCGAGTCCTTGATCATGGTGTGCGCCGGGATCGGCTCGGTGTAGCGCGGGTGCGGCTTGCGCGTGTAGGGCAAGTCGTAGACGCGGTCCATGCCCGCTTCGTCGAGCGCCAGCGCCGGCGGGTTGACCACCAGCAACCGGTCGCCGTGGCGCTGCACCAGCCGGCGGCCGTTCTTGGGGTTGGTCTCGTGGTGCAGGAGCCGCGTCATGGTGGCGAACGCGACCTTGTCGGTGGTCACCTGCTCGAAACTCGGCAGTTCGACGGTGCGGTTGTCGCAAGCGGCGTCGTGCCACTCGTGCGCCGGCAGCGCTTCTTTGCCGCCGAGCAGGTAGGCCACCCCGCGCAGGTCACGGCAGTCGGTGATCTTCTGGCCCAAGGCGAGGCGCCGGCACACTTCGAGCAGCACGCGTTCGCCCATGCCGAAGCCGAGCAGGTCGGCTTTGCAGGTGGCGAGGATCGAGGGCCGCACCGTCTCCGACCAGTAGTCGAAGTGGGCGATGCGGCGCAGGGACGCTTCGACGCCACCGACCACCACCGGCACGCCGGGGAACGCTTCGCGGCAGCGCTGGGCGTAGACGTTGGTGGCGCGGTCCGGGCGCAGTTCGATGCGGCCACCCGGCGAGTAGGCGTCGTCGTTGCGCCGCTTCTTGTTCGCCGTGTAGTGGTTGATCATCGAATCCATGTTGCCGGCGCTGACCGCGAAGCAGAGGCGCGGGCGGCCGAACTGGCGGAAGTCGCTGGCGTCCTGCCAGCGTGGCTGGGGCAGAATGGCGACGCGGAAGCCCTCGGCTTCGAGCAGGCGGCCGAGCAGGGCCATGGCGAACGACGGGTGGTCGACGTAGGCGTCGCCGGAAACGAACACGACGTCGACCTCGTCCCAGCCGCGGGCGCGGCACTCGGCCAGGCTGGTCGGGAGGAAGCGTTTGGGGTCGAGCGGGGTGCTGCAGGGGCTCGGCATCGGGGGCGCATGGTAGCCGATCGGGGCTCTGGGTGGCACCGCTGGCCGCTGCTCCGCGAGCCGTGGCGGTTCCCGAGCGCGCGGCTGCGTGGTAGGACCATCGTCTCCATGCCGTTGCCGAGCCCATACCACCGAGTGGCCGCGAGTGCGTGCCTGTTCTCCCTCCTGGCGTGCACGGCACCCGTGCGCCATCTCGACGCGCCCTTGGCGATCGGGCCCTATTCCGCCGCGGTCGCGGCGCACGGCTTGGTGTTCGTCGCCGGCCAGGTCGGGCGCGAACGCAGCTCGTTCGCGGCGGAAGTCGGCAGTGCGATCGACGGTGTGGCGCTGCACCTGCAGCGCCTGGGCCTCGGCCTCGAGCACGTGGTCAGCACCAACGTCTACCTGGTCGACATCGCCGACTTCGCCGCCATGAACGAAGTCTACGCGCGGCGTTTTCCCGAGCCGCGCCCGGCGCGCACCACGGTGGCCGTGCAGGCGCTGCCCGGCGGCGCGCGCTTCGAGATCCAGTGCACGGCGGCCCAGCGGTGAGACGCGGCCGGTCGGCTCACGCCGGCGCCGAGCCCGTCCACGCCGTTCGGCGGGCCGCCGTGGCGACGGGGTGAGCTGCGGTCGCCGTGTGCATCCGCTGCTGCGCCGTGGGCGAATGCCACCGCATGGCTTTCGAACTCACCCCCGATCTGTCGCGGCTGAAAAGCCGTGGGCCGCGGCCGATGCGGCAGGTTGCCGCGTCCGCGATGGACTGCACGGCGAACGATGGCTCTGGCCTGGCCGGCTCAGGCATGGTGCGGCCGTCGCGGGCCGAAGCCGAGGCCGCTGTGCGGACGCTGATCGCCTGGGCCGGTGACGATCCCGACCGCGAAGGCCTGCGCGACACCCCGGCGCGCGTGGTGCGCGCCTGGCAGGAGTTCGGCGCCGGCTACACCCAGGACCCGGCCACGCACCTGCGGCGCACGTTCGGCGAAGTCGAGGACTACGACGACATCGTGGTGGTGCGCGACATTCCTTTTGCGTCGACCTGCGAGCACCACATGGTGCCGTTCGTGGGCCAGGCGCACATCGCCTATGTGCCGCACCACCGGGTGGTGGGGCTGAGCAAGCTGGCGCGTGTGGTCGACGTGTTCGCCCGGCGCCTGCAGGTGCAGGAGAAACTGACGGCACAGATCGCGGCCGCGATCGAACACGAGTTGCAGCCGCGCGGCGTGGCAGTGCTGGTCCGTGCCGAACACCAGTGCATGACGCTGCGCGGGGTGCACAAACACGGCACCAGCACGGTGACGCGTCGCTTCACCGGCGAGTTCCAGCGCGACCGCGAACTGCGTCGCGAGTTCTTGGAGCAGATCGGCGCCGGCTGAGCCGGCCTCGTTTCAGTCGCGGTGCACGCCGCGCTGGCCGGCGGCCACGTGGAAGCGGGCAGCCAGCGAGGTCACGCCGCCTGGTCGGGTCACCTGGTCGACGGTGAAGTAGTCGGCGGTCCAGCGCTCGGGGGTGACCGTGCAGGCCACGTAGCCGCGCTGCCGATTCAGGAACTGCACGCACGGGTTGTCGCGCTGCAGCGCCGCCAGTTCGGCGGCCGCCGGCTCGCCATCGCCACCGCTCGAGATCGAGCTGCCGACGAATTCGCTCGCCACCACGGGCAGCTGCGGGGCGTGGTCGTCGAGGCGCAGGTCGTTGACCCAGTGCGAGTGGATGTCGCCGGTCAGCACGATCGGGTTGGCGGTCTTCTGGGCCGCCAGGTGGCGCAACAGCCACGCGCGTTCGTGGACGTAGCCCGGCCATTGGTCCATGGCGAAGCGCAGTTCGTCCACGTGCGCCGGCCCGGCATCGCTCTGCCCGGTCTTGGCGTCGGTTTTGGCGTCGGCTTTGGCAGGGGCCGGGGTCGCTTTCGGCCGGTGACCGACCAAACCCATCATCACTTGCTGGGCGAGCACCTGCCAGCGCGCCGGCGAACGGCGCAGGCCGGCGGCCAGCCATTCGCGTTGGGCGGCGCCGAGCAGGGTGTTGCCCGGATCGCGCGCCGCAGCATTCAGCGGCTTGCGACCATCCCCGTTCGGCTGGACGGTTCGGTACTGGCGGGTGTCGAGCACGAACAGGTCGACGAGGCGGCCGTAGGCGGCGTGCCGGTACAGTTGGCTGTGGGGACCCTTGGGCAGCGCCGCGCGGCGCAGCGGCATCGCCTCGTAGTAGGCCTGGTAGGCCGCCGCGCGCTGCTGCAGAAACTGCTCGGGGGTGACGTTCGGCCGCTCCGAATGGTCGTCGGCGTAGTTGTTCTCCACTTCGTGGTCGTCCCAGGTCACGAACCACGGACAGCGCGCGTGCATCGCGGCCAGCAACGGATCGCTGCGGTACTGCGCGTGGCGCACCCGGTAGTCGTGCAGCGTCTGCAGCTTGCCGCCGTGGTGTTTGCGCACCAGCCCGTCACGGCCCTTGCCTTCGTAGATGGAGTCGCCGAGGTGGCAGACCAGGTCCAGGTCCTGCTCGGCCATGTGCCCGTAGGCGGTGTAGAGGCCGGTTTCGTAGTGCTGGCACGAAGCGAAGGCGAAGCGCAGGCGCTCGGGGAGCACGGTGGGTGCGGGCAGGGTGCGCGTGCGGCCGATCGGGCTCTCGGCGTCTCCAGCGCGGAACCGGTAGTGGAACCAGCGATCTGCGGGCAGACCCGCGACCTCGACGTGCACGGCGTGGCCGAGCTCGGGCACCGCCAGGGTGGTGCCGCGCGCGCGCACCGCAGTGAAGCGTTCGTCGTCGGCGAGCTCCCACGCCACCTCGACCGGGGCATTCGGCAGTCCCCCGTCGGGTTGCAGCACCTCGGCGCAGAGCCGCGTCCACAGCACCAGGCTCTGGTGGTCGGGATCACCGGAGGCCACCCCCAGCCGGAACGGATCGCTGCGGAAGCGCACGGGAGCCGGGCGGTGGCGCGGTCCGAAGGCCGGCAGCAGCGGCAGGGCGAGCCAGGAGGCTCCGGCGGCGAGAACGGCGCGGCGCGTGTGGGTCATGGACGGCGGAGGACCAGTAGCATGCCGCTCGCCGGTCTGCGCTCGGCCAAGTCGATGTGAAATTGCCGGCAAGTCCGAATCTGCAGCGGTTCCTGCCACGCGCTGCGACGGGGCTCGGGCACACTGTGCGCATGCTGCGCTGCGCTCGTTCCTGGTGGTTCGCATGGGGTCTCTGCGGTTGCAGCCTTGGGCCGGTTGCGTCCCAGGAGCGAGCCATGCCCTTGCTCGAACGGCTGCGCGCTGCCGCGCGCGACGGCATGTTGGTCGCCGGGCATCGCGGC
>JAEUHP010000139.1 GCA_016795295.1 Planctomycetota bacterium | reverse complement strand
CACCACGTCCCTCAACCTCGTCGACGTGGCCATGCTCGGCCACCACGAACCCCTCGCCCTGCCGGCCATGGCGCTCGGCAACACCCTGGTCTGGGGTGCCCTGATGTTCTGCATGGGCGTCTGCACTGCCGTCGACCCACTGCTGAGCCAAGCCGTCGGCGCCGGCGACCACGCCGCCATCCCGCGCGTGCTCGGCCGGGCTCTGCTCTTGGCGATCCTGCTGTCGCTGCCGACCGCCCTGCTGCTGCTGCCGGCCACCATTTGGCTCACCCTCGCCGGCCAGCCCGCCGAACTGCTCGCCCCCGCCGCCGCCTACGCGCGCATCCAGGCCTTCGGCCTGTTGCCGTTCCTCGCCTACGGCGTCCTGCGCAGCCTGCTCTCCGCGCACGCGCGCACCCTGCCCCAGGTGCTCACCATCCTGGCCGGCAACCTGCTGAACCTGCTGCTCGATTGGCTCCTGATCTACGGCCACTGGGGCCTGCCGGCGCTCGGCGCCGCCGGCGCGTCGCTGGCCACCGTCGGCTGCCGCGTCGGCATGCTGGCAGGACTGCTGTGGTTCGGCCGGGCCGACCTCTGGCCGCACCTGCGGGCGCTGCGCGAACCTGCCGTGCGCCGCGCGGTGCTGGCCATCCGGCCCTTGTGGGCGCTGCTGCGCCTCGGCGCGCCGATCGGCGGACAGTTCGTGCTGGAGATGGGCGTGTTCGCCGCCACCGCACTCCTGATCGGCAACCTCGATGCGGCGGCAGCCGCCAACGGCCCTGGCCTCGCCGGCCACCAGATCGCGCTGCAGCTCGCGTCGCTGAGTTTCATGGTGCCACTCGGCCTTGGCCTGGCCGCCTCGGTGCGGGTCGGCTGGGCGGTCGGGGCGGGCAACCACGGGGCACTCCGCACCACGGTGGGCGCCGCACTCGGCACCGGAGCCGCAGTGATGAGCGCCTTCATGATCGTGTTCCTGTGCCTACCCGAAGTGCTCGCTCGGCAATTCGGGCCGCACGGCGAAGCGCTCGCGGTGGCGGCCACTTTGATTCCGATCGCCGGCGTGTTCCAGATCGGCGACGGCCTGCAGGTGGTGGCGATCGGCTGTCTGCGCGGACTCGGCGACGTGCGCTCGCCGTTGTGGGCGAACGTGGTTGGCTTCTGGCTGGTCGGGCTGCCGCTCGGGTGCTGGTTCGCGTACGGCTGCGGCGCAGGTCCGGCTGGTTTGTGGTGGGGTCTGGTGGTCGGCCTGTTCGTGGTGGCGGGGCTGTTGTTGCTGGCGCTGCGCTGGCGGCTTTCGGAGCGGCGCGAACGGTTGGTGCTGGGGTGAGTCGCCCCGGCACCCGAGGCTGCAGACCGCGTCAGGCCCGCGCCGGCAGCGCCGCCCCCACCGTTTCCCGTTCCGCCGCCGCGGTGCCGGCCAAGAACCCGCGCAGCACTTCGACCGGCAGCTCCTGGCCGGTGAACCACTGCACCTGCAGCGCGGCCTGGGCGAGGAACATCTCCGCCCCGGGCACCGCCACCGCACCGGCGGCTGCGGCGGCCGTGAGCAACGGCGTCCAGCGCGGCTGGTAGACCATGTCCAGGACCACGGTGCCGGGCTTCGGCTGCCAGTGCGGCAGCGGCCGTTCGCCTACGTGCCCCGCACCACCGAGCGGCGTCGCGTTCACCACCACTGCCGGCTGCAAACCCGCAGGCAGATCCTGTGACAGGCTGCCGAGCTGGATGCCGCGGGCCTTGGCGAACGCGCGCGCCGGCTCCAGCGAACGGCCGAGCATCAGCACCTGGAAGCCGAGCTGTTGCAGGGCCAGAGCGCCAGCGCGGGCCGCGCCGCCAGCACCCAGCACCACCCCGAGCCGCCCACTGCCCGCGCCCACGCCGGCGCCAGCGAGTGCCGCGCGCACGCCCCCGACGTCGGTGTTGTGCCCGGTCAGCACACCATGCGCCTCGCGGAGCACCGTGTTGACCACGCCGCAGGCCAGCGCTTCTTCGCCGAGCTGGTGGCAGCTCGGCACCATCGCTTCTTTCCAGGGTGCGGTCACCGACAGACCGCGCAGTTGCCGGCGCGGCAGCATGCCGAGCACCGCCGCCGGCCGGGACGTCTCGAACGGCAGGTAGAGGCCGTCGTGGCCGAGCCGGCGGAACGCGCGGTTGTGCAGCCAGGGACCGAGTGAGCCCAGGGCCGGATTGCCGAGCAGGCCGTAGAGCGCCGTGGCGGGGCCGAGATCGCGCACCCGGTACAGGCCTGCGAGCAGGTCCACCGGCACCTGCCCGGGTGCCGTGGCCGAGCCTTCGTCGAGGCACCCATAGACGAACGGCGCCCCGAGCAACGCCGCCAGCACCCGCGTCGGCCAGGCGGTGCGCCCCATCGCGAACGCCACGGTCGGCGTGGCCCGCTGGTCGACGGCCTGCAGCAGTTCGAGCACCGGCGCCGCATCGGCGAGGTCGTGCGCGGTGACCACCAGCTTGGCGACCGAGCCCGGTTGTTGGTGCAACTGCGCGTGCAGGTTGGCCAGCTCCTTCGGCACCCCCGTGAAGCTGTGGAAGGAGCGGATCATGAGCCGCACCCGCGGCCGGCCCGGCGGCGGCTGCCAAGTCTCGCCGAGCTCGAGGTCGAGCCCCTGCGCGCCGGCGTCGAGTGCGGCGAGCAACAGTTGGCGCCGTTCGAGCAGCGTGCCGCGGAACTGGCCGCCGACTTCGGGCGTGCGGCAGGCGACCAGGATCGGCAGGTGCACGGCCGCGAAGGCCCGGCCGAGGTCGGCGCCGACCGGCCAGCGGTCGAGCCGCAGTTCGAGCCAGTCGGCCGAAGCCATCGCCGCACGCCGGCCGGCCTGCGCCACCTGCTCGGGCGACTCGGCGAACACGCTGGCGACGATCTGGGCCATGGTGTTTGGTTCTAGTCGCTCGAGGGCGGCGGGAAACCCCCTGCTGGCGGCGGCAGCGCCGCTGGCGAGGGGAGCCCGGTTTGCGGTGGAACGCCACCGGCCGCAGGGGCCGCCAGGCGCGCGCGCAGGGCCGCCGCCGGTTCGGCGCCGAGCCCCGCCTGCTCCGCCAGAGCCACCGCCGCTGCCATCAGAGCCCGGTAGACTGGCAGTGCCGCCGGCACGTTCGCAGCGAGGGTTTCGACGTGGGCAACCACGGTGCCGGCATCGCCGCGGCGCACCGGCCCGGACAACGCTGCCACCGGCCCGAGTTCGTCGCACGCCTGGAGGGCATTGCGCATCAGGCTCGAGGCGAGCCCGGCCGCCGCCGCGGGAGCGAGCCCGCCGGCCGCGGCGAACACCGCGTCGACCGCGGCACGCAGCGCGGTGAGCCCATTCGCCGCCAGCGCACACGCCGCATGGTAGAGCGCACGGTCGCCACCGTGCATCACCACCGGCACGAGACCACAATGCGCGGCCAGCGTGCGCAACAACCCTTCGCTGCCCGGGCCCGGCAACAGCACGCCCGGCGCGCCGCGCATCGCCGCCCGGCCCTGTTCGGCATCGGCGAACGGCACCACTGGGTGCAGACCGCCGATGCGCAGGCCCGCCGCGGCGGCCGTAGCGAGCACTTCGAGGCCGAACCGCCCACTGGTGTGCAACCAGAGCGCACACGGGCGCGCGGCACCGGCCGCGAGGGCGGCGGCCAACACCGCCGGCAGTTCACCATCGCCGACGGCGAACACCACCACGTGCGCTGCGGTCAGGTCCGGCAGGTGCAGAGCCCGGCCCCGACCGCAGAGCCGCAGGGCGGACTGCACCGCAGCCGGGCTGCGGCCGACGAAGCCGAGCAGGTCGACGCCTGCGGCCACCGCCGCAAGGCCGAAGGCCGTGCCGACCCGACCTGGACCGACGATCGCGAGCCGCACGGCCATGGTGGCTCAGTGCCCGTCGGCGGCCAGCGGCCCGTGCCGGCCGGACTCGTGGCCGTTGCGGCTCGGTTGCGCGCGCAGCGCCGATTCTGGCGCGGCGTCCGGAGTCGGCTCCGCCCCCGGGGGTGCCAGCGTGACCTCGATGCGGCTGCCGAGCTTCTGCCGCCGCTCGCGCTCTTCCTGCCGGCGCTCCAGGTCTTCCAAGTACTGCTCGTCGATCATGTCGCTGATCGCATCGAAGTCGTCGAACGACTTCGGCCGGTAGGCGGCGCCCGCCTGCTGCGCGGCTTCGAGCTCCTCGACATAGGCGCGCACCACCGCCTTGTGCACTTCGATGCGGGTCTGGCTGTTGATGGGATGCGCCAGGTCGGCGTGCAGGCGCGCGCGGCCGCGTTCGTCCTTGGGGGCGCGGTCCGGATCGAGCCGGGTGCCGCACTGGTTGCAGTAGGCCGCGCGCAGGTGGTTCTTGTGGTGGCAGCGCGCACAGTGGTCGGCCAGCTTGCGGCTCGGCATGGCCACGAACGGCCCTTTGCTGCCTTCGATGATCTTCAGGTCGCGCACCACGAACGCATCGTCGATGGTGACACTGGCATAGGCACGGAGCTTGTTGCGGGGATCGTCGGTCAGCTTGACCCGCACTTCGGTGACGTGGAAACGCGCCTCGGTCGGCCGGCTCTCGTTCGGCTGCACAGCACACCTCCCTCTTGCCCTGTTGCCATGGTTGCTGGTCCCTTCAACCCAAGCCCGACGCGGGCCATGGGCGCCTTTCCGGGGCCGCTACCGGGCCGGCACTCGCCGCCACGAGCAGCCGTATCCCTTGGCGCTCGAGCGGTTGGAGGTCGGCACGGCATCGCGCGGCGGCCGCCGCATCCTGCGCGGCAACGAACCACGTGGATCCGCTGCCCGTCATGCGCACTTCGGGATGGCCCAACTCGGCGACGGTGCGGCGCAGCGCGGCGAGTTCGGGTCGCACGCGGCACGCAGCAGCTTCGAGGTCGTTGGGAAAACCCATGCGCACAACGGCATCCCAATTCTGGGGGACCGTCAATGTGCCGAGGCTAGCTTGCGGCGCACCGCCATGCCACTGCGCTGCGAAGTTTTTGTACACGTCGACGGTTGGGCAGCCGAACGGCGGCACCATCAGCACGAAGTGCTGGTGCGGCACGTCCAGGGCAGGGCTCAACTGGTCCCCCACGCCCTGGCCCCATTGGCTGCCGCCCGCGAGAAAGAACGGCACATCCGCGCCGAGGCGTGCTGCCAGTGCGTGCAGTTCGGCCGGCGCCAGCGGCCGCGCCAGCAGAGCATTGCCCAGACGCAACGCCGCCGCAGCATCGCTGCTGCCGCCGCCGAGGCCGCCGCCGTGCGGAATGCGCTTGTGCAAGTGCGCACGGAACCCCGCCGCCCCGGCGTGCTCGCACAGGAGCTGCAGCGCCCGCACCACCAGATTGCCGCCGTCGGTGGGCACGGCCAAGTGCGGCGCATCGGCCGAACCGGTGCACTGCACGCCATCGTGGCCCTCGGCCACCCACAGCTCGTCGCACAAGTCGATCGCGTGGAACAGCGTGACCAGCAGGTGGTAGCCGTCGCTCCGGCGCCCCACCACGCGCAGCCAGAGATTCAACTTGGCGGGAGCCCGCAGATGGAGGCCGTTCACGCTTCGTCGGGCCCCGGTCGCAGAGACAGATTGTCGAGCAAACGCACGGGGCGAAGGCCGCCCGCGAACTTCGCGGCGATCAGAAGCCGGCCACCGTCCACCGGCCCGGGCGGCAACTCGGCGAGATCGCCTTCGCGGCGCAATTCGACGTAGTCGAGCTGCGCCCGCGGTTCGGTGGCGACCACCGCGCGCACCCGCTGCAGCAGGGCGTCGCGGTCGCAAGCACCGCGCAGGAACTGCTGGCGGGCACTGCGCAACGCGCGGACCAGCACGGTGGCCGCAGCGCGGTCTTCGGCAGACAGGTAGACGTTGCGCGACGAACGGGCCAGGCCATCGGCCTCGCGCACGATCGGGCACGGCACGATCTGCACCGGAAACCCCAGGTCACGGGTCATGCGCCGCACCACCGCCACCTGCTGCGCGTCCTTCTCGCCGAAGTAGGCCCGCTGCGGCCGCGCCAGGGCGAACAGCCGCGCCACCACGGTGGCGACCCCACGGAAGTGGTCGGGGCGCAGTGCGCCTTCCATGCCTTGCGCTTCGGCGCCGACCTGCACCTGGCTGCAGAAGCCAGGCTCGTACATCTGCTCCGGGGTCGGCGTGAACACGGCGTGGACCCCTGCGGCGCGGCACACCTCGAGATCGCGCTCGAGCGTGCGCGGGTAGGCCGCGAAGTCCTCGTTCGGGCCGAACTGCAGCGGGTTGACGAAGATGGTGGCGGCCACCCGGTCGCACTCGCGGGCCGCGATTTCCATCAGACTGCGATGCCCGTCGTGCAAGGCGCCCATGGTTGGCACGAGCCCCACCACGCACCCGCCTGCCAACCACTCGGTGCACTGCGCGGCGAATGCCTGTGGGTCGCCGACGACCGCGACACCGGGCCGCTGCGGCAGCGCTTCGAGCGCCACGCCGAGTTCGCGCAGGGGCCCGGTCACGAACGGCCGCTCGTGCCAGCGCGGGTGCGGCAGCACCAGCTCCCGGGTGTCACAGCGCAAGTCGCCGTAGGTCAGCAGGTCGAGGTCGAGCGGCCGCGGGTGGTTGCGCGGTGCTGGGCGCACGCGCCCAGCCTGCGCTTCGAGCGCCTGCAGCACGCCCAGCAGGGCCTGCGGGCCAAGGGTGGTGCGCAACTCGGCGACCCCGTTCAGGAACGGCCCCTGAGGCGGTCCCTCGCCGAGCAGTTCGCTCTCGTGGAACGAGGAAACGCGCAGCACTTGGACGCCCGGCACGGCCGCCAGAGCCGTCAAGGCACCCGTCAAATGCCCCCGACGGTCGCCGAGGTTGCTGCCGAGCCCGAGCCAGACCTGCACGGCCACCATCGCGGTCAATTGCGGCTCGGCGCGGGACGCGCCGGCACCAGCTCGCCGTCGTCGTCGTCGTCGCGACGACCGAACAGCATGCGCCAGAGGCCGATCACCAACCCGACGATCAGGTAGCCCAGGGTGCCCACCGCCACCGCAAACTGCCACTCGACCGCGGCCACGATCAGGAACACCACCAACCCGGACAAGAACGGCAGGCTGTGGCGCTTCTTCAGCATCCAGGTCATCGCATGCGGGAACGGCACGCGGCTGACCATCAGCAGGCCGAGCACCACCAACACTCCCGGCATCACCATCACGATCCAGTCGAAGTGCTGCGGCGCGAGCAGCCAGTGGCCCTGGCCGTCGTGGCCGCCGCGGGTGCAGAACAGCGCGATCAGACTGCAGACCACGGCCGCCGCAGCCGGCGAGGGCAGGCCCTTGAACTCACGATGGTCTTCTTCGTCCGCACCGGTCTCGACGTTGAACCGCGCCAAGCGCAACGCTGCGCACAGCACATAGACCGCCGCCGCGGCGTAGAACAACTTCGGGTGCACCGGCAGCAGCTTGCGGCTGGCGTCGGCCTGGGCATGCCAATCGACCAGGACCTTGCCGAGGAACGCCGGCGCGGTGCCGAACGCCACCATGTCGGCCATGCTGTCGAGCTGCGCCCCGAACGGCGTGGTCTGCCCGGTCATGCGCGCGACCCGGCCGTCCAACGCGTCGAACAGCATGCCGAAGAACACCAGGACGGCCGCGGTCTCGAACAGGCCGACCACCTGGGCGAACGGGGCACCCGGGGTGGCCAAGCGCAGGGCATCGGCCACCTTGGCGATGGCCAGGAAGCCGCAGAACAGGTTGCCGAGCGTGATCAAACTCGGCAGCACCGGCACTTCGCGCAGCCGGCGCAAGCCGCGCCGCGGCCGCACCGGCGGCGGCAGATCGTCGAGCCGCGCAGTGGTCATCGCCGCCATGGTAACACCAGAGCACCGGCAAACGAACCACCGAAGCCCAGCAACCTGACACCGCGCTGCCGCTCCAGCTCGCCGAGCGCTACGTTGGTGGGTCGTCGCCACGGCCATGAACCTGCTGCTTCTGCACCCCGGCGAAGTCGCCGCCGACGGCACCGCCATTCTCTCCGGGCGGCGAGCGCTGCATGCCCACGCCGTGCTGCACGCCGAACCCGGCCAGCCCCTCGCCGCCGGCCTGCTCGACGGCCCACTGGGCACGGCAGTGGTGCAGAGCTGCAAGGCCGACGAGCTGGTGGTCACCACCCGGTTCGACCGTCCGGCCCCGGCTGCCGACGACGTGCTGCTGCTCGCGGTTTGCCGACCCAAGGTGCTGCTGCGCATGCTGGCCCACGCCGCAGCCCTCGGCTTCGGCCAGATCGCCCTGTTTCGCTCCTGGCGCGTCGAGAAGAGCCACCTGCAGAGCACCGCCATGCAACCCGAAGTGCAGCAGGAACAGCTCGTGCTCGGCCTCGAACAGGCCGGGCGCACTGCGCTGCCCAAAGTCACGTTCCACCCGCTGTTCAAGCCATTCGTCGAAGACGTGCTGCCGACCCTGCCACTGCCCAGCGCGCGCTTCGTCGCGCAGCCACGCGCCGAACTCGACACGGCAGCGCTGCAGCCTGGCCCCGGGCCGTTCGCGCTGGCACTCGGGCCCGACGGCGGCTTCCTGCCCTACGAAGTGGACCAGCTCGCGGCACGTGGTTTCCTGCCGATCCAGTGTGGCCCAGCCCCCTTGCGCACCGAATCGGCGCTCAGTGTGCTGTGGGGCCAATTGGACCTGCTGCGCCGCCGCGCTACCGTGCTCCGCTGAGGGCGTCGCGCCGCCCGCAACGCCAAACCCGCGGCCCACCGATGCGTGCCCTGCTCTACCCCACCTGCCTCGTCGACCAGTGCTGGCCCGAAGTCGGCCTCGCGGCGGGAGCGCTGCTCGAGCACTTCGGCGTGGAGGTGGTGCTCGCCGACGCCGCCACCTGCTGCGGCCAGCCGTTCGCGAACAGCGGCTTCCCGAGCTGCACCGTGCCGCTGGCGGCACAGCTCGTCGCCCAGTTCGAACGGAGCCGCGCCGACTGCGTGGTGCTGCCGTCGGGCTCCTGCACGGCGCAGGTGCACCACTACCCAGCGCTGTGCGGCAACGACCCGCAACTCGCCGCGCGCGCCGCGGCGCTGGCCGACCGCACCTTCGAACTGAGCCAGTTCCTGCTGCGGCACGGCCATCGCACGATGCCTGGGCGCTACCGAGGTCGGGTTGGTTGGCACGACAGCTGCCATGGTCTGCGCGAACTCGGCATCCAGCAGGGACCGCGCGACCTGCTGCGTTCGGTGCGCGGCGTCGAACTGGTCGAACTGCGCGATGCCGCGGCCTGCTGCGGGTTCGGCGGCACCTTCGCCGTGGACCTGCCGAAGCTGTCGGTGGCGATCGCCGACCACAAACTCGACACCTGCCGCGGCCAGGAACTCGACCTGTTGGTCGCCGGCGACGCGAGCTGCCTCATGCACCTGCGCAGCCGGCTGGTCGCGCGCGGCGAAGCGCTGCCTGTCGCCCACCTGGCTCAGGTGCTGGCCGCCGGCCTGCCCGGGGTGCCCGAGGTCCCGATCGGCCCCGCCCTGCAGGCCATGCCCCGCGGAGGTGGCTGATGGCCGAACATCTGCCGATGGCACAGTTCGCCGCGAACGCCGACCGGGCCCTCGCCGACCTGGGGCAGCGGCGCAACCTGCGCGCCGCCACCGACACGTTCGCCGCGCGGCGCAGCGCGGTGCTCGCCGGCAATCCGGACTGGGAAGCGTGGCGCACCACGGCGCGGGCGGTGAAGGACCACGTACTGGCGCACCTCGACCATTACCTGGTCGAGTTCGAGCGGCAGGCCACCGCCCGCGGCACCGTGGTGCACTGGGCCGCGGACGCCGACGCCGCCGTGCGCATCCTGCTCGACCTGGCGCGGCAGCACGCCCGTGGGGTCGCGGTGAAGGCGAAGAGCATGACCACCGAGGAGGTGCGGCTCAACGAAGCGTTCGCGGCGGCCGGCATCGATGCCGTGGAGACCGACCTCGGCGAGTGGCTGCAGCAGCTCGCCGACGAAGTGCCGTCCCACATCGTGGTGCCGGCGATCCACAAGAACCGCGACGACGTGGCCAAGCTGTGCCACGAACGGCTGGGCACGCCGCGCGACGCCGACCCGGCCACCTTGACCGCCGTGGCACGCGAACGGCTGCGCGCGCAGTTCGCCGCCGCCGGCCTCGGCATCAGCGGCGCCAACTTCGCGATCGCCGCGACCGGCTCCCTGCTGCTGCTCGAGAACGAGGGCAACATCCGTCTCACCACCAGCGTGCCCGACGTGCACGTGGCGCTGGTCGGCATCGAAAAGCTGCTGCCGCGGGTGCAGGATCTCGACGTGTTCCTGCGCCTCTTGCCGCGCTCCGGCACCGGCCAGGCCCTGACCACCTACCAATCGCTGCTGACCGGCCCGAAACAGCACCCGGAAGCCGAAGGACCGCGCGAACTGCACGTGGTGCTGCTCGACAACGGCCGCGCGCGCATGCTCGGCGCCGAGGTCACGCGCCAGGCGCTGGCCTGCATCCGCTGTGGCGCCTGCCTGAACGCCTGTCCGGTCTACCAACAGGTCGGCGGCCACGCCTACGGTTCGGTCTACCCAGGGCCGATCGGGGCCGTGGTCACGCCGCAGTTGGTGCCGCTGACGCGCGCCGCGGCGCTGCCGTTCGCCAGCACGCTGTGCGGCGCCTGCCGCGAAGTCTGCCCGCTGCGCATCGACATCCCAGGCCTCCTGCTGCACCTGCGCGCCGAAGTCCGCGAAGGCCACCCAGGCGTGCCGCCGGCGCACAGCCCGCGCGGCAAGCGTTGGGCGATGCAACTCGCCGCCTTCGGCTTGCGCCACCCGCGCCTCTACCGCACGGCCCTGCGCTGGGCGCGGCTGCTGCAGCGCGTGGCCTCGCCCCTGCTGCGCCGCCTGCCGCCGCTGCGGTCTTGGGCGCAGGGGCGCGCCGCACCCGAGCTGGCGCCGCGCGACTTCCGCAGCCTGTGGCAGCAACGGAGCCGCCGATGAGCGACCGCGCCCAGATCCTGGCCCGCGTGCGGCAGCAGCTCGGCCGCGCCGACGACGCCCCCCTCGCTACGCCACCGCCGCCCGTGCCGCAGCTCGGCCGTGCCGAGCCCCACAGCGAGGCGGCGTTGCTGCAGCAATTCGGCGAACGGCTGCAGGCCGTCGGTGGCCACCTGCACGACGGCCGCGCCGACGGGGGGCGTGCGGTGCTCGAGCGCCTGCTCCAACAGCACCAGCCGGCCGCCGTGCTGCACAGCGACGCACCCAGTGTGCTGGCCCTGGTGCAGTCCCTGCCAAGCACCCCCTGGCTGCCGAGCACCGCTCTGCGCTCTGCCCAGTTCGCCGCGGAGCTCGGCATCACCAGCGCGCAGGGGGCGATCGCCGACACCGGCACGCTGGTGCTCGACTTCGGCGTCGAACGCAGCCGTCTGGCTTCGCTGCTGCCTCCGGTGCACGTGGCGCTGCTGCCCGTGGGCCGCTTGGTCGCCGACCTCGGCAAAGCACTGCGTGCGCTGCCGGAGCCGCTGCCGCCCGCGGTCACGTTCGTCACCGGCCCATCGCGCACCGCCGACATCGAACTGCAACTGGTGGTCGGCGTGCACGGTCCGCGCGAACTGCACGTGGTCTTGGTGTCGGGATGAACTGGCCCTGCGGCCCCAGCGTTGGTGCGGCCATGCGATCCCTGCGCGCGCTCTGGCTCGGCCTGGCAGCGAGCCTCGCCCCCACCGGCCTCGTCGCGCAGGCCACGGCCACCCCGCGGACCGACGCCACGGCGCCGTTCGTGCTGCTGGCGACCGACGGCACGGGCCGGCCGCTCGCCCAGGCCCAGGCGTTCTTGACGCTCGAGCCGCTGGCCCGCCTACCGGCTCTCGACGACGCTCCGCCACTGGCCCAACCGGGACTCGGAGCCAAGCCGCAGGCCACCGAGTGGTTCGCGCACGGCCTCGCAAGTGCCCAGGGGGTATTGCGCGTGTTGCCAATCGACGACGCGCGTCCCCACCGGGCCACCGGCGTCGTGGTGACCGAGACCGGCCTCGGTGCAGCGCTCGGCTGGCTGCTGCCGAACCAGCCGCAGCGCGTGGTCCTCGAACCCCTGGCGGCCATCGCCAGGAGCGACGGTGCGCCGTTCGCGCTGCATGCGCGCCTGGCCACGCCCGACGGCCGCACCAAGCCTCTGCAGCTCACGGCCGGCAGCACCCCAACCGAGCGGCGCGTCGAGTTCCGGCTGCCGGCCGGTGACTACGAGCTGTGGACCGAGAGCGCCGCCGGCTGGCAGTGGCAGCGCGCCGCCCTGCGCTCCGGCGAACGGCTGCAACTGCTCCCTGCCGAGGCCACCGTGCGCTTGCGACAAGCCCACGGCGCCAGCCTGCAACCGCTCGGCTGCCCGGACCTCGACCTGTTCGCAGCTGGCGGCGAGGTGCAGATCGGCGGAGTGGCGCGGCTCGCCATGTGGACTGGTTGGAGCGACGGCTGGCGCATCCCGACGCAGCAACTGCCGCAACAGCAACCCCAGCAACAGCAACCCAAGCAACCATGGCCAAACGCCGTGGTGTGGCCGGCCAGCGGGCCGCCACCGCGCGAACGACTGCCGGTGCCGGGCGCGTTCGCTCCCGACGAGCGGCCGCACCTCTACCTGGTGGCGCCATCGCCAAAGGGCGGCACGGTCCTGGCCCACGCACGCTGGCAGCCGGACTTTGGCGGCACCTGCACGCTGCCGAGTGCTGGCACGCTGCCAAGTGCTGGGCCCGAAGATGCGTGGCTGCTCTGGCTCGAATCCGGGCGCGCGCCGGTGGCCCTCCGCTGGGCCGAGCGCGCGGAACTGGCAGCAGCCGTGCGCAACCGAGCGCGGAGCGCTGCACTGACCGCCCAAGTGACGGACCCCACCGGCCTGCCGGTCGGCAACTTGGCGGTGCAGTACACCCCAGACGACCAAACCCCAGCCATGGTGCTGGCCCACAGCGACGCCCGGGGCCGGCTGCAGTTCGGCCCGGTGCGGGCCCCTGGGCGGCTCCGTGTGGTGGATCCACGCTTTCGCAACCAGGACGTGGCACTCGCGCACGTGCCGGAGGCCCCTTTGGCGCTGGCCGTCGACCCTGGGGCCGTCCTGCACGGGCGGGTGCGCTGGCCCGACGGCAGCCCCGGCACCGGGGCCGTGGTCACGCTGCGCGACCCCTCCGGGCAGTTGCAGCCGCCGCAGCGCAGCACGACGGTCGCGGCCGACGGCACGTTCGAGTTCCACGGGCTCGAGGAGCAACAGCGGTACGTGCTGGTGGCCAGTCTGCCGCGGGATGGGCACACCTTCGCCGCACGGCTCGGTGTGGTGCTGGCGCGCGCTGCCGGCTACGCGCTGGAACTGCGCGACGAGGATCCGCGCCTCGAAGGCTCGGCGGTGGACCGCTGACCCGGGCGGTCGGCTGAGATCCTGCGCCTGCGAGCTCCCGCGCCTAGGGAATCGCGCCAGGGCAATCGCACCTACCCAAAGCCTGCCAGCCTCATGCTTGGGACACATCTGGGACGCCTCAGGCTGGACTGGTACCGTCGCTCCCTCGATATTCTACCCCGTCAGGTGCATTGCACCCCACCCACCATGAAACTTCGTTTCTTCCCTGCGCTCCTGCTGCTCGCCCTGCCGCTCGCCGCCCAAAAGCGCGCCGCGGTCGGCGAAACCATGTCGGAGTTCTCGTTCGGCAAGCTGCTCGAGAACGACGGCCGCACCGGCTTGGCCGACTGCTACGGCTACCCGGTGATGGTCGACTTCTGGGGCGTGCATTGAGGGCCATGCATCGGCGGCTCCGTGCCGAGCGCCATCAAGCATGACCACGAACTGTCGGCCCAAGGTCTCGTTTCGCTGCTGGTGCACAGCCAGTCGGCGACCGAAGACCAACTGCGGGCGTTCATGTTGAAGACCTTCCCGGACAACGACTGCCTGGTGACCGCGGGCGCATTCGTGCCGAGTCCCGAGAGCTCGGGCATCCCGCACGCGTGCCTGATCGGCGTCGACGGCAAGCTGCTCTGGGACGGCCACCCGCTGGCCGAGCCGAAGAAGCTGCAGGAGCTGATCTCCGCCGAATTGACCAAGGTCAAGAAGGGCTGGGGCGAAACTTCCGAGCAGAAGAAGGTGCGCGCCACGCTCTACGGCAAGGACGACCTCGCGGCGGCAGCCACGCTGGTTGCAGCCATGCCGGACGGCGACGCCAAGAGCGCGCTGCAGAGCGAAGTCGACAAGCGCTACGCCGTGAAGAAGAAGGCCGTGACCACTCTGCTGGAGAACGGCCGCCCGGCGGAAGCACTCGCCGCAGCGAAGGACCTGCTGAAGTCGGTCGGCACCAAAGCCGACTGGGTCGGCGAGGTCCAGCCGATGCTGGCGGAGTTCGACAGCGACGCGACCAAGGCCGAACTGGCGGCGGACAAGAAGCTGACGGCGGCGCTGAAGCAACTGCGCGAGAAGAAGCGCGACCCGGCGAAGAAGGCGCTCGAAGCGCTGGTCAAGTCGGCCGGCAGCACCAAGGTCGGCGAACGCGCCCAACGGTATCTGACCGCGCTCGGCACCGAACTGCCGTGAAGCGGCTCCGTGAAGCGGCCCAACTGGGCACAGCCTAGGCCCCCGCTCGACGGGGCCTAGGCGTTCTGCAAGAACGTGGCGATGTCGCCGAGGAACTGCTCCAAGTAGGCGCGGTGGGCTGCCTCGACCCCCACTTCGTCGACCGCGGCCATCATCAGCGCCATCCAGCGATCGCGCGCCGCGCGGTCGACGCGGAAGGGTGCGTGCCGGATGCGCAGCCGCGGATGGCCGCGTTCGCGCAGGTAGTCCGGCGGACCGCCGAAGCGGTAGATCAGGAACGAACGCAACCGCTGCTCGGCGCCGGGCAGGTCGTCGGGCGGGTACATCGGCCCGAGAATCGGGTCTTGCGGCACCCGCCGGTAGAACGCCGCCACGATGGCGGTGAGCACCGGGGCACCGAGCAGTTGGTAGATCGGCAGTTCGTCGTTGGCAGCCACTACCGCAGCGTGCCAACTCCGGCGCCGAACGCAAGCTGCTAACGCCACCAAGCGCGCAGACCGAGCAACAGCGCCGCCACCGCGAGCAAGACGGCGCGCAAGTCCTGAGCCGGCGCCCCGAACTCGGGCAGCGGCCGTTCCGGGCCGCGGGCCGGCGCGCGCAGATCCACTTCGCCGAGGGGCGGCGGCTCGCTGTGCACGGTGATCTGGGCCCCGCTGCCGTAGCAGCGCACGAACAGGCGGCGCAGCAACTGCGGAAACGCAGCGAGCAGCGGCAGGTTGCTGTCGACCAGGCGGAACGCACAGTGCACCGAAGCGAGGTCGGTGCGACCAGCAGCGGGCACCACCACCAGCAGCGGCGCGGCCGGCAGACCGGGCACCGCGCCCCACCACAGCACTTCCCCCGGCGGCAGCAGGTCGGGCACCGCGGCAGCGATCCGCAGTTCCCCGAGTTCGAGTCCCGCGAGCAGCGGCGCCGCGCGGTCCCACTCGGTGAGCACCGGGCCATACCACGGTTCTGCGGCCGGCGCCGTGGCCGTGAGCTGGCAGCCGAAGGTGAGGGCTCGCACCTGTCCAGGAACCAGCGGCGTCGACCCACCGTCGACCAGGAGCAGTCCGGCGGCGGTCCCAGCCGTCCCCGACACCACCTCGCCACCCACCTCCTGCGCCAACGCACGTGCCGCAGCCATCGCGAACGGTCCGCCATCGCCTGCGTCGAGCACGGCGAGGCGCGGCGCCGGCAAAGGCGGCAACTCGAGCTCCCAGCGGTCGTCGGTAGGCAGCGCGTCGCCAGGCCACACCACCTGCACGACACAGCGGCCCCCTGCCGGCAGCCGGCGCAGCGCGAACCGCACCGTGGCCGGTACCCCGGGTTCGAGCGCGACGGTCTGCGGAGCCGCGGTCGCGACACCCCCGGTCACGACCAGCTGCACCGGGCCCGCCCTTGCAGCGAACAGCACCACGTCGACCTCGAGTTCCATTTCGGGCAGCGGCCAGTGGTCGGTGGTGCGCACCGCGAGCACCGCGGCGTTGTCGGCGGGCGCTCCCACCAGCGAGAGACTCCCGACCGCCGGCAGCGCCGACTGCCCCTGGCCATCGGTCACCGTCCACACCGCCGTGTCGGGGTTGGCCAGCGATGCCGCCAACGCCGGCAGGTCGGCTACCACCGTCCCGGCGGGTGTGCCGAGATCCTGCAGGGCCCGCGCCGAAGGCCCATGGCGGCGCAGCAGTGGCCCGCCGCAGCGCAGCAGCGTCACGTCGACGCTGGACGGCACCCGCGCGAGCCGTTCGCGCAGGCGCTGAGCCGCCACGGTCCACGCTTGCTGGCCCGCGTGGACCTGGGCGAGGCTTGCGGAGCCGTCGCAGAGCACCACCAGCCGGGTGGGCCCCGGCCGCGCCACCACCACCGGCCCGGCCCAGGCCAACCCCGCGGCGATGGCCGCGAGCGCCAGCAGCAGGAACGGCAGGCCCCGGCGGCGCGGCGCCCGACGCCCCATGCGGGCCAGGGCCTGCTGCCATTGCGCGGAATGCGGCGTCCAGCACACCGCGCGCGGCACGGGCGGTCGCGCCAGCCACCACAGGACGGGCAGCAGCAGCAGCCAGACCAGCCGTTCGGGGTGCAGGAGCTCCATGGTCACCCACCTCCGAGTACCGCGAGCCCGCGGTAGGGCGCGGCCTGCAGGTCGTTTGCGGCAGGCACCGGCCAGCGCAACCAGCGACAGCCGGATTGGGCGAACAGCAGGGCCTGCGCCCGGGCATGGGCCGCAAGTTCGCTGGCGACCGCTTCGGCCATGGCTTGGTCGACCACCACGGCATGACTCGCTCCGGTCTCGGGGTCGACGATGCGCTGGTAGCCGAGCACCGGCGGTTGCAGATCGCTGGCGAGCGCCGGCAAGATTCCGGTGACGCTGCCCCCGCGCCGGCGCACGGCCGCGAGCACCGGCGCCACCGCGTCGAGACCGGCGAAGTCGCCGAGCCAGTAGACGCGCTGCGGCACCCCGCGCTGGCACAGCAGCGGCAAGGCCGCCGCTGCCGGCGCCGCCACCACCGGCAACCGTTCGAGGTGCAGCAACAGGCCTTCCTGAGCGGCGACGCCGGCGAACAGCGCATTCGGCGGACCACCGGGGGCCACCACCGCCAACGCGTCGAGATGGCGGAGCATGGCTCCCCCCAGCACGGCCGCAAGGCGCAACTGGGCAAGGCGCCGCTGCGGGCTGCCGCAGAGCAGACGCGGCGACAGGTCGAGCAGCAGCGTCGCCGCACGCCGCTCCTCCTGTTCGAAGCGTTTCACGTGCAGCTCGCCGCTGCGCGCGTAGGCCGCCCAGTCGATGCGGCGCAGGTCGTCCCCCGGTGCATAGGGGCGGTGGCCGACGAAGGTACCGCTGTGGCCAGGGGCCCGGCTGCGGCTTGGTTCGTTCGGCAGGGTGCGGCCGCGCGGTTGGCCTACCGCCGCGATCAGGGCCGGCAGGGCCGCGCGGAACGCTCCGGAGAACGGCGCCGCGACTGCGGGCAGCGGCAGCCCCATCAGCGTGCTGCCTCGCGCAGCAGATCGAAGTAGCGCCGCACCAACGGCCGCTCGACAGCGGGCACGTGGCGGGCAGCAGCCGCTGCTTCTGCGGCCCGGCGGAAGGTCTCGGGCGAAGGCGGAGGCACCACGGCATCGGGCCCACTTCCGCCAGCGGCCGAGGCCGCCGCAGGTGCGGCACCAGGAGCTTCGGCGGGCGCCTCGGCGGCGCGCATGCGCACCCGCGTGGTCGGGCCATCGGCAATGTGCTCGGGCACCACGAACTGTTCGGTTCCCGGCAAGTCGAGCAGCGGCGCCGGGGGTTCGAGGCCTGGCGCGGGCTGCGCCTCAGGCTCCGGCTGTGGCGCTGGCTGCGGTTCTGGTTGGGCACTGGGTGGCGGCAGGCTCGCCGGCAGCGGCAGCTTCGACTCCGACCCGCCACCCGCCTCCCCGGCCTTCGGTTCCGGGGCCGCCACACCGGTCGGCGGCGGTGGTGGTGGCTCCGGAGGGGTGCCGAGCACTCCCGACCACGGCGGCTGCCAGAACCGCAGCAACAGCCACGCGCACCACAACAGCAACACCGCTGCGACGAGCCAGCGCAAGCGCCCCAGGGGCCGGTGGCCGACGCTGCGCAGCACGGGTGGCGGCAAGGTCGGCAGCAGCGCGTGCAGATCCCGCGCCAACCATGGCCGAAGTGGCGCCTGCGCAGTTCGCCATTCGAGCCACGTGGCGAATTCGTCGCCGAACGATCCGCCCGCTGCACGCAGAGCGACCGCAGCTTGCCAGCTTACGCCGCGCTGCCGAACCCAGGCGACCGAGGCTGCCACGGCCACCGCCACCGCGAACACCGCAGCGGCGATCTGGCCAAAGGCTGGTGCGAGCACCAGCAATGCGAGCAGCGGCAGGGCCAGCCAGAGCCCCGTCCGCAGCGCCGCCTGGACCGCCAGGCGGCGGCGGTGCAACCGCGCCACCCTGGCGGCGAACTCCGCCAGGGACGCCTCGGGCGCCGCCTGCGCCAGCCTGCCGGGGTCCGCGTGCACGACCCGGATCATGCAGCGACCGGGCCACGAAGAAAACGGCCGGCCGCAAGGCAACACACCCTGCGGCCGGCCCAACGGAAGAGAGGGTGGGGCCATCGTCACCGGACCGGCGTCGCCAAGACTGGGACACAGAAGGGAACGTGTGCAGCTGGCTCCGTGCGGTGCCATGGAGCACTCCACGATTCCCATTCCTGGACAATCGGCGCGGCGAAGCACTGCGCGGCAAGCCCCATCATCAGCAGCCAAGTGCCCGTGGCGCGGGCGCAGCAGGCTCTGGTCCAGTCACCGGCGCTGGAACGCCTCCGGCATCCAGCAGCGTTCTGGCCACAGGCCGCGAGGCCCCGGCACCGCGCCTTCGATGTGCTTCTCGAACAGAATCGCCACCTGCGGATGCACCAACAGCGCCAGCGGCTGTGCCTCGTGGACCCGTTCGTGCAGCGCCCGCAAGGCGCGCCCCCGCAGCACGGGATCCACCGTACCGCGCACGGCCTCGGCGAGCCGATCCGCCGTGGCATCACGCCAGTGGCCGTCGTTGTCCGCACCCCGGCTGTGTACGAAGTCGAACGGATCCCCCCAGGGCCGCAGGCCACGCACCGCCAACACCCCGTCCCACGCGCCACTGGCCTTCTGCGCCACGAACGCTGGAAACTCGAGTTCGCGCAGCGTCACGTCGACCCCGGCGGCCCGGCAGGCGGCCCCGAACAGCGCCAGCACCTGGTGGATCTGTGGATCGCCGACCGGCGCCAGCACCTGCAAGCGCAGCGCCGTGCCAGCCGCCGGATCGAAGCCCGCATCGCGCAACGCGGCGCGCGCGTGCGCTGGATCGAACGGGAGCGGCGTCAGATCGTGCGGATACTCGGCAACACTCGGCTTGGCCAGCGCAACCGCCGGCACGGCCTTGCCGCGATAGACCTGCACCATCGCCGCACGATCGAACAGACGGCCCAGTGCCACCCGCACCTCCTGGCGATCGAGCGGCGGGCGTTCGCAGTTCCACAGCATGCCCAACACACCCTGGGCCGGATGGTCGTAGACGAACGGCCGGTAGTGCTCCGCCAACTCGGGGCGGCGCTGCAACAGCAGTTCGCAATCGGGCTCGTAGTACCAATCGACCCGGTGCGCGAACAGTTCGGCGGGCGCCGCAGCGCGGTCGCGGAACAGCAGCCGGATCGCCGCGAAGTTCCAACAGCCCGGCTCGGCGAACCGCCGCCAGTGATGCTCGTTGCGCTCCAGCAGCAGCTCCTGCCCCGACTGCCAAGTGCGCGGTGCCGTACCCTCGCTCGGCAGCGCATAGGGTCCAGTACCCGGCCCGGTGAACTTCGGCAGTTTGTGCAGCAATGCGGCGAAGGCCGCGCTGTCGACCGCTGGCTCGGGCTGGCCGAGGCGCTGCGCCAGTGCGGCCACCGCATCGACCACACGGCGCCGAGACGTCACCAACCAGCTCTCGGCCACGGCGCGCAGAGCCCCTGGGTCCTGCGCGCGGAACGTGACCCGCAGCGTGCGCGCGTCGACGGCTTCGGCGTGTTGGACCCGCGTGAACGCGTCGCCCGCGAAGCCGAACTGCAGGTGCCCAGCCCGCGCCAACTCGAAGCCGAACAGCACGTCGGCCATGGTCACTTCGCTGCCGTCGGCGAACCGCACCCCGTCGCGCAGCACAAACCGCGCCCCGGGCAGCTCTGGCTCACTGCCCCACTGCTCGGCGAGGGCCCCGCGCAACGCGCCGGTGCGCGGGTCGGTGTCGAGCAGCGCTTCGTGGGTGAAGCCCAGCACGTACCGCCGCGCCGTGCTGCCCGCCGCGGTGAACGGCCCCACGTCGTCGGGCTCGTCGGCGATGCCGGTGTAGACATGCCCCTGCGGCACGACCGCCGCAGCCAAGTGCCCACCGCCGCCAGACGCCGTCGGCAGGCCGGTGCCCGGCACCGGCACACGCGGCGCAGGCACGACCACCCCACCCTGCGCGGCGGCTGGATCACCATCGCGGACGTCTGCCACGCGCCAACGCGCTGCCAACGCCAACAACGCGACGCAGGCAGCGACGAGACTCAATGGCACCAAGATCGAACGGCGCATGGGCATGCCTCCGTCCTGCGATCGTAGCCATCGAGCCCGCACCTTGCACCGTGCACCGCACCACCGCGTCTGGTAAGCCACCGCCATGCGCATCTGCATCCTCGGCGCCACCGGCTTGGTCGGCCGCGAGTGCCTCGACCTCGTGGCGCGGGCGTGGCCCCAGGCAGACCTTCGGCTGTTAGCCAGCCGCGACCAGGCTCTCGAACACTGCGGCCAACAACTTCGCGTGCACGCCGCGACCGGTCTCGAAGCCGCCGACGCACCCCGTGGCGATTTGGCCCTGGTGGCGCTCGACGATGCCCACAGCGCCCGCTACGTGCCACGCCTGCTCGCGCTCGGCTACCGGGTGGTCGACAAGAGCAACACCTACCGGGCCGACCCGGAGGTGGTCCTGGGCGTGGCCGGCGTCAACCACCAGCGCATTGGCCCGAGTGACCGACTGGTCGCCAACCCGAACTGCACCACCATCCCCCTGGCGCTGGCGCTGCAGCCGCTGCAGCGCGCCTTCGGCCTCTGCTCGGTGCAGGTCAGCACCTACCAGGCGATCAGTGGCGCCGGCCAGCAGACGCTCGACGAGTTTCTCGCCGACTGCCAACGCGGCTATGCCGCCGCCGACCGGCTCGGCGCCGCCTTCGCCGCGAACGGCTATGCCGGCAACACGGTGCCACACCACGCGCGCACCGACGCTTCGGGGTTCTCGGCCGAGGAGCAGAAGCTGATGACCGAAACCCGGCGCATCCTGGAGTTGCCCGAATTGCGGATCTCGGCGCAGTGCTGCCGGGTACCGGTCGCGGTCGGCCATTACGAAAACGTCTGGGTCGAACTCGAGCAGCCGGCCAGCGTGGCGGCAGCGGCGCAAGCCCTCGCGAACGGCGGCCCATTCGTGCACTGGGTCCCCTCGGCCGACGGCGCCGGCTTGTCGGCGCTGGCAGCCGTTGCGGACCGCGACCGGGCCCTGGTCGGTCGGCTGCGCCTGGATCCGCGCGACCCGACGGGCCACACGCTGTGCCTCACCGTGGTGGGCGACAACCTGCGCCTGGGTGCGGCCACCAACGCGGTCCGGTTGGCCGCGCACTGGTTCGCGTCCGCGGATCCCACGCTGCAGGCTGCCCCCTGATCCACGGCGGTTGCGTCAGCCGCGGGCGGCTCGCCAGCGCTGCAGGAACGGTTCGCGCCAATGGTACCCGTCCAGCAGCGAGGGATCGTCGTCCCCGAGCAGGGCGCGCGCCACATAGAGCGCTTCGATCGAGGCGAGCCCGGCCTCCGGATCGGTGAACACCTTGCTGACGCGCGGATAGGCCGTGGTGATGCCCGCTGGGATCGATCGCTCGACGGCTTCGCCATGCACACCCGCGCGCAGCGCCGGCAACCAACGCCAGGTGGCGTCGAGCAGCAGCAGCGGCCGCCCGGCATCGGCAGGTGTCAGCGGCGGGGCATCGACCGCGAGCAGCGTGAACCCAGTCGCGTCGAAGCAAAAGCCTGGCTGCGCCCGCACGAACGTCATCTCCGGCCGCTCGTGCAGGAACCGCAGCGAACACTTGGCGATGCGCTCCTTCCAGTGGCGGATCACAGTGGTCGGGATCGCCGTCATGACGCCTCCGCAGCTGCGCACTGGCGCTGCACCGCCGCTTCGACCGCGTCGACGGAGATGCCCAACACACACTGCGGCGACGCGCAGCTGCGCCGCGTGCAAGGCCGGCACGGCACGGCCGCCCAGAGCACTTCGTGCGGCCGCCCCACCTGGGCACGTGGGCCGTAGCGCTCGCTGTCCTTGGGCCCGAACAGCGCCACGCAGCGCGCCCCCATCGCTGCGGCGATGTGCAGCGGCCCGGTGTCGGCCGCCACCACCACGGCGCACCGACCGAGCACTCCCGCGAGGCCACGCAGGCCCAGCGGGCCACCGTCGACCAGCCGCACACCGGGCGCCGCCGCCACCACCGGCGCCACCAGTTCACGTTCGCCCGGGCCGCAGCCGACCAGGACGGAGCGCCCCGCCGCCACCAGCCGCTGCGCCAACTCCCCGAAGCGAGCCGCGGGCCAGCGCTTGAACGCCGCGAACGCCGAGGTGCCCGGAAACAGCAGCACGTGCGGCGGTGCGAGGCCGGCGAACAACTCCGCCGGCGCCGGCTCGGCCGGTAGCACCGGAGCCGCCGACTCGCCGGAGAAACCCAGCGCCGTCAACAGCCGATGGCCGACCTCCGCTCGGTGCAACGCTGGCCCAGGCATGGCCACACTGCGGTGGTAGGCGAACGCGGCGCCCTCGCGACTCACCGGCGCAGCGGCGCCAACCTTGAGCCGGCCGCGCGACAGGAGCACGTGCCAAGCACTCTTCTGGATGCCGTGCAGGTCGAGCACCAGATCGTAGCGCTGCCGCCGGAGCCGCCAGAGGCTCGCCGGAATCGCCGCCTTGTGCCGCCGCGGGTAGACCAGCACCGAACGCAACTGGGGATGGCCCTGTAGGAGGCCGGCAAACCGATCTTCGACCAGGAAGTCGATGCGAGCGTCCGGCCGTTCGCGGTGCAGGGCCGCCACGGTCTCGAGCGCGAACAACACGTCGCCCAGCGCCGACAACCGCACCACCAGGACCGCGCCACCCTCGGGCAGCACGTCTGCGGCGGCCAGCGAAGCAGTCGGAGACATCGCCCACAGCATTGGGCCGCCATGCGCGTTCGTCCAGTGCGTTGTGCCGCCGCCGCGCTACGCTCTCGGCGTGATCGCGCCGGCGGGATTCGTCGAACTACGCGCCGCGGCCGCAATCGGCTGGCTCCTGGCCGAACTCGCGCCGCACGGCCTGCAGCCATTCTGGGCCAACCTCACCCCCTTGCCCGGAGCCAAAGGCCGCGGCGGCGTCGGCAGCCTGGTGGTCGCCGGCCGCGAACTCGTGGTCCGCCCGTACCAACGCGGTGGCGCTCTCGGCAAGCTCCTGCGCGACCGCTACCCGAGTCCGCAGCGCGCGCGCAACGAACTGGCCGTACTCGCAGAACTGCGCGCTCAGGGCGTGCCGGTGGTGGCCCCGATCGCGGCCGTGGCGCAACGGCGCGGGGCCTTCTGGCGCCTGCGCCTTTGCACCGAACGCGTGCCGGAAGCCCTGCCACTGCCCGCGTTCCTGGCCGCCCACCCAGAACTCCGGCGCCACACGGCCACCGCGGTGGGCACCCTGGTGCGGCTCGCCTTCGCCGCCGGGCTACGCCACCCGGATCTGCACCTCGACAACGTGCTGTGCGCCCCACGAGGCGACCGAGTGCGTGCCGTGCTGGTCGATCTCGACCGCGCCAAGCTGCGTGGCCCACTCACCACCGCCGACACCGATGCGATGCTGTCGCGCCTGCTCCGGCACCTGGTCCGTCACCAGCAGCGCCTGGCCGCCACACCGAGCCGGACCGAAATGCTGCGCTTCCTGCAAGCGCTCGGGCTGCCCCGCAGCGACCGCGCCCAGGCCTGGCAACGCATCGCCAACCACCTCCGCCGCGACCTGAACCGCCGCCGCTGGTTCCGCCGCCGCTGATCTCCACCCTCAGCACACGTTACTCACCCGGCGCGGCCAGCACCCCGGCGCCGCAGCGGGCCCCCAACCATTCCTCGCCCGTAGCCGCCCCCCGCGTTGCGGCGCCGCCCGCAACCAGCGCCGCCAGAATCAATGCTTGCGCTTGCCCGTGGGCGCCAAACGCACCAGCAAGCAGGCCGGCGAGAGCGTGTGCTTCAAGTTGACCCGCCCGTCGGGCAGATCGGGACCCACTTGCAGCGGCAGGTGCCCATAGGGCTTGACCAACGCGCGGACCGAGGCGAAGAAGTCACCGGCGGCCGCGTCCTTGGGGTCGATTCCAAGCCGCTGCTGCGCGCGCAGCGTCGACTTGTCGGAGAAGCACAGCTCCTCCATGGTCAGCAGGTTGCCGAGGAACACCACGGCATTGCCCTGCAGGGCCGGAATGCGCTGGAAGAACGTGTTGCGGTCGCCGACCCCGGCTTCGTGCAGGAACCCGAGGTTGACCCCGTTCTGGTCGTTGTAGATCTGCGCCACCGCATCGCGCACGTGCTGGCAACGCTCGAACAGATTCGGGATCGGCAGGTCGCGCAGAATCTCCTCGACCTCATAGGCCTCGGTGACGCGGAACTCGTTGCGATCGACGAAGCTCTGGTTGATCCGCCGGCGCGCTTCCTGGCCGTAGCCACAAGGCAGACCATCCGCGAACTGGATGTGCAGCACCGCCTCGATCAAGTCGAGAGGGGGCAGCACTTGCCCTTCGCCGGGGGGCGGCGGGGGCGGCACGTCGGCAAGCACGGCTTCCAGCTCGGCGAGCAGCGTCTTGTAGGCCGCAGGCGCAGGCGGCAGGTGCTCACGCGGGTCTGGCGGCAGAGCCACGTCTTCGTCTGGTTTCGTCTTCTTCTTGGCGGACACAGCAACCTCTCAGGCAGCCGCGCAGGCCGCAGAGACGATGCGCGGAGAACGGACCAGCCAAACGGAATGCACCGGACGCGGCGGCTGGGACGGAACCGGCCTACGCGTGGGCAGCGCCCACGCAGCCAACCGCCCCGCCCGCGTCACTTCTTCTTCGTGGCAGCGCGTGCGGCCTTGGCCGCGCGGCGCTCCGCCCGCGGCTTGCGCTGCTTCTTCTTCGGCGGCACGAAGGCCTTGGGCTTGCCCTTGCTCTTCTTGCGCTCGCGCTGCTTGGGCTCTGGCACCACGAGGCCAGCCTTCTCGACCATCTCGGCGACCGTCTGGGAGGGCTTGGCACCGACCGACAGCCAATACTGGATGCGTTCGGTGTTGAGCTTCACCTGGTCCTGGGCCCGCGGCATCAGCGGCAGGTAGTAACCGAGCGCCTCGATGATCCGACCGTCGCGCGGGAAGCGCGGATCGGTGGCCACCACCCGGTAGGTCGGGTGGTTGAGGCGTCCAAAGCGTTTCATGCGAAGCGTGACTGCCAAGGGAAACTGTCTCCGTACGTCGTGTTGCCGCGAAAGGGGCGAGAAGCAAAGCAGAACCGCCGCCCCGTTGCCAGCGTTTTCGCCCTAGGATTTTTCGCCTTACTGGGCGCCCGAGGGACCGACCGGGCATCCAAGGGATCCGCGGGGCGCCCGAGGGGGCCAAACCTCAGCGACGGCGCCCAGGCAGGCCACCGCCAGGGAAGCCGCCACCCGGAAACCCACCACCTGGGAAACCACGCCCCCCCGGCAGACCAGGGAATCCACCTGCCCCCCCGGGACCGCGGCCGGGCCCAGCGCCCCCCCCGCCCAGCAGGCCGTCGAGGCCGGGCGGCAAACCGCCGCCGCGCCCCATGCGCTTCATCAGCTCCTGCATGGCCTTGAACTGCTTGATCAGGCCGTGGACGGCGTCGAGCGGGTTGCCCGAACCGGCGGCAATCCGGCGGCGGCGCGGCAGATCGATCAGGTCCGGGCGACGCCGTTCGCGCGGTGTCATCGACTGGATGATCGCTTCGATGCGGCGGAAATGGCCGTCGTCGAGGTCGACGTCCTGCAGCATCGACCCCACGCCGGGCAGCATGCCGAGCACCTTCTTCAGGGGCCCCAGCTTGCGGATCATGTGGAGCTGCGACAGGAAGTCTTCGAAATCGAACTGCCCCTTCTGCAGCTTGCGCGCTGCCGCCTCGGCCTCGCGCTCGTCGATCACCGACTGCGCCTTCTCGACCAGGCCGACCACGTCGCCCATGCCGAGGATGCGCCCGGCCATGCGCGGCGGGTCGAATTCCTCGAGGTCGTCGGGCTTCTCCCCCACACCCGCGAACAGGATCGGTCGGCCGGTGACCTTGACGATCGACAACGCCGCGCCGCCGCGCGCGTCGCCGTCGACCTTGGTCAGGATCAAGCCGTGCAGCGGCAATCGGCTGTGGAACTCCTTGGCCGAGTTCACCGCGTCCTGGCCCAGCATCGCGTCGCAGACGAGCAGCACACCGTGCGGCTGGCACTGTTGCTGCACCTGCTGCAGTTCCTGCATCAACGGTGCGTCGATGTGCAAGCGACCGGCCGTGTCCAGGATCACCACGTCGTGGCCCCGCGACTTGGCGAACTCGATGCCGCGGCGGCACACCTCGGGCGGCTTGGCGGTGACCGCTTCGGCGTAGACGGCGATCGACAGCTGCTTGCCCAGGCTCTGCAGCTGGTCGACTGCGGCCGGCCGCTGCAGGTCCGCGGCCACCAGCAGAGGGTTCTTCTTCTTGTGCTTGCGCAGCCACAACGCCAGCTTGGCGCAGGTAGTGGTTTTGCCGCTGCCCTGCAGGCCGCACATCATCAGCACCAGCGGCGCGGTCGGCGCCACCGGCAGGCCGAGGGCCTGGCCGCCGAGCAGGTCGGTCAAAGCGTCGTGGAAACACTTGACGAATTGCTGGCCGGGTTCGACCGACTCGATCACCTTCTGGCCCAGCACGCGCTGGCGCACGTCGGCGACGAAATCCTTGGCGACCTGGAAGTTGACGTCGGCCTCGAGCAGCGCTTGGCGCACCGCGCGGATGCCTTCGTCGACGTTGGCCTCGGTCAGCACCTTCTGGCCGACGATGGCGCGGTAGGCTTTGCCCAGGGCGTTGGCGAGCGAATCGAACATCGGTTGGGTTCCGCCTCCGGCGGCAGCGCAGGATGGTGCCAAGGCACACCCGGGTCAAGCACACAGCCGGCGGGGCGTGCGTTAGACTCGGGGCGCTGCCACCGCACCCTGCGGTGGAACGGACTTTGCCAGAGGACTCGCCTATGAGCCGCCGTCGCTTCGGGTTTCCCGCCCTTCTCCTGTTCGCCGCCGCGTGCGCAAGTCCTGGCGCCGCAGGCAGCAAGACGCACCCGCTCGAGCAGGAACTGAGCCAGTTCCAGGCCTGCCAGCAGGTGTTCCGCGAGCAGAACACTGCGCCCTACACGTTCGACTTCCCGGGCCACGGCCGGGTCACGGTGCGGGAAGTGACGCTCGACGGCTTCCCGGGCAACACCTACGTGCGCTGCCGCTTCCACTACCAGAACCGCACCGCCAAGCCGGTGGCGCGGGCCTGGGTCTACCTCGACGTGCTGGACGGCCAGGGCCGCATGGTCGGCAGCCAGGCGAGCATCCTGTTCATGCCGATTCCGACCGAGATCGCCCGCGGCAGCTACTTCGCCGACGAACTGCGCGCCCAGACCTACGACGCCCACCTGCAACCCGGCTGGAGCTGGCGCATCCGCTGCAAGGCGATCTTCGAGGAAGAGGACGAACCGCTGGATCCGCCGGCCCCCGAGCCGGGCCGCATCACCATCGATCCCGCGCCGGTGATCCTGAAGCCGGCGCCGTGGCGGGTGAACTGAGCCGAGTCGCCGCAACGCGGCAGCCACCCACCCGGCAGTCGGCGCATGCGACCCGCTGCGGCGTCCGCTGCGGCCTCGCCTGGACCGTCACCTGCCGCTAGGTTGCGGCCATGGCCCAGATCCTCGCCGCCCCCAACGCTGCCCAGGGCAAGCGCATCGGCATCGCCGTCGCCCGCTTCAACGAAGTTGTCACCGAACGGCTGCTGGAGGGTGCCGAAGCGACGTTGCGCACCGCAGGGGTCGCAGCCGACCACATCGTGGTGGCCTGGGTGCCCGGGGCCTTCGAACTGCCGCTGGCCTGCCGGTGGCTCGCCACCCACGGCCGCTGTGATGCCGTGGTCATGCTGGGCGCCGTGGTGAAGGGCGGCACCGACCACTACGAATACGTCTGCCGGGGCGTGACCGACGGCGCGCTGCGCGTGCAGCTCGACCTGGGGGTGCCCCTCGGCTTCGGGGTGCTGACCTGCGCGGAAATGGGCCAAGCGCTCGACCGCGCCGGTGGCTCGGCTGGCAACAAGGGTGCCGACGCTGCCATGGCGGCCCTGGCGATGCTCGGGCTCGGCGCCGCCTTGGGCATCAAGGGACCGGGCCCCGCACCGCAACCCCGCTGACTTGGCGAAAGGCGCCTTCTGGGCTACACTGCCCGACCCACCCTCGGGCGGTTGCCAACTGCCCTCGCTCCTTGCCATGACCGCCCCCTTCCGCCGCCGTTCCCGCGCCCGCGAGCTGGCCCTCCAGCTGCTGTTCCAGTTCGACCTGCGCGGGGCCGACTACGCGGCCGAACTCGGCACCACCGGTGCGGCGCTGTGCCAGGACGCAGCCGAGGGCGATGCCGAAGTGGCGACCTTCGCCCAGCGGCTCGTCGAAGGCGTGCTGGCCGAACGGGCCGCGATCGACGCGCGCCTGCAGCAGGTCGCGCGCAACTGGGACCTGCAGCGCATGGCCAACGTCGACCGCAACGTGCTGCGCCTCGCGATGTACGAGCTGATGCACTGTGCGGACGTGCCGCCGAAGGTGGCGATCAACGAAGCCATCGAGTTGGCGAAGAAGTTCTCGACCGCCAATTCAGGCGGCTTCGTCAACGGCATCCTCGACCGCGTGCGCATCGACCTCGAACGCGAACGGCGCCCGGCCCAGGGCCAAGCCGCGCCCGCCCGACCCGCCAGCACACCGCCCGCGGGGGACCAGGGCAGTACTGCTCAAGCCAGTGCTCCCAGAACCAGCGGCAACCAGAACAGCGGCCCCCAAAACAGCAGCAACCAGCCGAGCCCCCCAACGGCCCGGCCCACGCCGGCCGCCGAGACGCTCGCTTCCAACCCGCCGTCCGCGTAAGACGAGCCGCCACGAGGCTCCGCGCAGTCCATGGTGTTCGGCAAACTACTGGCAGCGCTCAAGAAGACGCGCGACGTCCTGACCGCAGGTCTGTCCCGGCTGTTCCACGGCCGCCAGCTCGATGCGGCGTTCCTCGAGGACCTCGAGGAAGTGCTCTACAACAGCGACATCGGGCCGATCGGCACCGAGGTGGTTGCGGAGCTCACTGCCGCCTACCGCAAGAAGGAAGTGCGCGACATCGGCGAGGTGCCCGCATTTCTGCGCCGGCAGTTGCTGCAGCGCCTGCAGGGCGCGGCGGCACCTCTGGCGAAGAGCGCGCAGCGGCCGACGGTGGTGCTGGTGGTCGGCGTGAACGGCGCCGGCAAGACCACTTCGATCGCCAAACTGGCGCGGCACCTGCAGCAGCAGGGGCATTCGGTGCTGCTCGGCGCCGGCGACACGTTCCGCGCGGCGGCAGTCGAACAGCTCACGCTGTGGGCCGGCCGGCTCGGCATCCCGATCGTGAAGCAGGCCACCGGCGCGGACCCGGCGGCGGTGGCGTTCGACGCGGTTTCAGCCGCGGTGGCGCGCGGCGTCGACTATCTGATCCTCGACACCGCCGGCCGCCTGCACACGCAGAAGAACTTGATGCAGGAATTGGAGAAGATCGTGCGGGTGGTGAAGAAGCAGGTGCCCGAGGCGCCGCACGAGACCCTGCTGGTGCTGGACGCCACCACCGGCCAGAACGCGATCCGCCAGGCCAGCGAGTTCGCCAAGTCGGCACCGGTCACGGGACTGATCCTGGCCAAGATGGACGGCACCGCCAAGGGCGGAGCCCTGTTCGGCATCCGCTCGGTGCTGCCCGTGCCGGTGAAGTTCCTGGGGCTCGGCGAAGGCATCGACGACCTCGAGCCGTTCGCCGTGGAGGGCTACGTCGACGCGATCCTGAAGTTCGATGGCGCCGGTTAGGTCCGTGCGCCCCCCCTGCGCCCCACCTCGGATCCAGCGTCCCTGATCCAGCGCCACCGCCCCATCCCGCCATGGCCCGCTTGGTCGAACCTGAACCGCCCCCACCCGCACCGCCCAGGCCCTGGCCCGAACGGCTGGCGGCGCTCTGGCCGTGGCTCGCCACGGGCATCCTGGTGCTGCCCTGCCATCCGCACTGGGTCGATTTCGAACAGGCCCGCCGCGGCCTGTGGCTGCTGCTCGCCGGACTCGTGTGGTTGTGCGCCCCCGGACTGCCACGGGTGCGCGGTGAAGCGGCGTTCTGGGCCTTCTTCGGCGCACTCGCGGTGGCTGCGGTCATCAGCGTGCGCTCGCTGCAGCCGTTCGAAGCGCTCTACCGCGGCGCGCATTGGCTCGCGCTGCTGGTGTGGCTGCGCGCCGTGGCGGGCCGGCTGCCGGCGTTCGGCGCGCCACTCGCCACCGTGCTGCTGCTGACCAGCCTGTTCGGTCTGTTGCAGCGCGCGGGCCTCGCCGAACTGGCCGGCTACGGCGTCGAACGCGAACCGGTGGCGAGTTTCGGCAACCTGAACGTCGCCAGCGAATGGACGGCCCTGGCCGCGACGGCCACCGCCGTGCTCGGCACCCAGCGCGCCTGGCTCGGCCAGCTCGCCGTGGCCCTCGCCGCCGCGTATTTGTGGGTCAACGGTTCGCGTTCGGGCCTCTATGCGCTGCCGATCGGCCTCTGCCTCCTGTGCTTGCTGCGCCCGCGCGCCGGGGCGGTGTGGCTGTTGCTGGCCGTGGCCGGCGGGGCCCTCGGCTTCGCCGCCGACCAGACCCTGCCGCGGCCCGCTCCGGCCGAATCGAGCGGCGCCGCCGCCGACCTGCCGCGCGGCGAGAAAACCCTCGCCGTGCGCTGGGAGATCGCCAAGAGTTGCACCCGTCTGTTCGCCGAACGGCCGCTGTTCGGCTTCGGCCCCGGCCAGTTCGCAGTGCAGTATCCGCGCGTGCGCAGCGCCGAGGAGATCGAACTCTCGGGTGGCCGCCGCTTCGCCACCGAAGTGCGCACCGCCCACGACGACTGGCTCGAACTGCTGGTGGAAGGCGGCGTGCCCCTGCTGCTGCTGTTCGCCGCCCTGCTGTTCGCGCTGCAACGCGGCAAACGCGACCAGGCGGCGCTGCTGCCGCTGTTCGTGCTGCTGCTGTTGATGTTCGTGCGCGCCCCGCTGGGCAATGCGCCGGCCCTGCTGGCCGCGTTCGTGCCGGTCGCGGCGCGCGCGCCGGAGTGGCGGCCGGCCCCGGCGTGGACCCGCTGGTTGCTGCGCGGGCTCGGCCTCGTGTTGCTGGGCCTGGGCCTCCTGCCGTTGGTCGGCCAGACCGCGGCCGCCGCCTACGTGCGGGCGCGGGCCCAAGGCGAACTGCCGCCGCTCACCGCCCTGCACACGGCTCGGCGCTGGCAGCCCTTCGAGCCGCGTTGGCTGCAACTCCTGGCCCAGGAAGAACTCGGCGCCGGCGACCTTGCGGCAGCGCGACGCCACGCGGCGCGCGCCGTGCAGCTGCGGCCTCACGACCCGCAGCTCCTGCTGCTGCTCGGCGAAGTGCTGGCCAGGGGTTCGGCCTACGACCTGGCGGCGCAGATCGCCACCCAAGGCCTGCAGCACGATCCCCAGAATCCCGAGTTGCGCGTGCTGCTGAGCACGGTGCAGTTCCAGCGCGGCGATGTCGAGGCGGCGATCACGACCGTGCTCGACCAGCCGCACACCGTGCTGCGCGAACGGCTGCCGACGCACTTCCGCGACCTGGAGCGGCTCGCCGTCCAGGCCGGCAAGCCGGAAGCCGCCGCCCGCTGCGCCTTCGAACGGCTGTGCCTCGACGCACTCGGCACGCTCGCCCACAACGACGCCAACTCGGTGGCCGAGACCGAAGAGACGCTGAAGCTCCTGCTCGACGCCGCGCAGCGCTCAGGCCTCGCCAAACGCGACCTGCGGCCGTACCTGCTCTCGGCCTTGCACTGGCAGCGGCGCGGCGAACCGGACACCGTGCAGCGCCTCGGCGAACGCGCCGCAGCGCTCCAGTTGTCGCTGCCGCCGTGGCAGCGGGCGCAGCTCGGACCGCTGCTGGCGCCGCTGCGCGAACTGCCGAGTTGGCGCCCGTTGTTGCGGTAGGTATCTGTTGCGGCAGGTTTCTGTCGCGGCAGGTTTCTGCGCGAGTCGGTTGGCGCTAGCGCACCAGGTGCACCACCAGCCAAGCGATGCCCGCGGCCCCCACCAGGACCAACGCGAACACCAGCGACCGCGCGCCGGAGCTGAGCTGGCCGAGGTCGTCGCCGAGCGGCGAGCCGCTGGCCGATTGTTTGCTGAACTGCAGCACCCGCTGCTGCACCTGCACCCCCACCGGACCACCCGCGGCGCCAGAACCGGACTTGGCGGCCGCGGGGCTGGCGGCGCTTTGGGGCGGCGCCTTGCGCACCTCGACCACTTCGTCGGCGAACTCGACCACCGCGGGACGCGGCGGCGGCGCGGGCGGCGGCGGTGCCGCCGGAGTGGCCGCTGCGGGCGGGCGGGCGCCAGCCGGAGGGCCCACTTCGGCGCGGGGCACGGCCGGCGCGGGGCGCGGTGCCGCCGGGGCGGGTGCCGGCGGTGTGGAGGCCGGCGGCGGCGCGGCGGTCTTCGCCCCCGAATCCCCGCCGAACAGGTCGTCGTCGTCGTCGAACACCGCAGCGCCGGCCGGCGCGGGTGCCGACGCCGCTCCGCGCGGTGCCGGTGGCGCGCCCTCGCGGTAGACCAGCACCGTCTTGCCGATCTGCACCTGGTCGCCGTCGCGCAGCAGCCGGCGCGTCACCGGCTTGCCGTTCAGCAGCGTGCCGTTGCTCGAATCCAGGTCTTCGACTTCGGCGACCCCGGCTTCGACGATCACCCGGAGGTGCCGCCGCGATGCCTTGCTGTCGTCGATCACCAGGTCGCACCCGGCGGTGCGCCCGACCACGAACCCATGGTGCAGCGGCAGGGCACGGCCATCGGCCAGAGAGAAGTAACCACTCACGCGTCGTTTTGCGCCGGCGAGGGCCGGCGCCAGGGGAAACTGGAAGCGCGCAGGATACCATCGGCGGCCCGCATGGCAGCCGCCATCTCCGTGCAGCAACTCGCCGTGTCGTTCCGCAGCCGCGGCGGCACGGTAGCGGCCCTGCAGCCGCTCGACCTCGAGGTCGCCCCGGGCTGCATCCTCGGCGTGCTCGGCCCGAACGGCTCGGGCAAGACCACGCTGCTGCGGGTGCTCGCCGGCCTGCAGGCGCCCACCCAGGGCCGCGCCGAACTGCTCGGTCTGCCGCCCACCCACCCACGGCAACGCCAGCAGGTCGGCTACCAGCCCGAAGGCAGTCTGCCGTTCGGCGTGCTGTCGGCGCCGGAGTTCCTGGCCTACGCCGGCGCCACCCTCGGCCTGCCCAACGACACCGCCGACGCGCGCGCGGCACTCTGGCTCGACCGGCTCGAGTTGCGCCACGCCGGGCGGCGGCCGGTGCGCACGTTCAGCACCGGCATGCGGAAGCGCCTGGCGTTGGCCGCGGCCCTGCTGGCCGAACCGCGCGTGCTGCTGCTCGACGAACCGACGGCCGGCCTCGACCCACTCGGCAGCGCCGTGGTCATGGACGTGTTGCGCGAACGGCGCACTGCTGGCACCACCGTGCTGCTGGCCTCGCACCACCTGCTGGAGATCGAAGAACTGTGCGACGAGGTGGTGGTGCTGCAGGACGGCGCCTTGCGCTTGCGCGGCACTTTGGCCGAACTGCTGGGCACCGATGCCGACGCGCTGGTGGTGCGCGGACTGTCGGCCGAGGGGCTGCAGCGGCTTTCGGCCACCGCCGAGGAACTCGGCGGCACGGTGCTGCGCGTGGCCCGCGAACGCCAGCACCTGTTCGCACTGTTCCGGCGGCTCGCGGCCCCGCAACTCGCGACCCCGCCACTCGCAACCGGGGCAGCGGCCGCGCAGAAGTTCCCAGGGCAACGCACGGACCAGCAGCCGTGAACCGCGCCAACCGCGCCGCCTTCGGCATCGCCTTGCGCCAGGGACTCGCCACCGCGGTCTGGCCCTCGGCGGCGGCGGCCGTGCTGGCCTTGGCCGGCGCGCAAGTCGTGGCTCCGGCCACCAGCTCCGCCGAGGCCGCGCGCGGCGCCCTGGCCCCTTGGCTCGCCACGCCGCTGTTGGTGCTCGCGGCGGCCAACGCCGCAGCGCTGCTGCGCACCTGGCCGTGGTTCGGCACCGATGCGCCGGGCGCCGAACTCGCCGCACGCTGGGTTGGCGGCCGGGCCCGCGGCCACTTCGGGGCCTGCGCCGCGGCGCTGGTGCTGCAAGTCCTGCTCGGCAGCCTGCTGCTGGTGGGCCTCGGCCGCTGGTTCGGCGCGCCGGCCACGGCGGTCGCCGAGCACTGGCCGGTGGCCTCGGGGCCGTCGACCCTGCTGCCAGAACGGCCGCGCCTCACGGCGAACCTGCCCAACGGCACACTCGCCAGCGCCGTGGTGCTGCGCCCGATCGCCCTGCTGCCGCGCGGGCCGTTCCAGCCGAGCGCAGTGCAGGTGCTCGGCGACGGCGAGGCCCTGGGCGAGCCGGTGTACTTCACCCAGAGCGGCGAATTCGCCACGGTGCACTTCCCGCCGCGGCCCCTGCAGCAGCTCGAACTGCAGTTGCGCAGCGGCACGGTGCCGCTGGTGCTGCCGCCGGGCGCCGTGGCCGTGCGCGAAGCCACGGCCCACTCCGGCCTGGCCAACGCCGCATGGGCTGCGGCCCTGGCGGCGTTGCCGCTCGCGGTGGCCGTGGGCCTCGCCTACCTGGCCGGTGCCCGCACCGGCTTGGCCGTGGTCCGTCTGGTCGCCTTTGGGGTGCTGTTCGTCACCACGGTCGGTGGCATCGGCACGTTCTCGACCGCCGTGCACGACGTGCTGGCGGGGCGCTGGCTCGGCACGCCTGCGGCATTCTGGGCAGCACTCCCTTCCCTCGCCGTGGGGGCCACGGCCATGATCGGCGGCATGCTGCTGCGCACGAGTGGGCGCCGATGAGCCGAGCGGTCTTCTGCTCCGGCTTGGCGCTGGCCCTGGTCCCGGTGCCCTGGTGGCTCGGCCAGCCGGTGCCCGCCGACGCGGCGGCCTGGGCGATGGCGCTGGTGCGCCCCGCCGCCTTGCCGTTCGCCTGGACGGCGATGCAGGAGTGCGGGCGCGCCGGCAACGCCGACGAGGCCTTCGCACGCGCGCAGCAGTTGCTGACGCTGGTGCCGAACTGGGTCGACGGCCACGTGGTGTTCGCCTACCGCTATGCCCTGGACGGGGGCGACCTCGGTACGCCGGAGCAGGACCGCGCGGCTGCGGCGAAGGCCCGCTTGGTCGCGGCGCTCGGGGCCCTCGAGGGCGCCCGCGCCACCGCCGGACGGCGCGAGATCCACCTGCTGGAAGCGATGGCGTGCCTGCCCGAAGCGGCGGTGAGTGCCGAACCGGGCCTCGCGACCCTGCTGCGGCCGACGGGGGGCGCACCCGCCCTGGCCGACGCCTACTACGCCGAAGCCGAGCGGCGGTCGCCGAGTCCGATCGTGCGCGAGCATCGCACGTTCCGCGCCATCGCCCTGGCCGGCGCGCTGCTCGACGCCGAGGACCCGAAAGGCGCCCTCGCGGTGCTCGACACCGCCATCGCCCGCAGCCGCGAACTCGCCGACGCGGCCCTCGCCGCGGAGTGGCGCGCGCACCTCGAGGCGGCCACCGCCCACCTGCGCGGCACCCCCACCGACCTGCGCGCCGTGTTCGCGGACGCCCGCATGGCACCTCTCTGGCCACACCTGCGCTGAGCGATGTTCGAGCAGATCGTCAACGCGATGACCGAATACCCCTACCTGGTGGTCGGGGTGCTGCTGGTCGTCTGCGGCCTCGGCCTGCCGCTGCCCGAAGAAATCGTGCTGCTGGCGACCGGCTACTTCTGCGCGAAGTTCCCCGACCGCGCCGAACCCGCCTGGATGATGCTGTGCTGCGGAGCGGCGATCCTGGTCGGCGACGTGATCCCGTTCCTGGCCGGCCGCACCTTCGGCACCCGGCTCCTGCGCCTGCGCTGGCTGCGCTACGTGGTCACCCGCAAACGGCTGATGGACTTCGACCGCTGGTTCCGCCGCCGCGGCGACCTGGTGATCGTGATCGCCCGCTTCCTGGCCGGCATCCGGGTGGTGGCGTTCTTCACCGCCGGCACCATGAAGATGCCCTGGCGGCGTTTCCTGCTGCTCGACGGCATGGGCATCGCCCTCCTGGTGCCGCTCTTGATCTGGGGCGGGTTCCGCAGCGCCGGCGTCATCGACGAACTGATCGACACGGTGCAGAGCGTCGAACGGGGCATCCTGTGGGCCGTGATCGGCGGCGGGGCCTTGGTGGTGCTGTGGTACTGGCTGTGGCGCCGGCGGCGGCACGGCCAGCAGCGCCCGACCGAAGCGTTCGTGCAGCCGCAGCAGCCCGTGGCCGCGCTGCCGCCGTGCCCCCCCGACCAGCCCCAGGCGACCGCAGCCACCCAGGCGGCTTCCGGCCCCGCAGCGGCCAGCGCGGCTCCGCCGGCCACGGACGGCACGACGGCACCGGACACAGCGCCCCGCACCCCAGAGCCGCCCGCCTCGCAACCCGAGGCCTGAACGCGCGCTTGCCCGGCCGCCCCCCCGGCGGCTATGGTGCTGCGCCCAATTCTGCGCTCGATTCCGTCCCCTCGTCCCGATCCGTCATGGCCTACGTCGTCTGGAACGTCCTCTCTCTAGCCATCGCCGCCGCCGGCATCGCCTTCGCGGTCAACCTGTTCAAGCAGATCATGCAGAAGGACCAGGGTGACGCGAAGATGCAGGAGATCGCCCGCGCCGTCCAGGAGGGCGGCCGCGCCTTCCTGCACGCCGAGTACAAGTGGCTCGCGGTGTTCGTCGGTGTGGTGTTCGTGCTGCTGTGCCTGGGCAAGGAAGCCGATGGCCTCGGGGTCAAGACCGCGGTGGCGTTCCTGCTCGGGTCCACCAGCTCGGCGGTCGCCGGCTACTTCGGCATGCACTGTGCCACCCGCGCCGCGGTGCGCACCACCCAGGCGGCCAAGACCAGCCTCGGTGGCGCGCTCGACGTCGCTTTCAAGTCCGGCACCGTGATGGGCATGACCGTGGTCGGCCTGGGCCTCGTCGGCATCACCCTGCTGATGCTGATCTACGGCACCGGCACCTACACGCCGGGTGGCCCGAACTTCGTCAACTACGTGCTCGGCTTCAGCTTCGGCGCCAGCTCGATCGCGCTGTTCGCGCGCGTCGGCGGCGGCATCTACACCAAGGCGGCCGACGTCGGTGGCGACCTGGTCGGCAAGGTCGAAGCCGGCATCCCCGAAGACGACCCGCGCAACCCGGCGGTGATCGCCGACAACGTCGGTGACAACGTCGGCGACGTGGCCGGCATGGGCGCCGACCTGTTCGAGAGCTACTGCGGCGCCATCATCTCGACCGCGATCATCGGCTTCACGCTGGTGCCCGCCGCCCTCTCGGGCGACGCCGCGAACGCCTCGTTCGCCAGCCTGCTCACCTACCCGATCGTGATCTCCGCGGTGGGTATCGTCGCCAGCTTCCTCGGCACCTTCCGGGTCAAGGCCGAAGACGAGTCGAAGCTGTCCGCAGCACTGTTCGGCGGCCTGATCGCCGCTTCGGCGGCGCTGGTGGTCGGCGGCGCGGTGATCACGGCCATCATGCAGCCGCAGCCCCTGCGCATCGCCGGCGGCACCGAAGCCGTGTCGCACTGGAACGTCTACTTCGCGATGGTGATCGGCCTCGTGGTCGGCGTGGTCATCGGCAAGGTCACCGAGTACTACACCTCGGAGAAGATGGCGCCCGCGCAGACCATCGCGCAGCAGTCGAAGACCGGGGCCGCCACCAACATCATCTACGGCCTCGCGACCGGCATGGCTTCGACCTGGATCCCGACCGTGCTGCTCGCGGTCGGCGTGTTCCTGTGCAACGAACTGGCCGGCATCTACGGCATCTGCATGGCCGCGGTCGGCATGCTCTCCACGCTCGGCATCTCGCTCGGCGTCGACGCCTACGGCCCGGTCGCCGACAACGCCGGCGGCCTCGCCGAGATGTCGCACCAGCCGCCGGAAGTGCGCAAGCGCACCGACTCGCTGGACGCCACCGGCAACACCACCGCGGCGATCGGCAAGGGCTTCGCCATCGGCTCCGCGGCCCTCACCGCGCTGGCCCTGTTCGCCGCCTACAAGGCCGCGGCCGGCAAGGACTGCAACCTCAGCCTCGACAACGCCAACGTCGTCATGGGCCTCTTGATCGGCGCGATGCTGCCGTTCGTGTTCTCGTCGATGGCGATGAAGGCGGTCGGCAAGGCCGCCAACGCGATGGTCGAAGAAGTGCGCCGGCAGTTCCGCGAGATCCCGGGCCTCAAGGACGGCACCGGCGGCAAGGCCGACTACGCGCGCTGCGTGCAGATCTCGACCGAAGGCGCGCTGCGCGAGATGGTGGTGCCCGGCCTGATGGCGGTCGTGGTGCCGGTCCTGGTCGGCATGCTGTTCGGCAAGTCGGCGGTCGGCGGCCTGTTGGCCGGTTCGACCTCGGCCGGCGTGATGATGGCGCTGTTCATGGCCAACGCCGGCGGCGCCTGGGACAACGCCAAGAAGTACATCGAAGCTGGCCACCTGGGTGGCAAGGGCAGCGACACGCACAAGGCGGCGGTCACCGGCGACACGGTCGGCGATCCGTTCAAGGACACGGCTGGGCCGTCGATCAACATCCTGATGAAGTTGATGACGATCGCCGCGGTGCTCGCGCTGCCGCTGTTCAAGGCGGTGTGAGCCGGCTCGCCCGCGAGGCGACCCGGCTCAGAGTTGCTGGGACGCCGCTACGCGGGTTGCAACAGCCGCACGAGCGAGGCGTTCGGCCCGCGGCGGCGTCGATCGGGTCCGGCTCGCCCGCGAGGCGACCCGGCTCAGAGTTGCTGGGACGCCGCTGCGCGGGTCGCAACAGCCGCACGAGTGAGGCGTTCGGCCCGCGGCGGCGTCGCATGGTGCGCATGGCGCCCCACTTGGTGCCTGAGCCCAAGGCAGCGTAGGCTCCCCTGGTACCGCGGGCGGCTCCCGCGGCACGCATCGATCCGGAAGCCACGACCGTGAACGCCAAAGCACTCGCGACGGCTTTGCTGAGCCTGCTGGCGCAGGCCACTGCGGCAGCACAGACCAGCGAGATCCACCAGCGCTACATCTCCGGCAACGACGCTGGCTCCGTGACCAGCTTCGTCGGGTCAGGGGTGTTGGAATGGAACGTCTTCCGCACCTCTTCCTTCGGCCGCATGAGCCTACCTTCGCCTTGCGCCAGCCACCAAGCGATCGCCCACGTCGGCGGCGGCAAGATGGTGATTGCCGGCAAGACGGCCGCCGGGAACACCAAGCTCTTCGTGCTCGAGCTGTCGAGCATCGCGGCCGCCACGATGCAGATCACGGCGCAGGTCGACTACGGCCAGTCGCTGCAGGTCAAAGAACTCTACTGGAGCAAAGCCGACCAGATGCTGTTCGTGCTGAACAAGACGACGCCGACCCAGGAGCTCTTGGTCACCAGCCTGCATCCGGCCCAGATCGTCCTGCCGGCGAGCTACGCCGACTTCGAACGGGTCGAACCCACTCCACCGATTCCGGATTTCCAAACCGAAGGGACCATTGGGCAAACGCGCGGCGCCCATGGCTGCGGCGTGCACATGGCGGGCCCGGCAGTTGGCTTCTCCTTGGCGAACGACGTGACCGACGTGGTCCGCGACAGCCAGGGCGTCTGGCGATCCCAGCAACTGCCAGGCCGCGTCCTGACCCTCCTCCCCACCTGGGAGCTCGGCGGCTCGCCCTTTGCCAGCAACACCGGCCCGGTGCAGATCCGGGGCGGGACCGGCTCGTTCCAGCTCGTGAACTTCCTGACCGGAGACATCGAGCTCCAGGGCACCGTGCCCGATGCGGCGACCTTCTCCACCTTCGCGCTCCCGCGCCCCCTGATGCCGGGTGTGCTCCACCGCATCGTCGGCAGCGGCGCCGAACCGAGGATCTTCCTGCCGCTGGTCCGCCAT
>JAEUHP010000275.1 GCA_016795295.1 Planctomycetota bacterium | reverse complement strand
TGCAGCCCGAGCACGATGGTGTGCGCCGCCGCGACCCGTTGGCTGGCGGCGGCCACTTCGCTGGCGGTGCTGGCGCTGGACAAACGCAGCTCGCCGCCGCGGCAGCACGGCGACAGAGCCTCGGCGAAGGCCACCCCACCGCCTTCGTCCTGGTCGAACAGGTTCACCAGCAGCGCCCCCTCGCCCCCGCCATCGCCCAGCGGCAGCACCCCATCGCGATTCCGCACCAGCGTCAGCCCCGCCGCGGCGATCCGATCCGCGACCCCTTCGGCCTCCCGCGTGCGCAGCCGGCTCTCCCAGTCCCCCGCCACCCGCCCCCCACCCGCCAACAGCCCCACCCGCGCCTTCGCCTGCAGGATGCGCAGCACCGCCGCGTCGAGACGAGCCACCGGCACCCGCCCGCTCTGCACCGCCGCCACCACCGCGTCCCGCGCCGCGAACGGATCCGGCGGCATCAGCAGCACGTCGGCGCCGGCGAGCAGCGCCCGCACCGCCACTTCGCCGGGCGGGAACGCGTTCTTCACCCCGCCCATCTCCAGCGCGTCCGTCACGATCAGCCCCTGGAAGCCCAGTTCGTCGCGCAGGATCCCAGTGAGGATGCGCGGACTCAGCGTCGCCGGAACATCCGCGGCTTCGCCGAGACCCGGCACCGCCAGATGCCCCGTCATCACCGACGCGAGACCGGCTTCGATCGCCGCCGCGAACGGCCGCAGCTCCGTGCGCTCCAGCGCGGCTCGGTCGCCGGGCACCGTGGCCACTGCCAGATGGCTGTCGGAATCGACGTTGCCGTGCCCGGGGAAGTGCTTGCCGCAGGCCAGCAGACCCTCGCTCTGCACCCCGCGCACGAACGCGCTGCCCAGGCGCGCCACCAGGTCGGGGTCCGCGCCGAAACTGCGCACGTTGATGATCGGATTGGCCGGGTTGTTGTTCACGTCGAGCACCGGCGCGAACACCCAGTGCACGCCCAGCGCCTTGGCTTCGCGCGCGGTGACGCGGCCCATCGCTTCGGCGAGCTCGGCGCTGCCGGTGGCCCCCACCAGCATCTGGTTGCCCAGTTCGGTGGCGCCGCGCAGCCGCCACCAGACGCCGCCTTCGAAGTCGCTGGCGATCAGCAGCGGGATGGAGGCGGCGTCCTGCAGGGTCGGAATCAGCGCTGCGGCGTCGGCGGTCGTGCCGAGGCTGACGATCACCCCGCCGAGACCCGCGTCGCGGACCGCGGCGCGCAGTTTGGTGTGGTTGTGGGCCGGGCCTTCGCCGTCGCTGCGCGAGAGCGTCCAGGCCATGAACAACTGGCCGGCTTTCTGCTCGAGGGACAGCGTGCGCAGCAACTGGGCTGCGGGATCCGGCGGCGGCGGCACGGTGCAGCAGGCGAGGGCGAGCAGAGGGAGAACGGCGACGCGCGGCATGCCGGCGAGGATACTGGGCGCATGCGTTCCCAGAACGACCTGCCGTTCCACCTGCGCATGGCGGCCCTGTTGGTGTTCGGCCTTCTGGTCGAACAACTCGCCACCACGCACCTGCCGCACTGGTCGTCGCCGCGCATTGGCCTGGTGCCGTTCGCGATCGGCTTGGTGTGGGTGGCGCTGTTCGCCTGGCAGGGCGATGGCGCGGCTGCAGCGCGGCTGCGCAGTCTGGAGGGGCGGCTGCGCGAACTCGAAGAACGCCTCGAGGCTCTGGAGCTGGAGCGGCGGCAGCGGCGGGGTTTGCCGCCGCTGTGACCCTGCTGGGGCGGGCGGCTACTTGGCGCGCCAGCAACTACCCAGCAACTACTTGGCGCCCCAGTAACGCAGCACGAACGCTGGCGGCACGTTGCGCACGACTGGCCCGATGCGTTCGAAGCTGTCGAAGCGCTCGGCCATCATCGCCCGGAAGCGCCGCGCCGCCTTCATGCCGAAGGCGTGAACGTACTGGAAGGTGCGGAAGTCACCGTGGGTGCCGCGCAGGCACGCGACGATGCCGTCGATCACTTCGTCCTGCACGCCGGGCGGCAGGGTCGCGAACGGCAGGCCGGAGAGGATGCGGGTCGGCCGCGGCAGTTTGCGCTCGGCCAGGATGTCCGTGACCTTGGCCGCCGAGCCGAGGTGGAAGTCCATCTCTGGGAAGCGCTTGGTCAGCAATTGGTGGAAACGCGGCTCGAGCTCGATGCCGAGATAACGCGCCCCTTTGGGCAGCAGGTCGCGCGCCACGGCGGTCACCGGGCCGGTGCCGGGGCCGAACTCGACCACCAGTTCGCCGGGCTGCAGGTCGAGGCGGCCGATCAGCGCACGCGACAGGTAGACCGAACTCGGCAGGACTGCGCCGATCGAGCCCGGGTTCTTCAGGAACGAGCCGAAGAAGCCGAGGCCATCGCGCAGGCGTCGGGCCTTGCTCGGGGGTGCGCCGGCGCGCGTTGATGCGTCCACCCGGACATCATGGCAAGCTCGAACATGCGATCAAGGTTTCAGGTCCGTGGTGCCGGGCCTTGGTTGGCCGACCTTGGCTCAGCCGATGGCATCGCCCAGCACTTGCACCCGACCTTCCCGAACACGCGCCGAACAGAGCAGGCGGCAATCCGCACCGACGCCCATGCGCGCCAGGGTGCCCGCTTCGTCCCCGGCGGCCGGTGCCAAGGCGGTCGCGGGGGTGCAGACCACGTGGTGCGCGTCGGTACCGCAGCGGCCGCGGGTGCAGCCGGTGGCGATGTCGACGCCGGCCATGCCGGCCGCCGCGAGCAGCGTGGTGCCCGGGGCGACGAACACGGTCTTGCCGGCGGCGGCGAACTGCACCTCGACGAGGTCCATGCTGCCGTGATAGCGGCAACCGGGCGTGGCGCAAGCCTGCAAGCAGGCGTCCTGTCGCGGTCGCCGGCGCCGGCACCTACGCTCCGCGGCCATGCCACTGTCCGCACTCGACTGGGCGATCATCGCCGCCTACTTCGCCGTCTCGCTCGGCATCGGCCTGTGGTACCGGCGGCGCGCGGGCCAGAGCTTCGTCGAGTTCTTCGTCTCCGGCCGCAACCTGCCGTGGTGGCTCGCCGGCATCTCCATGGTGGCCACGACGTTCGCCGCGGACACCCCGCTCGCCGTCACGGGATTGGTGGCCAAGAACGGCCTCGCCGGCAACTGGTTCTGGTGGGCGTTCGCCCTCGGCGGAATGCTCACCGTGTTCGTCTACGCGCGGCTGTGGCGGCGGGCCGAAGTGCTCACCGACGTCGAACTGGTCGAACTGCGCTACAGCGGCAAGATCGCCGCGTTCGTGCGGGCGTTCCGCGCCGTCTACGTGGCGACGGTGGTCAATTCGTTCGTGATCGGCTGGGTGACCTACGCGATGGTCACCGTGCTGCGGCAGACGGTGCTGCACGGCATGCCGCAGGACGCGCACACGGATCTGCTGCTGGTGGCGGTGTTGCTCGCGGTGACGGCGGCCTACAGCATGCTGTCGGGCATGTGGGGGGTTGCGGTGACCGACGCGGTGCAGTTCGTGCTGGCGATGGTCGGTTGCGTGGCGCTGGCGTGGCTCGCCGTCGACGCGGTCGGCGGCATGGGCGCGCTGCAGGAGCGCGCGGCGGCGAACTTCGGCGGCACGCAGCTGTTCGACTTCGTGCCCGAATTCGGCGACGCCTCGTGGCTGCCGATCGGCGTGTTCCTGGCGCTGGTGCTCGGGCAATGGTGGGCGACCTGGTATCCGGGTGCGGAGCCGGGTGGCGGCGGCTACATCGTGCAGCGCATGGCCGCGTGCCGCAGCGAGACCGATGCATTGCGCGCCACGCTGCTGTTCCAGGTGGCGCACTACTGCATTCGCCCGTGGCCGTGGCTCCTGGTGGCGTTCGCGGCGCTGGCGCTGCATCCCGAACTGCGCGAGTACGCCCTCGCCGATCCGGCGCAGCAGAAGCCGGATCCGGGGATCGGGTTTCCGCTGCTGATCCGCGAACTGGCGCCGTCGGGGCTGCGCGGGCTGCTCCTGGTGACGTTCGCGGCGGCGTACATGTCGACGATCAGCACCCAGACCAACTGGGGCGCGTCGTATCTGGTCAACGACCTGCATCGGCGGTTCCTGGCTCCCGGCGCCAGCGAGCGGCAACTGGTGCGGGCCTCGCGGTGGGCCTCGCTGGTGGTCACGGTGCTCGGTGGGGTCACTGCGTTCCTGATGCTGCACTTCCGGATCCCGCCCGAGAAGTCGTGGGCGTACCTGGCCGCGCTCGGCGGCGGGCTCGGCTCGGTGTTCTTGGTGCGCTGGTTCTGGTGGCGGGTGTCGGCGTGGAGCGAACTGGCGGCGATGCTCGCGTCGCTGCTGGGCTTCGGGCTGTTGCTGTGGTTCCCGCTGCCGATCGCGGAGCAGTACACCAGCCTGCTGGTGGCTACCGGGTCGCTGCTGGTGTGGGTTGCGGTGACGTTCGTGACGCCGCCCGAGCCGATGGCGCACTTGGTGGCGTTCTACCGGCGGGTCCGCCCCGGCGGGCCTGGCTGGGGGCCGGTGGCATTGCACGCTCCCGAAGTGGTGCCCGACCGCGGCCTCGGACGCAGTGTGGGGTGTGCGTTGCTCGGCACCGCGGTGGTGTGGCTGACATTGCCGGCAGTGGGAGCGTTGCTGTTCGGAGCCTACGGGCGGGCGGCGCTGTGCGGTGGCGGGGCGCTGGCTGCGGGTCTGTGGCTGCGGGTTTCGATGCGTCGGCTCGGCTGAAGGGGTTCACGTCTGGAGCAGATGCAGGATGTTCAGACCGATCTTGCCAGCGCAAAGACACAGGGCGCGTGGTCCTGGCACCAGCCACAGGATCTCGCGACGCCGCAGATCCGCAGGGCTGGTGCCGTTCGGGTCGGCGGCCAGCGCTGCGTCGTAGCGCTCCAGCAGTTCTTGGATCCTGCGCCGCAGGATCTTGTAGCGCTGCAACCAAGGGGCGGCGCTCAGCTCCGCGAGCAGATCGATCTGGTAGACCGTCAGGCGCTGGCCTGGGAAGTCGCTCACTGGCATCACCGACAGCTTGCGCGCCAAAGCGTAGTCGCGGCGCCGCAAGGCAGCTTCTGCCAAGAAGCCCCGATGCCACCAGATGGAGTGGTCGTGCGGCAAGTCGCGCAGGGCGAACTCGGCCACCTCGATCATGGCGTCCCAACGACGCAGCCGCCGCAAGGAGCCCGCGAAGTTCGCCAGCATGTAGCCGCGCAGATCCGGGCGGCGCCAGTGGGCCAGGAACATGCTCACGCTCAGCGCATCCCCACTCGGGCTGTAGAGCACGCGCATCAGCATGCCCATCGTTTCCGGATCAGAAATCTGCTGCGGGCGATTTCGCGCCACCCACTTCGCCACCCCCTTCGAAGCGAGTACGTCGATCAGAGAGGAGAACAGCTCCGCAGCGACCACGATCCCGGCTTCGGGCCCCAGAGACTCGTAGATGCGACCGAGCGTGGCATAGAAGCGCTTCTCGTCGCCGCTCAGGGCCTCGATACGGGCCAGGTTGCGCAGCAACACGGATTTGGGTTCGGCGGCGGCATGCAGGCTCTCGAGATGGGCCGCGTGGTCGCGCGGCATGTGCTTGCGCAGCAGTTTGTCCACGGCGCCGAGCGCCTTCGTGTCCGGATCCGGCTGCTGCAACAGTCGGGAAAAAGCCCGGCTCGCGAGCGCGTTCTTGCCGAGCTGCCCGGCCGCCCGCGCCAGTAGAGCGGCATTCTCGAACGGCTGCGCGTCGGGGTTGTCATGGTCGCCGAGCAGTTCCAGGACTTCGGCTGGGGCGTCGCGTTCGAGCAGCAGGCTGCACAAATTCAGGCGTGCCCAGCCGTAGCCGGGCGCCCTTGCCAGGGCCTGGCGGAACGCAGCTTCTGCAGCCGTGCGGTCGCCGAGCTTCAGGTGCGCGTCGGCTGCGTAGCCGTGCAGCACCCCGGAGTCGGCCAGTACCGCCGGCGGATTGGCCACCACGCCCAGGATGTCGCGATGGAGGCCTTCCTCCTCGCACCAGGTCATCCAGCGCACCCAGCCATCGCGGAAGTCCGGATGCTGGTCCAGGGCTTCGCGCAGCATGGTGCGCGCGGCAGCGTGGTTGCCGGCGGTGCGTTCCAGATTCGCCAGCCGGTAGGCGAGGTCTGGCTGTTCGCCCAGCACCTGCTGCGCCGAAGCGATCGCCGCTTTGGCCGCGTCGAAGCGCTTCATCTCGAGCAGGGCATCGATCAGGCGCAGGCGGGTCGAACCCAGCCGCGGGCGCAGCGCCACGGCGCGCTCCAGGGCGGCGATGCGTTCGTCGTGGCGGCCGAGTTTCCCGAGCACATTGGCGTGCAGCTCGTGCGTGAAGTCGGCGCGCGGCCGGTTCGCCACCAGGCGCTCGACCAGAGCCAGTGCTTCGCCGTGGCGATCCAGTTCGATCAGCCACTCGCAGCGAGCGGACCATGCCCAGCGATAGTCCGGATCGAGTTCGGCAGCGCGGGCCACTGCCTGCAGGGCCTGCTCCCGTTGGCCAACGCGCCAAGCCGCGTCGGCGCGCATGCCGTGCAGGACGGCGTATCCAGGAACCTGCCGGAGCCCCTGCTCGAACACGCGCAGGGCCTGCTGGGGCTGGCCGCCGATGTCGAACGACTCACCGAGGTCGACGTAGGCCTGGGCGCAGCCGGGATCGCGAGCCAGCAGCGCCGTGAGCACGCTGCGCTCGGCTTCGTGCTGGCCCATCTCGCGCAGGAACTTGGCGTGGCGCAGGGCGTGCCCGGACAGCCAGGGACGCTCGGCAGCCAGCTGTTCGGCCAGCTGCGCGGCTCGGGCCGGATCGGTGCGCCCCACGAACTCGACGTGCGCGCTGCGATGGTCCACTTCGTTGGGGTGGATCTCCTGCAGCTTGGCGAAGAACGCCGCCCCTTCGCTGGCCGGCAAGGTCGGCAGGAGCTCGAGCAGGCCTGCCAGGGTGTCGAAGTCGGGCGGCACCGGGCGCTGGATCAGGGTCGCCAGGGCGAACCGCAGGTCCTCGGCCGCGACCTCGGCCGAGGGGGCCCAGTCGAAGAGTTGGCGGACCGCGCCGACGTTGCTCGGATCGAGCTCGAACGACCGTCGCATCGCCGCACGGGCCGCATCGACGTCGCCTTCCTGCCGGGCCAGGACGCCCAGATCGAACCACACCGGGCTCGAGTCGGGCGACGTGATGCGCAGTTCGTCGAGCAGCGGGCGCGCCGCCGCCGTGCGGTTGCGCCGCAAGAGGCGCCGCGCCAGCGCACCGCGCAGCCACGGCTCGTGCGGGTGTGCGGCGCAGATCTGCTGCAGGAGCTGATCGGCTGCGTCGTAGGCTTCGAGCCGTTCGAGGAACTCCACCACCCGCAGGCGGAGCGAAGGGGGTGCATCGGCGCTGGCCGCCAGCTGGTCGGCTGCCGCGCGTGCTGCCGGTGCGCCTGAGTGTTCGAGCAGGTGTTCGAGCCGCAGCGGCCAGGCGCTCTCGTGCCACGGATCCGCTTCGATGCAGGCGCTGAGGGCCAGCTGCGCGGCCTGGTGGTCGCCGCGTGCCGTCGCCAGACGGTACTGGCACCAGGCGCGGTCGATCGGTCGCAGGCTCGGACTCTGCATCACCTGCTCGGCTTCGTCCAAGCGGTGCATGCGCTGCAAGATGCCGAACAAGTGCAGCCGGGCCTGGCCCGCATCCTCGTCTCCGGCCAGGGCGGCGCGCAGAACTTCGATGGCGGCTTCCGGCTGGTGCTGCTCTTCCAGGGCGGTTGCGTAGGTCATCGCCATGGCCGCGGAACGGCCGCCGCGGACCACCTTGCGTTCGGCGAGGAAGCGCAGTCCTGCGTCGATCCGCCCGAGGCTGCAGAGCCGCTGGTGGTACTCACTGGCGAGCCACTCGTCGAACGGCGCCAAGCCTGCGGCGATGCGGGTGAGTTCGACTGCAAGCTCTTTGCGCGCAGGGTCGGCGCCGACGATGCGTGCGAGACGGTGCCAGGAGCGGCCGTCGCGGCCGGTCTGGCGCACCACCCGGCGCATGGTCTGTTCGGCGTCGCCGCGGCGGCGGGCATCGGCGCGCCACAGATCGGCGAGCATCTGCAACACGAACGGCGACTCGGTGGTGGGCGCCCACGCTTCGAGCCGTTCACGCGCTTCGTGCCAGCGGTTCTGGTCGAGCAGCTCGCCGGCGTAGTGATGGCGCCAGTAGTCGTCGTCCGGAGCGTTCTGCCAGAGTTCGCGCCACAGCTCCAACTGCCGCCGCCGATCGCCGCGTTCGCGGGCCAGGCGCAGTTCGATCTCGGTGCGCAGGGGGCCTGGCGGCAGTTCGCCGAGTGCCTGCAGCCGTGCCTCGGCGTCGTGCCGGCGGTGTTCGCGGAAGGCGACCCTGGCGAGCAGCCATTCCCTGGTTTCGTTCGCCATCGGCAGCGCTGGCAGTTCGTGGCGCGCCGCCACCTCCGCGGGCAGCAGCAGGGCACAGTCGCCACCGCGTCCGGTGATCTTCACCAGCCACGCCGTGGGCACCTCGCGGCGGAAATTGCCGGTTGGGTCGCGCAGCAGGAACGTGTTCAGGACGCGGTCGTAGCCGACCACCGCTTGCCGGTGGCTGGAGGTTTCGAAGCGGGTGGTGATCGCGAACGGCAGGCCCAAGTCGAGCAGGGCGTGCGCCGCGGCCACGTCGAACTGGAACCAGCGCATCACCAGACCCCGCTGCTCGGCCCACAGCAGCTCGTCGTGGCTGGCGGTGCCGTCGCTGGTGATCTGGCGGGCGATCTCGCGCTGGTCCACGTGCATCCCGAACGTCGCCAGCAGCGAGGCCATGGTCGCCGGCGAGCAGGTCGAGTGGTCTTGCCGCACGAACGGCACCGGCAGCACCACCCGAGTGGTCCCGCGCGGAGCCGGCTGCGCCAGGTGGGCGCGCAGTTGCGCGGCCTCCTCGGCGGCGCAGCGGCCGGCGCGCTCGGCATGGGCCAGCGCCGCTGCGTCGTCGCCGAGGTCACGGCAGGTGCGGATCAGGGCAAACCGCCACATGCGCCGCATGCGCGGTTCGTGGTGCGGCTCCTCGAGCAGTTGCTCCCAGATCTGGCGGGCTTGGGCCGGCTCGCCGTGCTCCAGGCAGTGGTTGGCGTGCAGGCCGTCGAGCAGCGGCGACTCACAGCGCTGGCGCAGTTCGGCGAGTTGCGCCCCGAGGCCCGGCGCGTTCGCGTCGTGCAGGAGCCAGGTGTGTTGCAACCGCAGCTCGACCAGCTCGGGATGGGCGGCGATGGCTGCCTCGATGCGCTGCAACGCTCCTTGGACGTCGTCGCGATCGAGCTGGCTCCAGGCCCGCTCACGCAGTGTGTCGAGGTGGCCAGGCAGCAGGTGCTCGGCTTCGTCCAGCAGGGTGTCGGCGGTCGCGAAGTCGCGCAGCTGCGAGTGCACGCGGGTCGCGGCGAGCAGCCAATCGACGCGCTCCGCGGCGTCGACGGCCGGGGGCACCTGGCCACGGGTGGCCTCCCAAGCGGCGAGCAGATCGCCTCGGCGCAGCAGGTCGCGAACCCGGCAGCTCTGCGCCGCGAGCCGCTGGGGCCACCCGGCCCGGATGCGCCGGCCCAACCAGCGCCGTCGTACGTCGAAGCCCAGCCGCAGGCACAAGGTGTGGAGCTGCAGCAGCGCCTCCAGCGAGCCGCGCGCGAGCAGTTCGCCCTGGTTCTGATGGATTGATGCAAATGCCTTCCGATAAAGGCATTGCATCATCATGGATGCGAACTCGTTCGGCAGCTGCAGCGAAGCTGTGGGCACACTCACCACGGCTACCATAGCGGCACAGCGTCCGGTCGCCCATCCCTGTGCCGGCAGTTCGGAATGCGGCGGGGAGCTGGTTCGGGGATTTCCCGGTCCCGAGGTCTCGGTCGGTCGATCTGCTATCCTGCCAGCCCCCACCATGATCCTGCGCTCCGCCCTCCTGCTCGCGCTCGCCGCGCTCCCGCTCGGCGATCCGATCAAGACCAGCTTCAGCGTGCTCGCCGGCTACACCTACGAGGAAGGCAAAGCTCTGCCCAAGGAGATCACCAACCTCGACGAGCAGGTCGTGAGCATCTCCGGCTTCATGATGCGCGAGACCCCGGGCAGCAACCCGGTCAACCAGTTCTTGATCATCAACGAAGCCTGCGGCTGCAATGGCACGCCGAAGCTCAACGAAGTGGTGTTCTGCACCCTGCCCGAGGGGCAGACCATGGAGATCAAGCCCGGCATCGTCTCGGTCACGGGCAAGTTCTACGTTGGCGAGGTCAAGGAAGAGGGTGTGGTCGTGATGCTCTACCAGATCGACGCGGACGTGGTGCAGTGAACCGAGGTCGCCGCGTGAAGCCGCTCCACGTCTTGTGTCTGCTCGCAGTGACTTCGCCGCTGCTGGCGCTGCTGCCGCAACAGGATCCGCCCACCAACTGGGCGGTGGAAGTCGAACGCGCCTGCACGGCCCAGCGCTACGGCATGCGCCTGGCTGCCGGCAAGAAGATCGCCGCCGCCGGTGCGGCCGCGGTGCCGGCGCTGCGCGCCCACGAACGGGCCGTGGGCCGCAACCAATTGCCGGCGACCTTGCTCGAAGCGATCGCCGACGCGACCCCGTGCGATCCCGAAGTGGTGGCTCTGTTGCGCGAATGGGCGACCGACCGCGACTTCTACTGGCGGGCGACGGCTCTGCGGGGTCTGGCCCGTCGCGCCCCGAAGCTGCCCGAATCGGCCGACGCACTGCGCGCGCTGTTCGCCGACCACGTCGCCGATCCGGCCTGGCTGTGCCGCGTGCACGCGCGGTTGGGGCTCGAGCTGCTCGGCACCCCGGCTGCGGACCAGCCAGCCGAGACCGACGCGCGGGCGGTGGTGAAGCTCGCGGTGTTGCTGCTGCAGGCGGGTCGGGTGCCGCCGCTGCAGCCGTTGCTCGACGCGCTCGACGACGAACGCACCGTGCTGGCCGATCCGTTCGGTCCGCGGCTCGCGCGCGAAGCGTTCGACGCGCTGAAGGCGTGGCTCGGCGCCGACCATCCATTGGCGAGCGGCGAGGCCTTCACCGACCGCGGCAGTGGGGTGCAGGCGATGCTGGAGGCCGCGCGGCGCAAGAGTGGCCAGACGCTGCAGCGGCCGGTGCCGCGCCGCGATCCCGCGGTGCCGTTCGCCGGTGGCTTCGAGATCCTGTCGTGCCGCAACGGCGACCAGTTCGTGTGCTGGACCGAGGCCGGTGAGCTGCACTTCGGGCTCGATGGAGCCGTGCGGGTGGCGCTCGACGCGGCGGTGTGGCAGCGGCTCAGCGCGGCGCGCGCGGCCCTCGACTGGTCGGGTGGGCTCGGCGCCGTCGTCTGCGACAACCTGCGGGTGCGCTGGGCCGCGGGTGAGGTGCACCACAAGGTGGCCCCTGGTGCCTTGCCGGCGGGCGCTGCGGCATGGTTCGAGGATCTCGCGGCGGCCGTGGCCGCGGCGGGCCGAGCCGATCTCGCGGCGGTGCTGCGGGTCGGCATCGGGCAGTTCCGCCGGCCGTGACGGTCTGCGGTGGCTTCCTGCGCGTTCACCCGCGCAGGATCTTCTCCATCGGCTTGCCCTTGGCGAGTTCGTCGACGAGTTTGTCGAGGTAGCGGATCTCCTGCATCAGCGGCACCTCGATCGCTTCGACCCGAACTCCGCAGACCGTGCCCGTGATCTGCTTGCGCGCGGGATTGGGTTTGGGGGCCTTGCCGAAGAACGCTTCGAACGTGGTGCCTTTGGCGAGGTGGCTCGCCAGGGACTTCTGTGGGTAGCCGGTGAGCCAGCGGATGATCTGGTCGACCTCTGCCTGCGTGCGGCCCTTCTTCGCTGCCTTGGCGACGTACATGGGGTAGACGCTGGCGAAGCTCATGGCATAGATGCGTTGCCAGTTCGCCAGGGTCTTGGCGGTGGTCTTCATCGATGTGCCATCGGTCTGGGAAGTCCGAATCAGCGCGCCAGCGACTTCGCGACCTGCTTGCGGCAGGCCTTGATCGCGGCGTCGGCGGCCTTCGGGTCGCCCTGGCACTCGAGCAGGGCCGAGAGCATCAGCGGCACCACGATCGTCGCGTCCGATTCGACCACGAACATCGGCGTCTCGGCCGTCAGCTTGTCCCACGTGATCTTCTCGTTCGGCGTGGCGCCCGAGTACGAACCGTAGGACGTCGTCGAATCCGAGATCTGGCAGAAGTACGCCCACGGCTTCACCGGCTCTTCGAGGTCGTACTTGATCGACGGCACCACGCAGATCGGGAAGTCGCCGGCGATGCCGCCGCCGATCTGGAAGAAGCCGATGCCCTTGCCCTTCGACAGCACGCGGTAGTCGTCGTAGAGCTGGGTCATGTACTCGATGCCCGATTTGACGATCGAGGCGCTGCAGTCGCCGAGCTTCACGTGCGAAGCGAAGATGTTGCCGAACGTCGAGTCCTCGTGGCCGGGCACCACGATCGGCAGATTGGCCTTCGCCGCGGCGAGCAGCCAGCACTCGTCGGGGTTGCCCTCGAAGTGCTTCGAGGTCAACTGCAGCACCAACTCGTAGAAGTACTCGTGCCAGAAGCGCCGTTCGCCGTTCTGCGAGGCCCGCTTCCACATCGGCACCAGGATCTTCTCGACGGCGCGGAACGCCTCGTCCTCCGGAATGCTGGTGTCGGTGACCCGCCGCATGCGCTGCGCGAGGATCTGCGTGTCGTCGTCCTTGGTGAAGTAGCGATACTCGGGGAAGTCCTTGTAGCTGTCGTGCGCGACCAGGCGGAACAGCGACTCCTCCAGGTTGGCCCCGGTCACCGACAGGCCGTGCACCAGACCACTCCGGATCGCCGGCGCCAGGGTGATGCCGAGTTGTGCCGACGACATCGCGCCGGCGACCGCCCAGTACATCCGACCACCGCCCTTCACATGGTCCCAGTAGGCGAACAGCGCGTCGCGCAGGGCGCGCGAGTTGAAGTTCTTGTAGTTGCGCGTGACGAACTCGAGGATCGGCAGACCGGTCGTGGCCATGGGGGCGACTGCTATAGCAAATCGGGCGCCGGGATGCGCGCCGTCGTGGACGGATCGGCGAGGACTTTGCTCATGAAGACGTTGAACTCGGTGGCGCGGTAGTCACCGAACGGTCCGCAAAAGGCGAAACCCGAGCGCAGGTAGAGCTTGTGGGCCGCGTCGAACGCCGGTCCGGTCCCGGTCTCCAGGTACAGGTGTCGGTAGCCCCTGGTGCGGGCGGTGCGTTCGATGGTGTCCAGCACCGCTTGGCCCACGCCGCGACGCAGGAACGCCGCCTTGGTGCGCATCGACTTGATCTCGCCGGCGTCCGGCCCGAGGGCCTTGAGGGCGCCGCAGCCGCACAGCTGCCCGTCGAGCCACGCGGTCAGGAACGTGATGCCGGGAGCGCGCAGGTTCGCCACGGCCAGCGCGTGCACGTGGCCGGGTGGCGAGAACTGTTGCATGCCCTGCAGGTGCTCGGCGACCAGTTCCTGCACGGCGGGATCGGTGAGATCGTCGGGACGAACCAGGATGGGCATGGGCGCGTGCGTACAATGGTAGCCCCGTCGGTGCGGGAGGGCCCACCCTCGCGGCGCCGCGGCGGAGCGGGTAAGACCGTCGCCGATGGCCGAACCCGCTGGCAGCCCTGCCCGACCGAACGTGTTCGACCCGGTTGCCTGGGGGGCGTTGCTGCTCGCCGCGCTGTGCGCGCTCGGGCAGTTCGCGTGGTTCGCGAGCCAGCGCCTGCCGTATCCGCACGAACTCGAATGGATGGAAGGGGCTCTGGTCGACCACGCGCACAGGGTGGCCCAGGGTCTGCCGCTCTATTGCGCGCCAACCCCCGAACACGTGCCGTTCCTCTACGCGCCCCTGCTGTTCTGGCTCGGCGCGCTCGGCATGAAGTTGGGCCTGTCCGGCCTGCTGGCGCTGCGTCTGGTGGCGGCCCTGGCGTCGCTCGGCACTGCCCTGCTGCTCGGCCATTGGGTGCGGCGGGAGAGTGGCCGCGTGGTGCCGGGGCTGGTGGCGAGTGGCTTGTTCCTCGCCGGCTACGGCTGGCTGCACTGGTGGTTCGATCTGGCGCGCAACGACGCGCTGTTTCTGCTGCCGACCCTGGGCTGTGCCTGTCTGCTGCGCCGCGGCGGGCCGTGGCGGTGGTTACCGGCAGCGGTGTTGGCGCTCGCCGCCGTGCTGGCCAAGCAGTCGGCGCTGATGTGGCTGCCTGCGATTGGTGTGGGTGCGCTGCTGCACGACTGGCGCACGGCGCTGCGCTTCGCCGCGGCGACGGTCGTGCTCCTGGCAGTGGGACTCGGTGGGCTGCACCTCGGCACGGAAGGTTGGTCGACGTTCTATCTGTTCGAGATGCCGCGTCAGCACGCGGTCGAGGGCAAGGCCAAGCTCGGCTTCTGGACGCAGGATCTGCTGCCACTGGTGCCGCTGCTGCTGCTGGGATTGCTTGGTTTCGTCGAGCGATGGCGGCGCGGCGAACGTCCTGCGGCCCTGTTCCTGGCGGCGGTCGGCAGCGGCGGGCTGGTGACGTCGTGGCTGTCGCGCTTGCACGTCGGCGGGTTCGACAATGTGCTCATGTACGGCTTCGCCGCGGCGTGCCTGCTCGGGCCGTTGGCCGTGGTGACTGCGGGGCGCGTGGCACGGCTCGCCGTGCCGGTGCTGCTGCTCGCGCAGTTCGCGGTGCTGTTCGGCTACGGCGTGGCGCGCGCACCTGGGCGAACGGCGCTGCCGAGCGCAGCGCATTGCCAGGCCCACGACACGCTGCTGGCGTACGTGCGCGGGGTCGCGGGCGAAGTGCTGATCCCAGGGCACGGCGGTATCACCATCCAGGCGGGCAAGGCCACGGGTGCGCACGGCCAGGCGATCTTCGATCTGCTGCAGGCTCTGCCGAAGACACCGGAGGGGGTGCTCGATCTGCCGGCGCTCGCCTCCGACCAGCGCCTCGCGCAACTGCCGGGCAAGACCGGTCCGGCACTGCGCAGTTTCCGCGACGGGGTGCTGCAGGGGCTGCTGGCGCGTCGGTTCGGGGCGATCGTGCTCGACCAGCAGATCGGCCCGCAGTTCGAGGGGCTGTTCGCGTTCGGGCTCTCGGGCCCGGACGGGCGGATCGGCACGCCGGACGACTTGTATCGCCGGCGCAGTGGGCCATTGCTCGACGACGGTCTCGCGCTGCGGCCGCTGGTGGGCTTCCCGGTGGATTCGCCGTACGTACTCGAAGCCGTGCGGTGAGGGTTGCCGTTTGTCTGACCGAGGCAGTGGTTTGGCCTTGGATCGTCTCTTCTCTGCACCAGGATGTCCTTGGTCTGGGTGCTGGCGTGCTGGCGCCGGCATCCCCTCTGGTCGCACCCCTAGCAGGTATCACCTCTCAGTATGCTCTGTGGGCAGAGGGGCACGCGGTTCCGACGATACGCCAGCCTCGCCCCTGAGGCGCTGCGCGATGTCCACCAAGAACCTCGGATCGGCGAGGGCTCCCAGGTGCGCTGCGCTGCCGGGTGGACTCGGCAGCCACCACGCGACCTCGCCGGGCGGCGCCGCGTTCTCGGGGCCGATCAGCTGGTCAGGCACCAGCACGTAAGGCAGGATCGGATAGTCGGCCGTCGGCAGATCTCGGATCCAGGGGCTATCGGCGCGCATTCGGCGGGCCAAGGGATGCACGACTGGCAACTCAGCGAGACGGGCACCCCGATGCGGCGTGCCCAACGTGAACAGTCGTGCCACCGATACCCGACCTTGCGCAGCGTTGGCGCCCCCGCGGTCGGCGACGCCACTGGCATGACGAGCCACCAGCCCACCCATGGAATGCGCCACGATGTCCACAGGACCGTGCCAATCGAGTGTTTCACAGGCCAAGGCAACCGTCGTCGTCATGGTGGCCACTGCCCCTTCGAGCGACATGGCCGTGGCGAAGGTTACTGGCACGACCCATGCTGCTTGGGCTTCGGGTACCAATCTGCGCAGGTCGCTGGCCCACAATGCCACGAATCCCGCGTCGAGCAGCCCCCCGAGCACGAACACCGGTCGCTGCAGAGCCATCGGGTTCGCGCGCATGCGTGCCAGATCCGCCATGGCATCAGCCATGGACAACGGCAATGAAGGATTGCTGGCCGGTTCTGGTCCGACGCCCCAGCTCCGCGGTGGCGGACCATGGTCGTCCCCCATCAGGTCGAAACCGAACCACCCCACCAGGAAGTCCAAGATCTCACCGGGGCGAATGCCGACACGCATTGCCACTGGCAACAACTGCAACCCCAAGTCGAAATCGGCCGCGTTCCACCATGGCGCCGCCGCCGACTGGCTCAAGGGAATCGCAGCGGGACAGCCGGCGCCGTTTGTGGCATGGGGTGGGTCCGCGAACAAACCTGGCCAATGCGCGAAGTTCCAGAGCCAGCCGCTGTGGTTCGCTGCGACCATTGGCCCGGAACTGCGATGTAGCAACCATGCGGCGTGCCCATTCAGGCCCGACAGGGCTGAGTCGGCCGCCTGCAGGCTCGGGTGACCTAGCTGCCAGACATGGTAGACACCTCCGCCGAGCCCCGTGTGCACCGCGTCGGTGGCCTGCAGATCGATCCCCAGACCGAAGCCGACGCCCACGTCGAAGACGAACACATCGCGCAGATCTCGCGCCCGCTCCGACCAGTAGGCACAGCTTTGCAGTCCAAGGCACAGGAGCGACCCGACCCACCAAGTCCGACGCGGATGTTGCATTGCCTGCACGGGCAACGATCATGACCGGGCGATGATCGGTCTGCCACATGCAGTCAATGAGTCGATTTCACAACCCCCCCAGGCTGGATGGCCGTGGTGGCAACCGATGGCTCGTGTTGCCATCGGCCTCGCGGTCATGAGTGGGAGCGCCTGCGGCACGATCGACCACCAGATCGACTACTGGGATTCGCCCGCTGGCAGCACCAGTGAGCCTAGCAGCCCGTTGAAAAACTGCGACTCCGACGAGCCTCTGCCCGGACCTCGTACGTAGAAGTTGTGCATGGCCCTCGGTCGACGTCGTGATCAGTTCCAGCAGGAGTTGATGGTGCCAACGAGCGCGCTGCCGCGCTCGCCCGGCCACCCCTTCTACGCGGCGCTGAACAAGGTGCTCTCCGAGGCCAAGTTCGATGCCTACGTCGAGGGCCTATGCGAGCCGCTCTACCGCGACGGCGGCCGCCCCTCGATCCCGCCCGGTGTGTTCTTCCGCATGCTCTTCATCGGCTACTTCGAGGGCATCGACTCGCAGCGCGGGATCGCCTGGCGCTGCAGCGACAGCCTGTCGCTCCGGACCTTCCTCGGCCTGAAGCCGACGGAGTTGTCGCCCGAGCACTCGAGTCTGACCGTGATCCGCAAGCGGATGCCGAAGGAGTTGATCGAGCAGGTGTTCGCCTTCGTGCTGAAGATCGCCTTCGAGAAGAAGCTGCTGAAGGGCAAGGCGATCGGCGTCGACGCGACGACGCTCGAAGCCAACGCCGCGATGAAGTCGATCGTGCGGCGTGACGGCGGTGCGACGTGGAAGCAGTACCTGACGAAGTTGGCCAAGGAGGCCGGCATCGAGGATCCAACCGACGACCAACTGCGGCAGTTCGATCGCACGCGGAAGGGCAAGAAGACCAGCAACGACGACTGGCAGTCTCCGAGCGATCCCGATGCGCGCATCACCAAGATGAAGGACGGCACGACGGGGCTTGGCTACAAGGCCGAGAACGCCGTCGATCTCGAGACCGAGATCGTGGTCGCTGCCGACGTGAAGCCGGCCGACGCTGCGGATGGCGAGACGGTGAAGGACACCGTGGTCGATGCGCAGGGCAACCTGAACGACGCCACGAAGCAAGAGTGCCGCATCGCCGAGGTCGTCGCCGACAAGGGCTACCACAAGACCGAGACTCTGGCCTGGCTTGGCGAACGCGGCATCCGCACGTATGTGGCGCCGCGCCGTGACTCGCGGAAGCGCCGCTGGGACGACAAGCCTGATGGCTGGCGCGAGGCGGTCTACGAGAACCAGCGCCGGACCGATCGCGAGAAGGGCAAGCAACTGCAGCGACGACGAGCGGAGGTGGTCGAGCGCAGCTTTGCGCATGTGTGCACGACCGGTGGCGCACGCCGATCGTGGATTCGCGGCCTTGCCGAGGTTGGCAAGCGTTACCTCGTCACGGTCATGGCCCACAATCTGGGCGTGATCCTGCGCAAGCTGATCGGGGTCGGGAAGCCGAGGGAGTGGGCGTCGGTGCGATCCCTTCTCACGACCTGTAAAGCTCTGTGGTCGACGATCCTGGTCGTGCTGGTCGCGACCTGGCGTCGGATCGACGAAATCGCGGACCGCCTTCAGGATCAGTTGCCTTGGGCTCGGGAGCACTCCAGCGCAGCGCCGGAGGCGGCTTCTTCAACGGGCTGCTAGGTGTCAAGTGTTGGGCGGAGTCCGCAAGGACATGGCTTGGATCTCCGGTCTGTTGGATCGACAGGCGTCCTTCGACGCCGAATGGCTGTTGCTGGCACCAGCTGCGGTGATCGACCTGCCGTGCAGCCTGGTTCTGGACCTGGGGATGTTGCCCCTCACTGTCAGCGAACAGGTTTGGGTCTGGTTTCGCCCAGCTCCATCCTGTTCTTGTAGTCAAGATCCTGGCGTGCCCACCAGCCACCAAGGCCATGAGCTAGAGACCCAGAGTGGCCACGCCTTCCGCTGAATCCGCCTGCACCGTCGGCGGCGCCTCGAGGATGGCCGCGATCAGCTCCGCCAGATCGCGCAAGTCCGTCTCCAGCTTCTGCCGCAGCCGTTCGTCGCCATCGCCACCACGGGCCCAGAGAGCAGCCGCACCCGGATGGCCCGCCCGCAGCGCATCTCGCTGCAACCCGAACTGCACGAAGTCCGAGAGACCGAACACCGGCCGCGGGTAGGTCGCCGCGCCGCGCAGGCGCTTGTCCAGGGCCTGGAACCGCAGTTCCAGGGCCGGGTCGGCTTCGCGCGCGAAAACCTGCCCTTCGTACCAGCGTGGCAGCGCCTCGCCGAAGTGCCACAGCGGCACCCGTTCGGGCAGCGCCGCCACCAACTCGTCGAACGCCCGCCATTCGTCGTCGGCGTCCGCCGCCCGCGTCCAGGTGAACCGCCCCCCCTCGACCGCCGGATACAGCGTGCCGAACGCCAGCACCCGGTCGGCGAACGGGTCGCCCAGCAGATGCACGATCGCTCCGTCGCGGCACCGCTCGGTGCGCGGCCGCGTCTCCACCAGGGGTGCACCCAGCAGATGCGCCTGCGCGGCGCGCCGGAGCCGGCGCACCAGCGCCGCGTCGAGCTGCCCGCGTTCCCGCGCGTGCTGCGGATGGAAGGACGCCAAGTCGGCAATGGTGCGGCAGCCCAGGGCTTCGAGGATGGCACGAGCGCCATGGCTCATGCCCTGCACCAGTGACAGGTCCTGAGCCGCCGTGAGTTCGCCCAGACAGCGTTGGTCGTGGTAACAGCCGCTGCAGCCGGCCTGCAGGAACGGCCGTGCGCCGGTCGGCTCCGCGCGCAGGGCACGCAGCGCTGCCAGCACGCGATCGTGCGCTGCCTCGTAGTCGGCGAGCACGAAGCGTTCTTCACGGCCGTCCTTGAGCACCAAGGCACCATGGCTCGGTGCGCGTTGCTGCAGCGCCGTGAGCAGGTGGCTGTAGAACACCACCTGCAGGATCTGTTCGCCGCGTGGTCGGCCCGAGGTCTTGACGTCGAGCACTTCGTAGTGGTGGTCGCCCAGCGCCGAAGCGCCGGGCACGCGCCGCAACAGGTCGGGCAAGCCGAGGCAGTCCTCGGTCTGCAGCACGCCCTGGTGCACCAGCGGCGTGCCGGCCAGCAGCAGGTCGCGAGTCGCGGCGGCGCCCGCGGCGAAGTCGCGCTCGGGGTGGCGCGGTGCCACGGCACCGAGGCCGGCCACGTAGCTGGCCTCGAAGTCGCGGCCGCGTTGGGCCGCGAACTCCTCCCACTCCGTCGGCGGCCGCCGTTCGCTGCGCGGCAGATGCAGGTCCAGCGCGGCGAGCCGCGGGCACTTCACGTAGGAGTAGACGTGGGTGCCGGTGATGGGCCGCATGGCCGCAGGGTAGCGGCCGCGGCCGCGGCGGCAACGCGGCAATCCGCGCCGGCGGCGCGCGGCCTCAGAGGCCGAGGATCGCGCCGTTCGCGTCGGAGGCCACGGCGCCCAAGGCATTCACCGTGTCCAGCGACAGGCCCTGGGTGAACAACTGGGCGCCGAGGTAGGCGGCGCTGTTCGGAATCGCCATGGCGAAGTTCACCACGCCAGCGTTGCCGACCAGCACCAAGACCGCATCGGGACTGACGCGCGCCCAGCAGCCCGGTGCACCGACGGCAGTCAGATCGAACGGCAGCGCACCGACCCCGGACATGGTGCGGCTGAAGCCCACCAGCGCGAACACCACGTCCTGCGCCAGGTTGGTGTAGTTGCTCGCCATCGACTGGCCGAGTCGCGGCGGCGACACCACGGTGTTGCGCGGCACCCCGAGCGAGCCGGCACATCCTGCACCCAGGAAGCCATAGCCGGCCTCGCCGCTGCTCGCCTCGGTGGTGTAGTGGAAGGTGCCGTTCCAGATGCGGTTGGCATTGGTGAAGCCGAACTGGCCGAGACTGCCGAACAGATCGGTGCGTTGGACGCCGAGTGTCATCGACAGGTCGGCGTTCGCGAACGTCTGCGTGCCGTTGCTGTTCTTGCAGCCGGTGCCGAACGAATACAGAGCGACACCGTAATTGCCCGGCGGCAGGTAGACGGAGCTCGGGAACCGCGCCATCGACGGCACGTTGATGCCAGCGACCGTGCCGCTGGCCGTGCCGACCAGGCGCCAGGCAGTCGGGGTCGTGATGTTGCCCACGTAGGTGTTGGGCGTCACGTAGACGTCGATGGTGAACGGGGTGCCGAGGCTGCCGTTGGCGATGGTGCTGAGGGCGCAGACACTGATGCCTTGCGGTTGCAGCACCTGCAGGTCGAACAGATTGCCCCAGGTGGTGATGGTGTCGGAACCGCCGGCATAGGTGGTGTCGAGCGATTCCCCGACGTAGACGCTACGGGTGGTCGTGAACGGCCCTTGGCAGGCGCGCGTCACCTGCAAACGTACGTTCGGCACCACGGTGCAGCCACGCGGGTAGGTGAAGGTGGGATTCTGCAGCGTGCTGTCGGTGTTGCCGTCGCCATCGAGATCCCAGGCCCAGGCGCTGGCGGGAGGGCTGCTGGTGTCGGTGAACTGGATGGTGTTGGGGCCAGTGCGCGCCCAGGTGAACGCGGGCTTCACTTCGTCCGTGGTGACGAAATTGGCGCGCGTGAAGGTGCTCGGCGCGTGCTGGGAATCGAACACCTGTAGGCTGACGTTGTAGCTGCCGCAGCCAGTGTAGGTGAACGTGGGATTGCGCTGGGTGCTGTCGGGCAAACCATCGCCGTCGAGATCCCAGAGCCAGGCGACGATGCCACCGGGCGCCGACGAGTAGGAACAATCGGTGAACTGCACCGTCAGTGGTGCTGCACCCGAAGTGGCCTGAGCGGTGAAGCCCGCCGACAGACCGGTGGCAGGCGCATACGACACTTCCATCACAGCACCGTGGTTCTGTCCGATCGTGCCGGTGGTCGAAGGCCAAACCGTGCTGTTGAAGATGCGCGTGGCGAGCGATCCGGTCGACTGGACGTCGAGGAAAGCGAACGAACCGCCGCCCCACTGGGTGCTGTCGAACTGCACTTCGACACACAGAGGCCTGCCCGCATTCGGGTCGTAGACGAACGGCGTCGTCAGCGGCAGGTCGACGAAGTACGGGCCCGTCCCGATTCCCGTCGTGGTGCCTGGGCTCATCGTCACCGGGCCGTTGTGCACCATGGTGACGTTCGGTCCGTGGTTGGCGGCGAAGTTGGTCGATGGCGAGTTGTGCGCCACCGCAGCGGTCGACAAGTCCACGCGCACGTTGGCGTAGGTGCCGCCGGTCCACGAGTTCGGCCCCCCATCGGCGCGCCAGCGCAGGCGGGTGATCGCGATCGGCGTGTTCACGCCGGCGTTCAGGAAGTGGCTGTTGCTGTAGAGGAACTCGATGTGGATGAAGTTGTTGCCGCGGCCCCAGGGGAACAGGTTCGAGGTGTTGCCCTCGGTGTTGGCGAGGCCGTTGGGGATCACCACCGTGTTCTGTGAGGTGGCGGGACAGACGAGCGCGGCGAGGATGCCGCAGCCGGCGGCGAACCGCGCGGCGGAACGTAGCGAGTGCTTCATGGGTGTTGTTTCGAGGGGTATGGCAAGGGAGCGCCCCAGCTTGCCACTTGCCGCGAAACCTGCCGTGCCACCGACGTACCGGGGCTGTCCCAAATTAGCCTTTGCTCACCCAGCTCGCTCTGCCGACCTCGGCGGCGCGCGGCCCGCTCAGCGCACCAAACCGCCAGCCATCGTCGACGCCCGCAGCGGCAAACCGATGCCGCTGGCCGCTTGGCACCATACGGGCGTGTGCAGCAGGCTGGTCACGGCGGGCACCGGCAGCACCACCGTGGCGTTGCCGGAACCGTCGAGGGTGCCGACCGCCAGCGCAACCGCGCCAGTCGCGAGCACCGGCTCGACGATGCCGGCGGTCGACACGCTGTCGATCGACGGCGTCAGGAACAGGCCGAACAGGTTCCCGGGTGTGCCGCGCATGGTCAGGGTGCTGTTCTGGCCACGCGTCCACACCGGCTGCAGCTCGAGTAGGAGCAGTGGCGCCGAGGGGTCGAGCGGCCCGGAGCTGGGCTGCCCGCCGGGCGAACCGGCGACCAGTTGGGTCTGGCGGAGTTCCGCCGTGATCGAACCCGTGTTCTGCAGCGCCGTGGCACCGTTTCCAGCGGCGCTGGAGCCACCGGTGACCACACAATCGGCCAGCCAGAGCGCGCTGTTCGTCGCCTCGATGCCACTCGCACCATCGCTCCTGAAAGTGGTGCTCGGCTGGCTGCCGCCGTCGAATCGGCTCCGCTCTGCGTGCAGGGAGCTTTGGTCGAGCTGGGCTGCGGGCGTCGCGGGAAAGCTCCACACCATGCAGCCCACCGGATGGCAACCTGCAGGGGATCCAGTCACGGTGGAGTCACGCAATTCGATGTGGCTGTCGGTGGCTTGCAGGGCGATGCCGGATCCGGTGGTGCCGCCGCAGGTGAGCGAACTCGCCACGATGGTCAGTTGGGCGCTGTTCGCTGCGAGTGCGGGCGAGCCGTTGCGCGTCACCATCGTGCAGCGGTCGATGCGCACCGCACCACTCACGGTCACCGGGCAGCCAAGGGGGCCAAACGGGCTGTAGCCATACGTGAAGCGCAAGTTGTCGAGATGTGCGATCTGACCCGGTGGAACGGCCACGGTCACGGCCGACAAACTGGCGCCCGGTCCGCCACCGATCGTCGCACCATTGCCGCGGATCACGAGGCCGCGATCGAGCACGAACGGATCGTAGGTGCCGCCGCCCAGCACCAGGATGTCACCGGGACTGGAGGCTGCGATCGCCGCCTGGATGCCGTTGACTGCCGAAACGGTTCTGACGGTTTGCGCCACCGCCGAGTTGTGGGGCAGAGCCATGGCTCCCCAGAGCAAACAAGCGGACGCGATACCGTGGCTTGGTTGGGACATGCCACACAGTCTAGCGGAACCCGGCCCGGCGTGCCCGGTGCTGGCCAGGGCCGACTTCGACGGCCACGCCTGCTGTAAGTCGAGCGAGCCGGCGCTGGGCGAGCTCACTGGCGGGCGCGGATACGCACCAGCGTGTCCAAATACGCCGCCCCGAGCCCAAGATCGGTGGCACGCGCTGCAATGAGCGCATTCGCCGCATGACCGCGGTCGAAGTGCCCGCCTTTCGGCATGATCGCAACGTCGACGCGTTGCGTGGCATCGAGCCGCAGCGCCGCTTCGAGCGTGCCCACCGCACTCTCCACCAGCACCACGTCGCCCGCGGCCAACCCCGGGACCGCGTCCGGATGCACGGCGATCCAAACCCGTTCGCCGAGACCCTGCCCCGACCACTGCGACGCTTGGCTCTTCTCGGTGGAGTTGGAGAACAGCCACAGCGGGGCACTGCTGCCCTGCCGTTCGGGAGGCACCGCGACGGCCACCTCTTCGGGGGGCGCGTCGAGCAACTGCACCTTGCCGTTCGGTGTCGGCACCCGACCGCTGCCGAACAGCAGTGGGTCGGCGACCGGACTGCGCACCGCGCCGAACTTGCGCAGGTAGTCGAGACCGGCGCCCTGGCCGGCGACCAACGACAGTGCCTGCCGCTTCAGTTGGTCGAGCGAATCCTGCGGATAGTCGGCGAGACCCAGGCGTTCGGCGAGCGCCTGGAAGATCTGCACCTCGTGGCGCACACCGGGTGGCATCGCCACCACCGGGCGCGACTCGGCGAGCCAATGGTGGCCATAGGAGCCGAGCAGGTCGCTGTCTTCGAGCAGGGTCGGCACCGGCAGCACCACGTGGGCGCGCTTGGCCGTGTCGGTGAGCAGGCAGTCGGCGACCACCAGGAACTCGACGGCGTCCAGCGCCTTGGCCACTGTCGCCGAATCCGGCAGCATCGCCAGGGGATTGCCCGCGGTGACCCACATCAACCGCACCGGCGGAGCCTGCGCGGCCAGCAGATCCTGGCCCAGCAGTGGCTCGCGGATGGCGCGAGGCGCCTGCACCTTCGGTCCGAAGGCTTGGAAGGCTTTGCGCCGGCGGAAATAGAAGGACGCGCCCCCGCCCGAACGGAACAGGTTGCCGGAGATCGCGCACAGTGCGTCGAGGGCACGCACGATCGCGCCCCCGCGCTGGCGGCGCTGCATGCCCCAGCCGATCAGGGTCGCGGTCGGCCCATCGGCATATCGATCGGCGAGCCCGCGCAGGGCCGCGAGTTCGACCCCAGCGGCCGCAGCCCATGCAGCCGCTGGCCGCGCTTCGGCCAGCGCGCGGAACTCCGGCAGATGGTCGCAGAATTCCGCGGCGCGCGGATCGACGCGCCCGGTGTCGAACAGCACGCGCGCCACGCCCATGGCCAGTTCGTAGTCGCGTCCCGGGGCCGGTTGCAGCACGCTGTCGCACAGGTTGGCGGCTTTGTGGTGCACCGGGTCGATGGACACCAGCTCGGTGCCGCGCGCCTTGGCGTCCTTCAACACCGGCACCAAGTGCACATTGCTGACGGTCGGATTCTTGCCCCACAGCACGATGTGCCGGCTGTGCAGCAGATCGAACAGGTCGTTGCTGTCGCTGACGCCGAAGTCGAGCAGTTGCGCGGCTTCGCCGGCCCCCGAGCAGATGTCGCCGACCTTCTCCGTGCACGGACCGAACTGGTCGAAGAACAGGTCGGTGAGGTGCTTCAGGATCCCCAGCGAGCCGCCGGATCGGTAGTGGAAGATCGCCGCCGGGCCCGATTCGGCGCGGATCGTGCGCAGCCGCTCGGTGAGCAGATCGAGCACCTCGTCCCAACTCGCCGGGACCAGTGCGCCGCCGCGGCGCACCAGGGGCTCGCGCACGCGTTGCGGGCCGTCCTGCAGCTCGAGAAAGCGGCTGGTGCGGAAGCACAGGAAGCCGCGCGTGACCGGGTGTTCGGGGTCGCCGGCGAGCGCCGTGATGCGTTCGTTCTCGACCGTGGCGACGATGCCGCAGGCATCGGGACAGTCGCGGTTGCAGGTGGTGCGGCGAGTCTGCGGAGTCATGTCTGGGCTGGTCTTGGCGGCCCGCTGCCAAGGCGGGCATCGGCAGCGTTTCGCGTGGAAACGTAGGGGAATCCCTGCCGCCGGAGAATCCGCCACGCGAGATCCGACCCCATCGGATTTCGCATCGGTCGCTGCACGGCGAGCGCACAGCTCGCATCATGCCCGCCATGTCCAACCGCCGCGCCACCGCCGAACGGGCCGCCCAGCGTGCGGCCCAGGCGGCGGAACGGGTCGCGGGTGGCCGCGAAGCCCCCCACCTGCGGCGCTTCCGCGACTGGCGAAGGCGGCTCTTGTCGCGCCTCGCCGCGTGGTTGGTCCCATGGCTGGTGCGGGCCCTGGCAGGCACTTGGCGGGTGTCTTGGTGCGGTGCGGGACTGCCGCTGTTGCACGCCACCGCCCCCGCCGTCCTCGCGGTGTGGCACGGCCGCATGCTCGCTGCCATGCCCCTGCCCCACCATCGCGGCCGCGGCATGACCGTGCTGGTGTCGCCCAGCGGCGACGGCGACCTGGTGCTCGGCGCCCTCTCGCACTTCGGCTACCGCGTGGTGCGGGGCTCGACGAGCCGGCGCGGCGCCCGCGCGCTGCGCGATCTCGGCACGGCGTTGGCCGCTGGACAGAAGGTCGTGCTGACGCCCGACGGACCGCGCGGGCCGATGCACAGCATGAACGTAGGCCCGGCCTGGCTCGCGCGCGCCGCCGGCGTGTCGATCCTGCCGGTCGGCATCGCGGTCGACCGCGCCTGGCAGCTGCGCAGTTGGGACCGCTTCACCATTCCGAAGCCGTTCGCGCGGGTGGCCGTCTGCCACGGCGAACCGCTGGCGGTGCCGGTGGACGCCAGCGATCAGGAACTGGAAGCGATCGCCGCCACCCTGCGCGAAGCCCTGTTGGCCGCCGAAGCCGCGGCTGCCGCAGCCCTCGCTTCGCCGCGTGACCCGCACGAACCGCAGCGGCAAGGCCCCCCCCGCGAGCCGCCGGTCACTTGACGCGCCGCAGTGCCACGGCCGCCAGCAGGCGCAGATGGCCGAGGATGGTGCGCACGATCTTCATCTTCGATTGTCCGAAGCGCCGCACACCGAGCACGCAGGGATGCTCGCGCACCCGACCGCCGCGGCGCAGCACCCGCACCAGCAACTCTGCGGTGCCCAAGAAGCCCGGGGTGGCGAGCGGCAGGTCGACGACCGCCGCGCGCCGGTACAGGCGGAAGCAGCTCGTCCACGTGTGGATCGGTGCCCGCAGCAGGCAGCGGTAGGCGAGCGACAGCGTGCGCGACAGAGCGAGCCGCCAGCGCGGCACGCCGGCGACGCCTCCGGAAGGGTGGTATGGCGACGCGGTGACCAGGTCGGCACCCTCGCGCTGCGCCAGCATGGTGCGCAGTTCGCGCGGGTCGTACGAGAGGTCGGCGTCGATCGAGGCCGCCCACTCCGCATCGGTGGCCTGCAGGCCGGTGGCGATGCTGGCGGCGATGCCCTGGTTGGTTCGATGCCGCACGAACTGCACGTCGGGCCAGGTGCCGAACTGGTCGTGCAGCAGCGACCAGGTGTCGTCGGTGCTGCCGTCGTCGACGAACACGAATTCCAGAGCGACCAAGTCGGCCAGCTCCTGGCGCAGTGCGGCGAGCGCCACGCCGAGGGCCGGCAGCCCGGCGGCTTCGTCCTTCATCGGCACGACGAGGGCGAGGCGGCGCGCCGCGGCAGGCACGGTGGCGGGACGGTCGGCAGCGCTGGGCACGCGGCGGTTGTAGCCACGCGCTGGCCAACGCGCAGGTGCATTCTCGGCCAGGTGCTCAGTCGATGCCGGCGCGCCCGGCACAGATGCGTTCGATCGCGGCGATCGACTTCGGCGCGGCTGCCGTGAGCACTTCTGGTCCGCGTGCCGTGACCAGCACGTCGTCTTCGATGCGGATGCCGATGCCGCGCAGTTCGCGCGGCACCTTGCGGTCGTCTGGGGCGAAGTAGAGCCCTGGTTCGACGGTCAGCACGGCGTGCCGCGGCAACGGCTCCGGCCGATCGTCGGCGTCGCGGTACGCGCCGACGTCGTGCACGTCCCGGCCGAGCCAGTGGCTGGTGCCGTGCATGTACCAAGGCTTGTGGCGTTCCTTCGCCACCAGCTTGGCAACGGTGCCGCGCAGCACCCCAAGTTCGACCAGACCCTGGGTCAGCACCCGCACACACGCGCGGTGGGGTGCGTCGGAACGGGCGCCCAGGCGGCAAGCGCGGATGCCGGCGAGCTGCGCGCGCAGCACCACGCGGTAGACCGCGGCCTGCGCTTCGGTGAAGGCGCGGCCGACCGGGAACGTGCGGGTCACGTCGCCGGTGTGCCCGGCGAACTCGGCGCCCGCGTCGATGAGCAGCAGCTCGCCGTCGCGCAGGCGCCGGTCGTTCTCGTGGTAGTGCAGGATGCAGGCGTTGGCGCCGCTGGCGACGATCGAGGCGTAGCCGTTGCGGGGGCTGCCGAGGCGCCGGAATTCCGCTTCCAGAGCCGCCTGCACTTCGTACTCGTGGCGCCCTGGGCGCGCAGCGCGCATCGCCACTTCGTGGCCGGACGCGGTGATCGCCGCGGCCACCCGCAGCGCGTCGATTTCGCCCTGGTCCTTCTGCAGGCGCTGCGCCGCCAGCACCGGCAGCGGATCCTGGATCACCGGATGGGCCGGCGGTTCGCGGCGGCGGTGCTTCTTCGCCTGGGCGGCGAAGAACTGCAGCAGGCGCTGGTCCCAGGCCGGATCGGCTCCGAGGCGATGGAACAGCCGCGGCTGCGTCGGCAGCACTTCGGCCAACACCCGCCACAGATCGGCGATGGGATGGGCAGCGTCGACACCGAACAACCGCTGGGCAAGAGCCGGCCCGTAGCGCTTGCCGTCCCAGACCTCGCGCGCCGGATCGCGCGGGCGCACGAACAGCACGGCGCGGTGCCGTCCGCGGCCGGTGCGCCACGCCGCCAGCACCGCCTCTGGCTCGGGGTAGCCGGTCAGGTAATGGAAGTCGCTGCCCGGCCGATACTCGTGGTGCACGTCGCCGTTGCGCAGGGTCTCGGGCGCGGTCGGCAGCAGCAGCAGGCCGTCGCCGAGTGCTTCGAGCAGGCGCGTGCGGCGGGCGCGGTGCAGCTTCGGGTCGTGGATCGCGTCGCGGCTCACGACAGCAGTGTGCCCGACGGGCCGTCCTGGGTCACGCGCCGACCGTGCCGCTGACGATCGCCTGCTGCACGCCGGTGCCGCCTTCCTTCTTGGTGACCATCAGGAACTCGACCGAGAACGCGAGGTCGCCGACGGTGAACGGCACCAGGAAGCAGAGATCGTCGGACACCGAACGACGCTGCAGGTCTTCGCCGATGTAGACACTCGGCACCGAGATGTCGAACAGCGGCGTCTTCTGGAACAGCTCGGTCTTGATGCTGCCGCCGACCATGTTGGTCAGTTCGCCGATCGCGTCGACCAGCTCCCCGTCGGCCAGCTCGGTGCCTGGCTCCATCATCAGCATCGCCGCAACGGCCTGCTGGGCGAGCTTCTTCGGCATGAACAAGGAGATCGAGCCCGACAAGAAGCCGGCGACGCCGATGCTGCCGATCACTTCGGCTTTGCGGATCTTGGCCTTCTCGATCGACACTTCGCCCGGCACCACCTTCAGACTCATCATCGTGCGGAACACGTCGCCGGTGGCCTTCACGATGCAGCTGCCCATGTCCTGGTCCAGCGAGTGGCTCGGCCGCGTGGCTTTGTACTCTTCGATCAGTTGCTCGATCTGCTCGACCAGATGGGCCGTGCCGTTCGACTTGGCGAGCACGCGGTTCGCTCCGGCGTCCTTGCACGCCTGGACCGTGCCAGGGTCGTCCATCGCCGTGAACACCACGATCGGCAGGGCCCGCTGGGCCTTCTTGCTGCGGAAGGTCCGAATCACGTCGACCCCGTCCTTGTCGCGCAGAATGAAATCGGTCAGGATCAGATCGACGTCGTTGCGAATGAACGCTTCATAGGCGTCCATCACGCCGGAGACCGCGATGACCCGGTAACCGGCTTTCTGGAAATGGCCGCTGAGCACCTTGGTCAGCGTGGCGGAGTCGTTGACGAGCAGAATGGTGTCCAAGGTTGGCCTTTGCTCAGGGGTACTGGCACGGCATCGGCCGAAGGCCGCGCTCGACTTGATCGGGGGCCGCGCCGGCGGCTGCCGCTGTGGGCATTCGCCAATCGCCCACTCGGTTCCGGGTCGGTGCATCCTATGCTTCGTCCGATGCCATCGCCCGTTGCCCCCCCCGTCGCCCCACGCAACCTGGCCACCCCCGCGTGGCGCTACGTGCCGGCCCCGTTCGACGCCGGCGATCTGGCGCAGCTCGAAGCGCGCTTCGCCGAACTCGCGGACCGCCCGCTGGTCGATCGGGGCGGACTCGAGCACTGGCTGCGCGACGAGAGCGAACTGCTGGCACGCATCGGCGCCGAACTGGCCCGACGCTACGTGCGCATGACTCGCCACACCGACGATGCGGCGGCCAAGGCTGCCTATCTGGCGATGGAGCAGGAGGTGATGCCGCGGGTCAAGGTGCTCGGCGACCAGCTCGACCGCAAGTTCCTCGCCTGCCCGTTCGTGGCGTCGCTCGACCCGGCTCGTTACGCGGTGTTGGTGCGCCGTCGCCGCACTCAGGCCGAGCTGTTCCGCACCGAGAACACGGCTCTGCAGCAGCAGGAAGCCGAATTGCAGACGCGGCAACAGGCCTTGATGGGTGCGATCACGGTGCCGTTCGACGGCAAGACTCTGACGTTGCAGCAGCTCGCGCCCTACTACGAACAGCAGGATCGGGCGCTGCGCGAACGCGCCTTCCGCGCCGGTCTCGCCGCACGTGCCCAACGCTGGAACGAGCTGGAGGACATCTACGACCGGCTGGTCGCCTTGCGCACTGGCATGGCGCGCAACGCGGGTCACACGACCTACACCCCGTACCGCTTTCTGGATCTCGGCCGCTACGACTACGACGAAGCGAAGTGCCGGCAGTTCCACGATGCGATCGCCGAGTGTGTGGTGCCGGTGGTGCGCCAGTTCGACCGCGAGCGTGCGGCGCGACTCGGTTTGCCGCGCCTGCGGCCGTGGGACCTCGAGGTCGATCCCGAAGGTCGGCCGCCGCTGCGGCCGTTCGCCACCGAGGAGCAGCTGCTGAGCTTGGTGCGTCGGTTGTTCGCCGCTGTCGACCCGGGTTTCCTCGCCGACTTCGACGTGCTGGTCGACCGCCAGCTGCTCGATTTGATGAGCCGCGCCGGCAAGGCGCCGGGCGGGTACCAGTACCAGCTCGAGGACGAACGGGTGCCGTTCGTGTTCGCCAATGCGGTCGGCCTGCACGGCGACGTGCAGACGTTGCTGCACGAGGGTGGCCACGCCTTCCACTCCCTCGCCTGCCGCGACCACGATCTGCTGGCGTTCCGCGACTATCCGATCGAGATGGCGGAGACCGCCAGCATGTCGATGGAACTGCTCGGCCTCGAGCACTTGGGGGCGGTCTACAGCGCCGAAGAAGCGCAGCGGGCCTACCGCCGGCATCTCGAAGGCGTCCTGCGCACCCTGACCTGGATCGCCTCGATCGATGCCATCCAGCACTGGGTCTACGGACGGCCGAACCACACCCGCGACGAACGGCGCACGGCGTGGCTCGACATCCGCCGCCGGTTCGGCGGCGACGTCGATTGGAGCGGCCTCGACGACGCCCTGGCCATGCAGTGGATCGGCCAGGCCCACTTGTTCACCCACGCCTTCTATTACATCGAGTACGGCATCGCGCAGCTCGCTGCGCTGCAGGTGTGGCGCAACTACCGCCGCGACCGCAAGGCCGCGGTCGCCGCCTACCGCAAAGCCCTGGAGCTCGGCGGCACGCGCCCGCTGCCCGAACTGTTCGCCGCGGCGGGGGTGTCGTTCGACCTGTCGCCGCGCATGCTGCAGGGTCTGGTCGACGAAGTACTGCGCCAAGTGCGGCGGTGACCGCGCGCGGCTGCGCTCACGGCCCGGGTTCGGCGCTCGTGGCCGACGTGGCGCTGCCGGCCAGCGCCGAGTACCAGGCCAGCAGCTGTTCGACCACGGCCAGCGCCTTGCCGTGGAAGTGGTTGTTGGCCACCACCAGAGTGCGCGTGGCGCCACCGGCGATGCGCAGCAGGCGTGCCTGCAACTGTGCGACCTCGTCGCGCGAGTATTCCCAGTCGTAGACTTCGTCGCGACCAGCACCCGGCCGGAACCATGCGCGGTTGCGCCCGTGCAGCCGGAAGTAGCAGGTGCCGTCGGGGGCTGGCACCTCGGCGGTGTCGCGCGAAAAGCCGCCGACCATGCCGGGATAGTCGAGGTCGAGCACCCCGACGCCGACGTCGCGCAGCGCGGCGAGGGCCGCCGCCGCGTTCCACGAGCGATGGCGGACTTCGACGAACAGCGGCGCCGTGGCAGTGAACGCTTCGCGCAGCCGCGCCACGTGCGCAACGGCCGACGGCCCGAACGCGAAGTCGTGGGCGAACTGCGCCAGCAGGCCGAGCAGGCGCCCTGACGCCGCGAGCGGGGCGAAGCCCGCTGCGGTCTCCGCCACGGTGGCACTGGCCACGCGGCGTTCGTGGGTGAACTCGCGCGGCAGCTTGGCGGTGAACAGGGTGCCGAGGTCCTGGGTGCGCACGGCCCAGGAGGCGCAATTCTTCGCCGACGGCACGGCGTAGAAGGTGCTGTTGATCTCCAGCAGGCCGACGCGTTGGGCCACCGCGCGCAGCGTGTCCTTGCAGCCCTTGGGATAGACCACTCCGCGCCAGTCCGGATAGGACCAGCCGGCCACGCCGAACCGCACTTCGGGCCGGCCCATGGGCTAGGTCCGGCCCGACCGCAGACGGTCGTTCTCCGCCATGCGTTCCTGAACCTTCTTCTCGAAGCCGCGCTCGCCAGGGGCGAAGAACACCAGGCCGCGCAGTTCTGCGGGCAGGCATTCCATGCGCGCCACGCCTCCGGGCTGGTCGTGCGCGTAGGCGTATCCTTGGCCATGGCCCAGTTCGCTCGCGAGACCGGTCGCGGCATTGCGCAGATGCAGCGGCACCGGGTGCTGCGCCCCTTCGCGCGCGGCTCGAGCCGCTGCGTCGATGGCCAGGATCACTGCGTTGCTCTTCGGCGCTGCGGCCAGATAGACGGCGGCCTGCGTCAGCGGCAAGCGACCTTCCGGCACACCCAGGAACTGCAGTGCATGTAGCGCTGCCACCGCCACCTGCAGCGCCATGGGATCGGCCAACCCGATGTCTTCGGCGGCCATCGCCACCATGCGCCGCGCCGCGTGCACTGGATCGGCACCGGCTTCGAGGGCCCGCGCCAGCCAATAGACCGCCGCCTGCACGTCGGAATTGCGCAGGCTCTTGTGCAGGGCCGACAGCAAGTCGTAGTGCAGGTCGCCGTCCTTGTCGTGGGCCAGCGCGCGATGCTGGAACGCCTCGACCACCATCGGTGCGGTGATCGTCTCGCCATCGACACAGGTCGCCGCACAGGCTTCCACACCGCCCAGGGCGCGCCGCGCGTCCCCACCGGCCAGCGCCACGAGGCGGGCCAACGCCTCTGGCGCGATGGCGAGGCTGCGCACGCCGAGGCCGCGCTCGCGGTCCGCGAGCGCCTCGCGCACCAGGCGTTCGACGGCCGCCGCCGGCAGGGGTTGCAGCGGTACCACGCGGGCGCGCGACAGCAGGGCGCCGTTCACCGCGAACGACGGGTTCTCGGTCGTGGCACCGACCAGCACCAGGTCGCCCTTCTCGACGTGCGGCAAGAACGCATCCTGCTGCGCCTTGTTGAAGCGATGGATCTCGTCGATGAACACCAACGTGCCGCGTCCGTCGCGGTCGCGGCGCGCCTTGGCCTCGGCCACCGCTTCGCGCACCTGGGCCACGCCGGCGAGCACCGCCGAGAACGGCTGGAAGTGCAGATCGGCGCGCTGCGCGATCAGGTGCGCCAAGGTGGTCTTGCCGACCCCGGGCGGGCCCCACAGGATCAGCGAGCCGGCCTTGCCGCTTTCGATCGCGGCGCGCAGCGCGCGGCCCGCGCCGACCACTTGGTCCTGGCCGAGATACTCCTCCAGCGTGCGTGGCCGCATGCGTTCGGCCAGTGGCGGCGGCGGTCCCTTGCGCGCCGGCGCTGCTTCGGGAAGGTCGCCGAACAGGCTCATCTCAGCTCCGCTGCCGCTGCGCTTCGTAGAGCAGCACACCTGCCGCGACGGCGACGTTCAGGCTCTCCACCGGCGCGCGGAGGGGAATGCGCACCCGCGCTGCGGCGGCCTGGATCAGTTCGGCGGGCACGCCCGCCGCCTCGGCTCCCACCACCAGCAGCAGTGGCTTGCGCAGGTCTGCGGCGCTGTGCAGAACGCCCCCACCGCCGTCCGCGACCACCAGTTGCAGGCGGTGCCGCTGGGCGAACGCGATCACTTCTTGGGCGTCGAGGCCGTGCCGCACCGGCAAGCGAAACACCGAACCCATCGAGCCACGCACCGCCTTGTCGCGGAACGGATCGGCGCCGCCGCGCATGGTCAGGAGACCCGTGGCCCCCGCTGCCTCCGCGGTGCGCACCAGGGCGCCCAGGTTGCCCGGATCGCGCACGCCCGCCGCCACCACCACCAGCGGCGCCAGGTCGCCGGTGAGCAGCGCGGCTTCGTCGACGGCCGGCCGCTGCAGGATCGCGGCCACGCCCTGCGGCGTGTCCAAAGCGCTCATGCGCCCCAGCACGTCGTCGGTGACTTCGAGGTAGGACTGCGCCGCCTGCTGCAGCCGTTCGCGCAGGGCTTTGTCGGTGCAGCGCGGCGACACGGCGGCTTCCAACACCGGCACGCCGGCGGCGAGCGCTTCGGCGACCAGGCGCACGCCTTCGGCGAGCATGGCGCCGTCCAGAGCACCGACCGCAGCGTCCTTGAAACGCTGGATCGAGGGGTTCTTGGCCGAGGAGATCTCCTTGCGCGGCGGCGGCATCGCTCCTTGGTTACCCCGCAGTGCCGCGGATGCAAGCCCGGCGCGGCTTTGCCTGCGCGCGCCAGCGGTTGCTCACCGCCAGGCGCGGTGCAGCCAGGACCACGGACCCAGCAGCACGTCGCGGACCAACCGGGGCGATGCGCGGCGCGCGGCGCGGGCCAGCCCGTAGCCGAGGGGATCGGGCACTCCCCACCAGAGCGGCACCACCACCGGGCCGCGCCAGCCGCCGCGCCGGTCCACGACGGCGGCTCCGGGCGCTGGCGCTACGGCCAGGGTGCCAGCGGCTGCTTCGTCACGGGCTGCCGGCGCGCGGTGGGCCGCAGCTTCGTCCGATTCCCGGTCGAAGGCTTCGGGTGCGGCGGGCCGGGCTGCGGACAAGGATGTGCGCAGCACGATCGGCTGGTCCCAGCGCGTGGTGCCGGATTGCGCCGGGGCGGGTGGCGTTGCGGGCCATGCTTGCTGCGGCTCCTGCGTTGCCAGTGACCCTTGCCCCGCCGGTGGCACCGGTGCCGCCATCGGCGGTGGCGCTGGCACGTGCGGCACGAAGGCCGGAGCTGCGCAGGCGGCGAACAGGCTGGCACCGGCCAAGCCGAGCCATCGACGGAGCGCGTTCATGGAATCCTCATCGGCAGCGTCCTGGGCGCGTGCCGGCACGCGGCCGATGGCATCGAGCCCAGGTGCGCTTCACTTGTTCCAGGCCAGCCGCAGCACGAAGTCCTCGGCACCCGCGCGCTGCGAAGTGGCCGTCACGTAGATGGTGTGGCCGGGTTCGATGAACTGCAGCATGCGCGGCGTCTCGTCGCCGATCGGGTCGTGCTTGCCGTCCAGGAAGGTCATCTGCGCGCGGATCTGCAGCAGATCGTCGCCGACGTTGCGCACCGGCACGGTGACGCGCAGTTGGTTGGTGACGGGAATGCGCTCCAGCAGCGGCCTGCCGGCGCGCAGCAGCTTGTGCAGGGAGCCGTCTTCGACGACCACCGACGAAGCCTGCTCGGCGTCGTCTTCGATGGCGCGTGCGGCGTACGGAGCGCTGGCGCAGCCGGCGGCCAGCAGCAGAGCGGCCATCGCCAACCGCTGGTTCCAGGCCACGAGTCGTGGGGTGCCCTTGGTGTGGCGGTCGGAATCCGGGATGCGTTTCATGGGGTTCTGCTCACTTGGACTTGGTCGGTTCGAGTCGGGTCGCACCAACCTGGATCTCCGCCGGCTTGCTGTCGGCGTCGAGTTCGAAAATGCTGGTCTGTTCGCCGCCGACCAGCTTGCCGCGGCCGACGGGCCGCCAGCCGGAGCCGCCCAGCGAACCGTCACGGCCGAATTCGAAGGTGTCGAACTCGGCGGCGAGATGCCGCGGCAGGTCGACTTCGACCAGCCACGGCGCGCGGTCGCCTTCGCCCTGCTTCTTGTTCAGCACCAGCGGCGGCCGCAGCGCGAAGTAGACGCGCTTGGCGACTTCCACCTCGGCGAATGCAGCGACGCGCTGGGCCATGGCCAGCAGGTTCTCCTGGTCGAGGGCCAGCGGCGCCTCGCCGCGGCGGAACCAATCGGCGGGGCAGACGATCGGCAGTTCGAACGACGCCACTTCGGTTTTCTCGACCAGATTGCGCACGGCGATGCGCGCGGTGACGTAGGCGGTGTCCAGGTCGCTCCGCCGGGGCAGACCCGGCCGGCTCTTGAGTGCTTTGCGCGTGATGACTCGCACCACCACCGGATCCCACTCGACGTCGATGCGATGTGTGGCCACCAAGCCCTTGCCGGCCTTGGCCGCCTGCCGTGGATCGCTGTCACCGTCCATCTGCACACCGGGGCCGCGGTAGCCGATCTTGACCCGGTTGGTGCCGACCAGGCAGTCACCGATGCGCGTTCCGGCGATGTTGTAGGGTCCCGAACGACTCTGGGTGCCGGTCTCCTCGTCGACGTTCAAGACCAAGCAGGTGCCGAGATCCTGGTAGGCCACGTCCCGCCCACCCTTGGGCGCCCCGGCCAACTGCACCACGAATTCGGCCCGGTTTGGATCGAAGCTGGCGACCAGGCAGCGCACCTGCACGCTCCACAGGCCGTCGGCGCCTTTCTGCTCCTGCTTCACCTCTGCCTGGTCGACGAAGCCCTCGAGCTGCTGCACGACTCGGGCCACTTCGAGGGTGCCCTCGGTCGTACTCACACTGCCGTCCTGGTTCTTCACCAACCCAAGGCGCGCCCGCAGCGCCGGGCCGGTCGCCACCCGCAAGCCGTTCACCCGCATCACCGCCCCTTCGATCGCCTGGGCCAACGCATCCTGCCGAGTGGGGCCACTGCCCCGCGCTTCGCTCCAAGTGCCGTTGGCGACCTTCTCCAGCGGTGGCAGTTCGGCCGCGGCCGGTCGGTCTTGAGCTTGGACCAGGGGCGCCAGGAGCGTGGCAGCCACCAGCACCGCAGCGCACGGGGCCAAGGGGAAGCGGACGAGATGCGACGTGCTCATGATGGATTCCAAGGAGGGAACCGTGCCTCAGCGCAGAGCCGTGGCCCCGGGTTGCACCGCTGGCGCCGGATTCGTCGAAACCGGCGCTCCGGCGACCGCTGGACCCCGAGCGGGACGCACCAGGCACCAGGCTTCTCCACGAGTCGGCACGCGAACGATGGATTGCTGGCGCAGCGAGGTGAGCGCATTGCCGCGACTGTCGAAGAATTCGACGTCCAGCTGGTGATCGCCCGGTGGCAGCGTCGTGACTGCGACCCCCACGGTGGACGGCAGTGTCGGCCAATGGCGCACGTCCGCGTCCGACGACACCAACCAAGCCACCAGGAACGAGACGCCGGCGACTGCCGCCGCCGCCGCCGCGCGCTGCGAGTCCTGTTGCCGCGCGGCGAACTTGAGAGCCTCGACGCCGGTGACGGCCGCGGCGATCTTCACCACTGCTTTGCCCTTGCGGATGCCTTCCATGGCCGTGCCCCCGCGGGTGGTGGCCTGGTAGAAGACGTCCGCGAGCACATGGGCGGGTCCCACGGGTCGGCCGTCGACGGCGACTTCGGCGCGCGCGGCCACGTCGGCGCGCTCGCGGAACCGAGCGATCGGATCGCCCATGCCCTTGGCGTATTTCTCCGGCCCCATGCCGCACTCGACCAGGACCACCAGATTGCCGGCCTTGGGCGAACTGAGGATCGGATTCGCCGCGTCACCGCGGGCGCCATTGGCCAGCGCGAACTCGTGGGCCTGCACAGCGTCGGCGAAGTTCTGTTCGACGTCCGAAGAACCCGCCAGCCGCCCCATGCGCCCCGCCATCCAGAACAGCAAGGCGTTGTCTTCCTTCACCCTGGCCGCTGCGCCCTCGGCGTCTTCGGCCCCCGACTCCGCGTCGGCCATGATGCCGTTGATCAAGCAGGCGCGCGCGTTGTCCGGCTCGCCGTGCCAGAAGTCGCACAAGGCCAAATACACGGCGTTCATGCCGCGTTCGTAGGGATCCCCGCGCCAGGTCTTGCTGCTCTCGCTGCCGAAGACGGCCTTGTAGACCTCGGAACCAGCCGTAGCCCACGTGCCCATGATCTGATAGGCCGTGGCGAAGCTGCGCCGCGCCGCGTCGATCCGGCCCAGGAACAACTGCGCCTGGCCGGCTACGTTCTGCACGATCGCTTCGTTCTCCGGGTCCCCCTCGGCGAGCTCTTGCTCGGCGAAGGTGGCGACCTGGGCGAACTCTCCCGCGCGGTAGCGATCGATCGGCACCTTCGGCTGCCCCACCGAGCAGGCCGCGGCCAGGGATGCGAGCAGCAGGTGGCAGAAGCGGGCGCGCGTCATGGACTTCGGCCGCGCTCAGCGGTTGATCACCGACTTCTCGGACTCGCTCTTGATCTCGTAATCGTTGGTCCAGACCAGTTCCTGGTCGACCAGGCTGGTGAGCTTGAACGTCACCACGATGTACGAAGACTTCAGGCGTCCCGCCTGGCGATCGCGGCTCCGGATCGTGCCGGTCAGCACGAAGTCGCTGCCCGCGACCTTGCGTCCGTTGGTGCCGCTGACCATGCCGGCGTCCTTCTGCATACGTTCTTCATTGGTGAGCCGGTCGGCATCCATGCTCCGATCGATGATCTTGATCGTGCGCCCCATCGACTTGGACAGTTCGGTCCGGATCTTCTCCAGGATGAGCTCCTTGTCGATGCGATCCGAGCTCTGGTTGTCGAGGGGGTAGATGTAGAACGACTTGCGCTCCCCGTCCGTTCCCTGCGCCAGAGCACCATTGGCCTTGATGTCGGCGGCCATCTTCACCGCCATGTCCTTGATGTCCATGCTCTGCAGGCCCGTACCGGTCACGGTGTCGGCAGAGTCCGTGGCCACCCGGGAGTCACGGGTGCCGGCGCAGGCGGAAAGGAGAAGGCCGATCAGGCCACAGAACAGCAGGTGTTTCGCCATCGTGGGAGGTTGCGGTGCGTCGCCATCGCCGGGCCGAGCCCGGCGAACGGGGTGAATCGGGTTTCAGCGCAAATGCGCGGCAACCGTTGTAGCGATTTCCTCGCAGGGGTGCAAAAGAGCCGGTGGCATCGGCAGCGGGGGCCCCGGTGCCAATGCGCCCGCTCCGCCGGCTCCGCCGCTTCCCCCTGGCGCCGTCGCCGGCCAACGACGACACTGCCCGGCCTGCGACGCCCATGACCAGCCCAGCCATTCCGCCGAGTTCCGCCGTCACCAGCGCCGCCGAGGCCGCGTTGCGGGCTGCCGCTGCCGCCGAGCCGGCCAAGAAGGGCAAGAAGCCCCCGACCATGGGCCCGGTGCGCACCAACCTCGAAGCGTTCGGCGTCGCGATCCTGGCCGCCGTGCTGCTGAAGTGGTTCTGCATCGAAGCCTACGTGATCCCGACTTCGTCGATGCAGCCGACCCTGATGGGCGACAACAACGCCGGGGTGTTCGACCGCATCCTGGTCGACAAGGCCGCAGCCACCGTGCGCGAACCGCAGCGCTGGGACATCACGGTGTTCAAGTACCCGCTGCAGAAGAACCAGAACTACGTGAAGCGCCTGGTCGGCATGCCCGGCGACCGGCTCACGATCGGCGGCGGCAACCTGTACCAGGTCACCGACGCCGGCGGCAAGCGCAGCTACGCCGCGATCCGCAAGCCCGACGACCTGCAGGAGCTGATGTGGCGCGACGTGTATCCGGCGCGGCGCCTGGTGGGCGGCGAGAGCAAGGGGCTCGACAAGGCCTGGGCCGTGACTCCGAGCAGCGCCGGCAGCGAAGACGAGCGCGGCTTCGCGCTCAAGCTCGAGGGCGGCAGCACCCGCAAGCTCTACTTCCGCGACGCCGACCACGGCGGCTTCGTCGACCTGTACTGGGACGGCTACCCGACCAAGGCCGCGGCGGCGATCCGGGCCGGCATGGGGCCGATGCCGCAGGAGATCGTGCCGGACGCCAAACTCGCGGCGCTGGTGACTCCGGAAGACGGCCTCGACGAACTCGCCTTCGAGATCGAGGTGCGACGCCCGGGCCACGATCGGCTCACCTACACCTTCGCGATCAAGGGTGGCAAGGGCCGCCTGCAGGTGCGCGGCAAGGACGGCCAGCCACTCGCCGAGTCGCCCGAGTTCGCCGTCGAACTGCCCGCGCGCAGCGCCACCGAGCTGGCGTTCGCCCACGTCGACGACCAGCTGATCGCCTGGCGTGCGGGACGTGAAGTGCAGCGCTTCGACACCAATGCGTGGACCTGCCGGGACGGCTGCGTGTTGCCGTACGAACCGGGCAAGCCGTGCGTCGCCACCGCCGACCAGGCCGTCACCCCGCAGTTCACGGCCAAGGGCAAGGGCACGTTGCGCCTCGACGACGTGCGTTTGTGGCGCGACCTGCACTACACGCGTTCGACCGCACCCGAGCTGATCGAAGTGCCCGAAGGCCACTACTACATGATGGGTGACAACACCCTCGGCTCGATAGACTCGCGTGGTTTCACCGCGGTCACGGTGTGGGTCAAGGGCAACCAGATCGTGCCCGAAGGCACCGAAGGCGCGCGGCCGGTGCGCGGCAACAAGCGGCCGGTGCCGCTCGACCAGCCGCCGGACCGCGACGAGACGCCGATCGCGATCCCGAGCCGCCATGCGGTGGTGATGATCGACGAGTACGGCGAGATCCTGCGTCTCGAAGGCGATCCCGGTGCTGGCTGGGCGGCCCAGGGCGTGGTGTTCCGCAAACCCGGCACCGCCGGCCAGGACGGCCGCGACGAATTCCGCGCCGTCGAGACCACGCCGGGCAACACGGTGGGCGTGTCGTTCGTGCCGCGCAGCGACATCCAGGGTCGCGGTCTCTTGGTGTTCTATCCGTGCCGGCCGTTCTCCTGGCTGACCGGGAGCACCTGGCCCGGCCGCTTCGGCACGGTGCGATGACCGACAGTGCAACCAGTGCGCCTGTGCCGGCGCCGGTGATCCTGCGCACCGACGGCCTGGTCAAGGCCTACCGCGGCCGGCGCGTGGTCGACCACGCGTCGATCGCCGTGCGCGAAGGGGAGATCATCGGCCTGCTCGGCCCGAACGGTGCGGGCAAGACCACCACGTTCCGCATGGTGGTCGGCATGGTGGTGCCGGATGCCGGCACCGTGTGGCTGGACGGCCGCGACGTGACGCGGCTGGCGATGCACCAGCGCGCCCGCATCGGCCTCGGCTACCTGGCGCAGCAGGAGTCGGTGTTCAAGAAGATGTCGGCGATCGACAACGTGCGTGCCGTGCTGGAAGCGCGTGGCATGCGGCGCAAGGACCGCGAACAACGCGCCCGCGAACTGCTGCAGGATCTGCAACTGATGCACGTCGCCGAGTCGATCGCCGAGACCATGTCCGGCGGCGAAAAGCGGCGCCTGGAGATCGCCCGCGCGCTGGCCACCGAGCCGCGCCTGTTGTTGCTCGACGAGCCGTTCGCCGGGGTCGATCCGATCACGGTGGAAGAGATCCAGCAGATCCTGGCGGCGTTGGCGCGTTCGGGCATCGCGATCCTGATCACCGAGCACAACGTGATCGCCACCCTGCGCATCACCCATCGCGCCTACATCATCAATGCCGGCAAGGTGATCGCCGAGGGCGATCCCCAGGCGATCGTCGCCAACGAACAGGTGCGGCGCGTCTACCTCGGCAACTCGTTCGGCGAAGGCATCTCCGACGAGGAAGAGCGCGGTCTCGACCTGGAGTGAGCCCGGCACGACCGGGGCGGTGGTCACGAGCAGCCTCGCGCTGCGCAGGGCTTCTCGTGAGCGCAAGGCGCTCCGCAACGAGCGGCCGTGGCCAGTGCTTGCAAGCGTGGTTCGGCCGCGGCCACGGCAGCGATGGGTACAAGACTCCGGCCGGGACTGCCCGGCCGGAGTTCCGCGGGGCATCACCCCCGCGGTGGCAAAGGATGCGTCGTGCGCGGCGCCGAAGGCGCCAGCGTTCCGCCCCCGAGCGTGCCCTCGCTCAGCTGCGGAGCAGCTGCAGAGCCGACTGCGGCTGCTGGTTCGCCTGCGACAAGATCGAGATCGAAGCCTGTTGCAGGATGTTGTTGCGGGTCATCTCCGCGGTCTCGAAGGCCACGTCGACGTCGCGGATGCGGCTCTCGGCGGCGGACAGCGATTCGCCGGCCACGCCGATGTTGGCGATCGTCGACTGCAGGCGGTTCTGCAGCGAACCGAACTTGCCACGCAGTTGCGACACGGTGTTGACCGCGGCGTCGATCTGCTGGATGGCGTAGCTGGTGCTGCCGCCCGAGCCGATGTCGACCGAGTTGAGGCCGAGGCTGGTGCTCAGCGCGGGAGTCAGGGTGACGTCGAGCTGGTCGACGCCCGTGGTGGTGTTGATGCCGACCTGGAACGTCACCGAGCTGGACGAGCCGTCCAGCAGCTTGATGCCGTTGAACTCGGTCGACTGGGCGATGCGGTTGATCTCGTTGACCAGGCTGTCGAACTCCTCCTTGATGGTGTTCTTGTCCGCCGTGGAGGAGGAGCCGTTCGCCGACTGGATGGTCAGCTCGCGCAGCCGCACCAGGATGTTGCTGACCTCGTTGAGGGCGCCTTCCCCGACCTGCACCAGGGAGATGCCGTCGTTCGCGTTGCGCGAGGCCTGGGACAGCGAGCGCACCTGCGAACGCAGGCGCTCGGAGATGGCGAGACCGGCTGCGTCGTCGGCAGCCGTGGAGATGCGCAGACCCGTCGACAAGCGCTGGTAGTTGCGCGCCAGTCGGGTGGTCACCAGCGAAGTGTTTCGCTGGGCATTGATCGATGCGATGTTGGTGTTGACACGAAGGCCCATGACTTGATCCTTTGCCTGTTTCGATTCGCCGAGTCAGGGGCCAGGCTTCGATCTCCTCGCCCCATCGCGATGATCGGCGCGATGCCAAGGGACTTGAGAGCCCTGGTGCAGATTTCTCGTTGCCGCCGCGCGTTCAGCGGCGGAATCGCGGCAGTCGAAGGGCGTTCGGCACGCCCGCGCCGCAGGGTGCCGGGCCACCGCGCACCGGGCGCGCTGGCACCTTCGCGCGGGCGCTGCAGTCGCGCCGCTGGTCGCAGCCGCGGCGTCTACTTCGCCAGGTCGGCGAGCGCCATGCCACGGGTCTGCATGCCGTGGCCGCGCCCGCGCTCCATGAGCCCCGGCAGTTCGTGCAGGTTGCCGGAGCGAATCGCGGCGCGCACCCCACCCGTCACCATCAGCACTTCCGCGATCACGGCGCTCGAGGTCCGGTTCGGCACCGTCACCTGTTGCTGGGCCAAGACCCCGCGCAGCACGCGTGCCAAGCGGGTGCGGGCCCGGGTGCGGTTGTCCAAGGGCGCCAGCGTCAGGATCTGCTGCAGTGCGCCGGTCACCGATCCGGCGGACGAATTGAGCAGCACGGCGCAGCCAGCTTCGGCAGCACTCAGCACCGCATCGAGGTCGTCGGCGTCGTTTGCCGCCCACACCGCGAGCGAATCGGCACCCAGGGCCAGGGCCTGTGCCACGCCCTCGGCGACGCAGGTGGTGTGCATGCCGACCTGACGCTGGTGCAGCAGCGCTGCTGCCGGCGGATGCACGCAGGTGATCGAGGCCTCGAACGTGGCCACGTGGCGCGCGGCGTCCTGATTCCAGGCGTCGACGATCGCCTGGCAGGTGTCGTCGCGTCGCGAACCGAAGCCCCCGGCCACCACGATCAACCCGGAGCGGACCTGGGCCAGCAGTGCGACCTGGTTCGGCAGTCCGAGATCGGCCAGGCGCGGGGGTGCCGCACCGAGTGCCTGCAGCACCAGGCTGGGCACACCTGCGTGGTCGGCGACGGTGGCTTGGAAGCGGCGTCCGTCACCCGCCACGTAGAGCACTTCGACGAAGCCGTGGTCGTGCAGGAACTGCCGGTGGTCGGCGAACAGCAGGTCGCGCACCAGTTCCGTGATCTCGTCGGCGGACCAGGATTGCGCCTCGATCGGCACGATGCGTCCTGCGAGCCGCATGCACGGTGCCAGGCCTGGCGCGAGGTGCAGCGCCGCGGCGTCGGCACGGCGCAGGACCTCGAGCAGCGCATTGAGTCGTTGGTTCTGCATCTCAGCTCTCCGGGCTCGGGCTGGCGGTCGCGAGTTCCTGGCTGCGCGACAGCAGCCAGGCCTTCTCCTCGGCGCGGGGGAACACGTCTTCGATGCGAGTGCGGCCGGCCGCGAGCAGTTCCATGAGGCTGTGGTCCAGCGGCCAGCCACAGCGGCCGTCGGTGGCGCGCATCAGGAGCCGCAGATCGCCGAGTTCGCCGCTGCGCAGCGTTTCGCGTGCTGGCCCGTCGATGCGCAGCAGTTCGGTGGCCACCACGGTGCCGTTGCGCTCGACGTTGGGCAGTGAACAGCGAACCAGCACGGCGCGCAGTGCATCGGCGAGGGTGGCGCGCACCCGCTGCACTTCGTGCACCGGGTAGAAGTCGAGCACCCGCTGCAGTGCACCGAGCACGCTCTCCGCGTCGATGCAGGCGACCACCAGACTGCCGTTGGCCGCGGCTCCCAGAGCCAGGTCGAACGTCTCGGGAGTGCCCACGTCGGCGATCGCCAGCACGCTCGGTTCGGTGCGCAGGGCGCTGCGCAAGGCCGCCGCACGTAGATCCGGACGCAACCCGTAGCGCCGGGGCGTCAGCAGGCCCGCGGTGCCGGCCAGCTGCATCGGCTCGTCGCACAGGGCCACTCCGTGGCGGCCCGCCGTCGCCAGTGCCGCGGCGAGCAGGGGCCGCAGCGCCCAACTGCGCGGTTCGCGCCGGTCGGTCACCACCAGGATCATGCCGCTGCCGTGCTGCGCAGTTTCCAGCAACACTGCCGGAATGCCCAGCTCCTCGGCCGTGCTGGCCGGGGCGCCGACGAACGCCACCCGCACCGCCACACCGTCGAGTTGGCGGAACGCCGTGGCCACGATCGGTTGGTCCTCGGCGCTGGAATGGCGAGTGACACAGTGCCGCTCCGCCAGCTCCTCGAGCACCGAAGCACCCATCACTTCGCGGATGAACTCCCAGGCCTCGGGGCCGGCGACCGGAGTGTGGTTCAGTTCGCGCCAGTCGCCGGCGACTCGGATGCGCACCGGTCGCCCTTCGCTGACGACCAGTTCGGAGGCGCGGTTCGAGGCGGCGGCCCGCAGCAGCTCCTGACTCCTCGTGTCGGTCGCCGGCTCGTCGGCGCAGCGCAGCTCGGCACGGTGTGCCTGCAGCTTCAGCACGCGCTGCAGCATTTGCCGGTCGATGGCGCCGAACTCCACCAAGATCTGCCCGAGGGACCGACTTCCCCCGGTGGTCTCTTGGATGCGCAAGCAGCGCTCGAGTTGCGCTTCGTCCACGAAGCCGCCGTCGACCAACAGTGTTCCAAGACGATCGTGCTCCATGCGCCGCTCCATCCTCCGTGGCATGGATCGGCCGGGCTCGCGGCCCTGCTTGAGCCACCTTTCAGGACAGGCGTTGGATGGCCGCTGCGGCCACGCCCGCGGCGAAGCCCGCGCCGCCCAACCTCGCCTGCGCCGCAACCTGCCGCCACCAACGAACGGCCTCGGCGCGCTCGGCCCTGGCCTCTGCCGCAAGGGCCCTGGTGGCGTTCGCCAGCATCGGGTCGCCCAGGGACCAGGACGGTGGCCCGCCATCGGTTGGCCAGCGTGGTGGGCCGGAGCCGATGCCCAGCCGAGCTGCCAGTTGGGTGTGTTCGCGTTCGGCCCCGAGAGCCAGTGCTGCGAGCAGGCCGAGGCTCAGCTGCGCCGTCGTGGCCTGCGGGGAGCTGCCCGTGGCCAGGAGCTGGTGAAGGGCAATGCGGCGCGCCGCACCGTCCAGGTCCCCATCGGCAAGGTCCGCCATGGCGCCGGACGCGCCACCACGGTGGGCGCGTGAGAAGGCAGCCGAACCCAGCCCAGCAGCCACGGCACACAGGAGGGCCACCACGGCGCCACGTGGCCGCCCCTTCGGTTTGGCAGCTGTCCCGGTTTCGGTGGTGGCGGGCGAAGGCATCGGCGCAGACTATGGACCGTGGTCGCGAGAATCCTCGCGCTGGGCAGGATTCTCGGCCGCGGCAGGCTCCAGACAAGCCAGGGCCGTGGCCCGATGGCTGCCGTCCGATCGGATCGTAGTCCAGCCGGGCAGGGGGGGCTTTCCGCGCACAGAGAAGCTGGTAGAATGCGGCGGCGGGCGGCATCCGTTCCGGCCGGACCGAGTAACGGTCCGACGTGGCGCAAGGCTGCGCAAGGTCGTGTGCCGCCGCGCTCGTGGTTTTTGCAGCTTCGGCGATTTCGCAGCTTCGGCGTTCGGTCCGAGCGCGCTCGATCCGAAGCACCAGGTTCCCCATGGCATCGAAAGTTCCAGGCAAGGTTGTTCCAGGCAAGTCCCCCAGCAGTTCTGCCAAAACCAAGAAGGTTGTTTCCACTGCCGGCACCACCACTTCAACCGCTGGTGCGGCAACCACTTCGGGCAAGAAGGTTGGCGCGGGTTCGGCGCCAACCAAGGGGCGGGTGGGAGCCCAGGCGCCGGGCGCGGCGCATCCCGCCATGACCAAGGGCCGCCCGGTGTTCGTGCCGCGTGGCCTCACCAGCAACGACGAGCTGGACGTGTTGATGGCCCATGGCGGGGGCGGCAGCGGCTTCGGCCGGTGCGGCGGCCGGCTGCTGTCCGGCAAGCTCGAACAGCAGCTCTGTCAACGACTTGGGATCGCCGGCGTGGTGCACAGCCACAGCCCGCGCCACTACGAAGTGCGCTTCCCGGATGGCCAGGTCGCCGCCTACGCCCCGATGGTCGTCCTGCGCAGCCGCGGCCGCGAAGGCAAGACCGTCGTGATCGAGGCCATCGAAGACGTCAACTCGCCGATGCTGCGCAAGATCGTGGCCTTCCGCGGCCAGTACGGTGCGGAGTTCTACATCATCGTCGTCGCCACCGACGAGGTCCTCGACGAGATCCCGCTGGCCACCTACGACGAGTCCTGCTCGGTGGTCAACGTGAGCACCCTGGTTGCTCGCCTGGCCGAGTAACGCTCCGCCGGGCTTGCGGTTGCGGTTGGCGTTCGGCCGCTCAGCGTCCGTGCGCGGTTCTGGTTCGGACTGGAAGGGTGGTGGCTTCGAAGCTATCGTGCCTCGCCCTTCTTCCGCTCTTCCTTAGCCGCCGAGCAAGCCGTTGACGTCCGACCTCGTCCATCTCGCGCGTTCCCTTCAGATCGACAGCCTCGAGTCCGCATGGGGAGAGGCCGTGAAGGCCCCCCGCGCTGAGGACGCCCCCCGCTACGCCACGGTCGTCGACATTCTGTGCGAACGTGAGATCGTCGCCCGAGCCCTGGCGATGGCCAGCTCGATGATCGACGCTCTCGCCAAGCAGGGAGCCATCGATGCGGCCCTCGAGCTCGGCTTCCGCGCTTTGAAGCGGAATGCGCACAACGAAGCGTTGGCCAAGACCCTGGCTGCGCTGATCGAGAAGCGCTACGCCGCAGAGGAGTGGTTCCCGGTGCTCAGCACCCGCGCGGGACTCGCCGCGGGCACGGCCGTGGCCGCGATCCTCGAGTTCGACCGCCTGCGCCGCTTCACCAACGGCCACGTGGTCTACCACTCGGCCGGCTGGGGCGAGGGCTGCGTCGAGCACTTCGTTTCGGCGAGCCAGGAAGCCATGGTGGCGTTCGCCAATGGGCGCCGCGAAGCGTTCCCGCTCGACACGCTGCTGTCCCGCTTCAAGCCGCTCGACCCCAACGATCTGCGCGCGATGAAGCTGCAGCAGATGGACAAGCTGCGCATGGAAGCGGAGAAGATGCCGAGCACCCTGATTCGGCGCGCGGCGACGCTCTACCGCGGCACCATCACCAGCCAGCAGGTGAAGACCGAGCTGTGCCCATCGGTGGTGTCCGAGAAGGACTGGACCGGCTTCTGGAAGCGTGCGCGCACTGCGGCCACGAAGGATCCGTGGCTGCGCGTCGAAGGCACGGCCAGTCGGCCGACGTTCGTGGTGCGCGAGCGACCCGTGGGTCTGGTCGAGGAGGCCACGCAAGTGCTCGGCCACCAAAACGACCTCGGCCAGCGCATCGGGGTGTTGCGCGACTATCTGGCGCGCGGCACCGACGAAGAATCGCGAGACCAGATCTTGGCCCTGGCGGCCAAGACGGTCGAGCAGGCGATCGAAGAGAAGAAGGCCACCCACGCCCACATCCTCGACGGCATCCTGTTTCTCGAGGAGCAGGGCCTGCGGGCGTCGATTCCGGCCACCCAAGAGGTGCGCGCGCTGATGGTCAAGGCCGACGGCTCCCTGGTGCCGGCGGCGATCGATCGGCTGGCCACCCAGGCGTCGCGCGAGCACGCCGTGCGGCTGTTGCCCGCTGCGCTGGGCGAGAACTGGGCGGCACAGTGTTCCGTGCTGCTCACCGAATGGCCGAACTCGACGGTCGAGAACGTCGTCGAGATCCTGGTGGCCCACGAACAGGGGGCTCTGTGCCTGCCGCTCTGGGAGAAGGTGGCGCCCTATCCGAAGCGCTACCCGGTGTTGCTGTATCTGTTGGGCAAGCTCTACGGCGACGGTGTGTTCGAGGGACTCGAGCAGTGCCCGTCGCCGGTCGCCGTCGGTCGCGTGATGCTGCACCTCGGGCGCATCCTCAACGAGGACCGCAAGAAGGTTGCGCTGCACAACCGCTTGCTGGGGCGCTTGACCAGCCTGCTGACGGGCAAGCGCGGCCTGCTGAACCGTTCGCTGGAAGGCATCTCCCGAGAAGACCTGACCCAGTACGTCGGCATCCTCCGGCGCGCCGGTGAGGACTTCTCGCAGGAAATCGTCGACATGATCGACCGCGTGGTGGCCGATCGATTCCCAGACATCCTGGCGAAGCCCGAGCTGCCGTTCTGGGAGAAGGACTACGTCTACACCACGCGCGACGGCTTGCGCCGCATCAAGGAAGAGTACCGGGTGCTGGTCGACGAGAAGATCCCCGCCAACAGCAAGGCGATCGGCGCCGCTGCCGCGCTGGGCGACCTCAGCGAGAACAGCGAGTGGGAATCGGCCATGGAGGAGCAGCGCAACCTCACCGGCCGCGCGCAGGACATGGACCAGCAGCTGCGCCTCGCCAGGCTGATCGAAGACCAGGACGTGCCGAACGACCGTGTCGCTCCCGGCACCAAGATCACCCTCGCCGAAGACGCCGGTGCCCAGCATGTCTATCGGGTGCTCGGTCCCTGGGACGTGGTCGACGACGAAACCATCAACTACCTGGCGCCGATTGCGCAGGGCCTGTTGGGCAAGGGGGTCGGCGAGTTCGGAGAGATTCCGACTCCGCAAGGGCCGATGCGGGTGCAGATCACCAAGATCGAACGTATCGTGTGATGCGCTCTGCGGAAGGAGAGCGCCCCGGCGACCGTGAGCACTCTGGACACTGAGCAGTTCCGCTTCGCCACGGCTGGTGATGCTTGGCTGGTCGGCGACCGGCGGTCCGGTCGTGCTCCCGGGTATCTGTTCCTGCCAGGACTCGGGTCGCAGCGCGTGGGCGCCAAGAGCGAGTCCCTGTGGGCTCATGCGCGTGCCCACGGCCGCGCTGTGGTGCGCGTCGACCAACGCGGACACGGTGCTTCGAGCGGTCGTTTGGGTGAGATCACCATGAGCGAGCTGATCGAAGATGCGGTGGCCCTGCTCACCCACCTCGGGCCCTCGGTGGTGGTCGGCTCCAGTCTCGGCGGTCTGGTGGCAGCGTTCGCCGCGGCGCGCCGGCCGGACTTGGTTCGCGGCTTGGCCATGATCGCTCCCGCGTTCGGCTTCCTCGCGCACCTCGAACACTTGCTGGACGCCGACGGTCGTTTGCACACCAGCCAGGGGCAGGCCGTCCCGATCTCTGCGCGTGTCCTGCAGGACGCCCGGCGTCACGACGAGCGCGCCTTGCCCGCGGCGCTCGCGGTTCCCACGTTGATCGTGCACGGTACCGCCGACGAAGTGGTGCCCCATCGCGCCAGCGAAGCGTTCGCCGCGGCCTTGGTGACGCCCCAGCGGGAGTTGTGGGTGGTTCCGGGCGGCTGCCACCGCCTGCACACCATCGCCGATGCGATCTGGCCTCGTCTGGATGCCCTGGTCGCCGCTGCCGCTGGCTGATCGCGGGCGTTCGCGGCGGCACGCCGGCCCCGCCTGCGGCGTTGTTTCCCGCCAGCCGGATCGCCAGACTCAGCGTGTGCTTCCCGTTCCTGCCGCCCTGCAGCGCCTGGCCGAAGAGATCGATGGCTGGCTGGAACTGCGCTGTCCGGACAAGGCTCTGGATCGTCTGCCGGCTCTGCTCGGCGACCCAGCAGCCCGGCCTGCCGCCTTGGCGATGCGCGTGCGTGCTCTGGCTCGGCTCGGCGACTACCAGGCTGCCCTCGCCGATCTGGCCGAACTGCGCGCCACCGGCCTGCTGGAGGACTGGGTCGACCTGACGGAAGCCTGGTGCCGTCGGCGCACCCAGGATCTGCCCGGCGCGATCCGCTGCACCAAGGCGCTGGTGGCCCGCAATCCGAAGTCCGACATCGGCCATTACAACCTCGCTTGCTACTTGGCCCTGGCCAACGATCGAGCGGCGGCCATCGACGCCATCGCGCTGGCATGTGGACTCGACCCACACCTGCGCGACCATGCCCGCGACGAACCCGACTTGGACAGTCTGCGCACGGATCCGCAGTTTCGCGCCCTGATCCGCCTCGCCGACGCCTCGGCGGACGCACTGGACGATGCGGACGCGGATGCCGACGACACCGACGACGACCTCGACGGCGACGACGACGGACCGCCCCACTCTGGAGCGCCTGGACGCAACTGACCTCAGGCACGCGGTCGACGAGCCGCCGCGTTGCGCGGGGAGGCTCATGGGTGCTGGCCGCCGAAGCGGCATGGGTCCTGGCTGCAATGGGCAGCCGGCCAGCCCGCACAGGTGCCGATGGCAAGGCGCCCAGCCAGCCAGCGCACATCGCAGCCCACCGGGCTGCCGAAAACCTCGGCGTGTCTGCTGCTCCGCCCAAGGCCTTCTGCACCGATGCGGTCGAACTGCGTGAACGGCTCACGCAGGCCATCGCCTCCGTCGTCAAGGTGCCCGAGCCAGTGCTCGAGCCGGTGCTCTGTGCCCTGTTCGCCGGTGGGCACGTGCTGCTGGAGGGCATGCCGGGGGTCGGCAAGACCCTGCTCGCCCGTACCCTCGCGCGCTGCATCGGCGGCGAGTTTCGCCGCATCCAGTTCACCAACGACCTGCTGCCCAGCGACGTGGTGGGCACTGCGGTTTGGCGCCCGGATCGCGGCCGCTTCGTCTTCGTCAAGGGGCCGCTGTTCGCCAATCTGGTGCTCGCCGACGAGATCAACCGCACCAGTCCGCGGACCCTGTCCTGCCTGCTGGAGGCGATGGAGAACGGCACGGTTTCGGTCGATGGCCGTACCCTGCCGCTGGGCAGCCCGTTCGTGGTGTTGGCCACGCGCAACCCGATCGAGTGCCACGGCACCCAGCCGATGCCGGAGGCGGCACTCGACCGGTTCTCGTGCTGCGTGACTCTCGACTATCCCGAGCCGGCGGAGGAGCTGCTGCTCTACCAGCGGGATGCCGCGGAGACGTCGCTGGCCGCGCTGGTGCCGGCGGTGGCAGGCCAGAGCCTGCTCGCCATGCAGGCCGCAGTTGCCCGAGTGCACACGGGGGAGGCGGTGGCCGAATACGCCTACCGCTGCATTCAGGCCACGCGGCAGCACGGCGAGCTCGCGTTCGGCGCCAGCCCACGTGCTGGACTCGGTTGGTTGCGGCTGGCGAAAGCCCGCGCGCTCACGCGCGGGCGCGACTACGTGCTGCCCGACGACTTGAAGGCGTTGGCGGTTCCTGCTCTGGCGCATCGGCTGTTTCGCACCGATGCCGCAGCCACCGCTCCGGTGCTGGAGCAGATCCTGGCCGGCATCGCCGTGCCCCTGTGACGAGCCACCCGTGCGCCTGCGACCGACCGAACTCGGCGTGAAGGGTGGCCTCCTGGTCGGGGCTCTGGGCTGCGCGTTCTTCGCCACCGGCTACTCGAATCTGTTCTTCCTGTTGCTGGTGTTCGTCGTGGTGCTCGGCGTGCTCGGCGCGGTGTGGTCGCTCACCAATCTGCGTGGGCTGACGCTGCGCATGGCCGAGCCACCGCTCGCCGAAGCCGGCCGGCCGCGGTCGCTGCGGCTCGAACTGGGTCTGCCGCGCGCCCACGCGACGGCCTTCGACCTGGCAGTCGGCCTCGAACTCGGCGGCTCGTGCCACGAACTGCTGCACGTGCCGATGGCGCAGGCGGGCGAGATCCTGACGGTGACCCTGCCGGGTCTGCCGCGGGGACGGATCGGGTCTTGGCGTTGGCATCTGCGTTCGCGCCATCCGTTCGGCTTGTGGCGGGTCGTGCGCACGCTGCCCGGCACGCTGCCGATCCACACCTACCCGCGACCAGAGTCCGGTTCCGGGGTGGGGCGCGCCAGGCAATCAGCCGGCGGGGCTGTGCTGCCGTTGGCTGCGGCTTCCGCAGCGATGCCGGAGGACGGGGCGGGGTTGCGGCCGTTCCAGCCGGGCGATTCCATGCGGCGTGTGCATTGGCGGGCGACGGCGCGCCGCGGCGAGCCAGTGGTTCGCGAGGATGCGCGACCGAACGACCCGGCCGCGGTGGTCTGGGTCGATCGGCACTGCTCGGCAGAGGCTTTGGAGCCGCGGCTGTCGCTCGCCGCCGCCGCGGTGCTGGCAGCGCGTCGCTCGCGCCGGCCGATCACGGTGCAGAGCCAGGGCGTGACTCTGGTCGGCGACGGCAGCACGGCCAGCAGTGACGCGTTGCTGCGCTGGCTGGCGGCGGCGCAACCGTGGACCGACGCGGCGGACCCGCCCATCGAGCAGCGTCCTGCCGCCGGCGAACGGCAGTTCGGCGAGGCCGGCCATGGCTGACTCTCGGGCCGTCGCGCATGGGGTGACGCAGCCGCTGTTCCCCTTCCTGCTGGTGCTGGGGCTGCTCGATCTCGCGTTCGTGCAGGCCACGGAGGTGGTGTCCTGGCGCGGGCTCCTGCCGCTGTGGCTGTTGACCGCCGTGGCCCCGTGGCTACGCGGCCTGCAGCGCCATCGCGTGTTCCGGGTGGCCTGGAACGGCACCGTCCTGGTGGTGTTCGGCCTGTTGTGCCATCACGCGCTCACCACCGGCCTGCTGCACATGCTGGAGGACGGTCTGCTGTTGGCGATCCTCTGCCAGGTGCACTTGCTGCACAACGTCGGCGCGCGCCAGCGGCCGGACCTGGTGTTCTTCAACTCGCTGCTGATCGCGTTCATCACCAGCTTCTTCGTCACGGACCTGCAGTGGTCGGTGCTGTTCGTGCTGCACGCCTTCGCCCTGATCGCTGCGCTGCAGGCGAACACCACGATCGCGGCCGTCGCGCCAGACGCAGCGCGGGCCCTCCGCCGCATGGTGATCGGCGACAGCGTCCGGCGCACCCTGCTCGTGGGCCTGGTGACCACGGCGGTGTTCGTGCTGCTGCCACGGGATTTCCAGCGCCGCGGTTGGCTCGAAACCACGACGCTGCTGCAGAGCCGCCACGAAGTGGAGCTCGCCGATCGCATCGTTCTGGGCGGCGAACGCAGTGCTGCACGCAGTGACGCCTTGGTGCTGAGGGTGGTCCCCGCGGCAGGCGAAGAGGTGCCGCCGAGCCACTGGCGGGCCATGGTGTTCACCGGTTTCGACGGCACCACCTGGCTGCCGCCGCGCAATGGTGCGCGAGCGCCTGCCGCCACCGGGGACGCGCCGTGGCGACTGCGGAGCGACGGCACCTTCTTGCGCAGCACCGGGGCCACCCAGCGCGCGCTGGCCGTGCAGCAGTTCGGCGCGCGTCAGAGTGGCCTGCTGCTGCCACTCACGGCCAGTGTGGTGCGCTGCGATCCGCCCGGCGCGCTGCTGCAGGCGGGTTCGCACGGGCTGCTGCAAGCCCCGCCCGAGGTGCTCGAGTCTGCGTCGCCACTGCAGTTCGCGGTGCGCACGCAAGCCATGCCGAAGCCGAGTCCCGTCGAGCGCGGCGAACTGGCGCGCTGCACCCAGCTGCCGCCCAATCTGCCCAGGGCGCTCGCGGCGCTCGCGGCTCAGTTCGATCGCCAACTGCCCAAGGGCGTGGCCACGTTGCCCCGAGCCGAACATGCCGCTGCATGGTTGCGCAGCCAGCGGCGCTACCAGCTGCCGGGGCAGCCCGGGTTCGCGCGCAGCTTCACGGACTTCCTGCTCGGCACCGGAGCCGGGCACTGCGAGTACTTCGCCGCGGCCTTGGCCCTGGTGCTGCGCGTACAGGGGGTGCCCTGCCGCATGGTGGGTGGCTTCCTGGTCCAGGAGTTCGACGCCGCGACGGGCGCGTGGCTGGCTCGGGCCAAACACGCCCACGCTTGGGTGGAAGTCTTCGCCGACGATGGCCGGTGGCACGAAATCGACCCGACTCCGAGCGCCCAGGACGGCCCACTGGCACTCGACGGTGGCTCCCTGTTCGGCGGCATGTTGGAGCGCTGTGAGGCCATGTGGCAGGCCGTGGTCGGCTTCGACGCGGCGGCGCGTCGGCGCTGGCTCGCTGCCGTGTACGACCTGCCGCAGGGCAGCCTGCGGTGGTTGCGCACGCATCCGCTGGCGGCCGCCGGTCTGCTGGTGCTCGCGCTCGGCGGCATCGTGGCGCGGCGCGTGGGCCGTCGTGCCACGGTTCGTGCCGTGCGCGAACTCGAACGTGCTGCTGCCGCCGCCGGCTTGCGCCTGCTGCCCGGGGAAACACCGCGCGAACTGTTGGCGCGCGCCCAGCGCAGTGCCGTGCCCGCGCCGGGCCTGGCCCGACTCACCAACGCGGCGATGGCCCACGAGGCCGCGCGTTATGCTCGAACCCTCGGAGTGTCCCCATGAGCACCTCGTCCTCGAAGCCCCTCGGCGCAGCGCCGGTGGCGCAGCGGCTGTTCGCCCTGCTCGCCGGTCTCGGCGGCCTGCATGCGCAGCAGCCCACGGCGACCACCAAACCACCGCATCTCGCCGTCGACGTCGATGCGACCCAGACCGCAGCTCTGGAGGTGACCTTCGATCAGGACATGGACACCAGCGTGCACGCCGTGTGCGGCGGTGGCAGCACGTTTCCGAAGGTGCTGGCGACCCGGTGGCGCGATGCGAAGACGTTCGTGCTCGAAGTCGAACTGCAGCCGGAGCGTGTGTACCTGATGGACCTCGCCTGCCCGAACAGTTCGGGCTTTCGCACCGCGCGGGGAGTCGCCCTGCCGACCACGCCCTGGCGCTTCGCGACGCGCGGCACGGCATTGGCCGATGGGGTCGGGGAAGCCACTGGCAATCGCCTGTTCGCGGCTCTGCGCGACCACTACTCGTATCGAGATCGGCTCGGCGTCGACTGGGCCGAGCTCGAGCGCGAACAGGCCGCCGAACTGGCCAATGCGCCGTCCGCCGCGGCGCTGGCCCTGCGCGTCGCCACTCTGCTCGGGGCGGCACAGGACCCGCACATCACCGTGCGTTGGGGCGACAGCCTGCTGCCCACGTACCAGCGCGCGGTCGCCGGCAACTTCGACATGCGCGGCCTGCAGAAGCAGATGCCGGCGCTGCGGCGGGTCGGACGGCTCGGGCTGTGGGGGCGCACCGACGACGGCGTCGGCTACTTGCTGGTGCCCTCGTTCGCCCGCGAACTGCGCGACGAGTTCGACCTGTGGTTGGCTTGCCTCACCAAGGCCAAGGACTGCAAAGCCCTGGTGCTCGACCTGCGCACCAATGGTGGTGGTGACGAGGCCCTGGCGGCCCGTCTTGCCGGCTTCTTCGTGCGCGGGGAGCGGGTCTACGCCGCCCACCGTCTGCGCGATCCGGCGGCCGAGCGCGGCTTTCGCGACGTCCAGGAGCGCACGGTGCGCGCCAACGCCGAGCCGGAAGTGTTCGACGGGCCGGTGGCGGTGCTGATGGGGCCGCACAACATGAGCAGTGCGGAAGCGTTCTTGCTGATGATGCAGCAGGCGCCCAATGCGGTATTGGTCGGTGCCCGTTCGTTCGGCAGCTCCGGCAACCCCCGTGCCCACGCCCTGAACCAAGGTCTCACCGTGCTGTTGCCCAGCTGGCAGGCGCTGCGCGCCGACCACACTTGCTTCGAAGGCGAAGGCATCGCACCGCACCTGCCGGTCGCCACCACTCCCGAGCAGTTCGTTGCCGGGGATCCGGTGCTGGTCGAGGCCCTGGCACGCTTGCGGGTCAAACACTGAGCGGCGCGGCTCCGCGCGACTCTGGCGCTTGCCGCCCGAACGGTCACTGGTCGGCGAGCACGCTCGCCGCGTAGGCGACCACCGCGGCACCGAGGGCCAGTTCGCGTTCGTGCACCGCCGGGAGGTCGTCCTGCGCGGTGTGGTGGTAGTCGAAGTACTTCTGGCCGTCGACCCACAGACCGAAACAAGGCACGCCCGCGCGGTGCAGCGGCCCGATGTCCGCGCCGCCAGCGCCCGAGCCGGTGGCGAACAGCCCCGCGCCGAGGTCCTGCAACGGCGCGAAACGGCGGCGGATCGCGGCGGCGGCTTCGTCGCGCAGGGAACACGAGAAGCCCAGCGGCGTGAAGCCGCCACCGTCGGTCTCCAGTGCCGCCACGTGGTGGCGCAGCTCCTCGGCGTGGTCCTTGGCATAGGCCTCGCCACCGCGCAGGCCGTTCTCCTCGTTGGCGAACAGGACGACCCGGATGGTGCGCTTCGGCGCGATGCCACAGGCGCGCAGCAGCCGCGCCGCTTCGAGCACGTGGGCGATCCCAGCGCCGTCGTCGTGGGCGCCGCGGCCCAGATCCCAGGCGTCCAGGTGGCCGCCGATCACCACGATCTGCTCCGGGTGCTCACTGCCGCGCAGCTCGCCGAGCACGTTCGCCGACATCACGTCCGGCAGGGTCCGACAGCCGAGTTCGAGGCGCACCCGCACCGGCCCCTGCCGCAGTCGGGCCGCCAGCGCCTCGGCGTCGGCGGTCGCCACCGCTGCGGCCGGCACCGAGGGGATCGACGGGTCGTAGTGCATGGCGCCCGTGTGCGGGAAGCCATCGATCGCCGTGGTCATCGAGCGCACCAGCGCGGCCACGGCACCGACCTTGCCGGCTTCGATGGCGCCATTGCTGCGCTGTGGCACGGCTTCGCCATAGGCTTGGCCGGTGCGCCGCAGATGGCGTGGCATCGGCCGATTGAAGAACACGATCTTGCCCTGCGCACGTGCGCCGAGGCTGGCCAGTTCTTCGAACGAACGCACTTCGATGAGCTCGGCCTCGAGGCCACCTTCGGGAGTGGCGATGCTGCCACCCAGCGCGGTCACGCGCAGCGGCATGCCGCCCGGACCGACCACTGCAGCCTGCTCCACACCGCGCTCCCAGTGCGGCACCAGCACCGGTTCGGTGCGAACGTTCGCGAGCCCGATGGCACGCATCGTGTCGAGGCCCCAACGCACGGCGGCTTCGTAGCCGGGCGAACCGGACAGGCGCTTGGGGGCCGCGTCGAGCAGGCCACGCAGCAAGACGATGGCTTGGTTGTCGACCAGGGCGCGTTCCGCCAGAGCCGTGCAGCGCGCCGCCAGCTCCGGTTCGGCCGCGCTCGCCAGTGCCTGGGGCGGCGCCGCAGCTGCCGCCGTTCGTTCGCTCTGGCAGGCAGCGCCCAGCCAAGCGGCCCCGACCAGTGCCCAGATCCAGCGCTGCTCGGTCACAGCAGCCACCCCGGCTTGCGCTTGCCCAGGAACGCGGCGAACCCTTCCCGGGCCTCCGGCGTGCTGCGCAGCTTGGCGATCCACTGCGAAGTCACCGGGATCGCGGCTTCGAGGCTCAGTCCGTCGACCGCGGCGATCAGCGACTTGGCGCTGGCCACGGCGCACGGCCCGGCACCGAGCAGTTCGTGCACGGCGGCCTGCACCACCCCGTCCAGATCCTCGGCGGCCACGGCGCGCTGCACCAGGCCGATGCGTTCGGCTTCGCGTCCGTCGAAGCGCTCGCCGGTCAGGAACAGGGTGCGGGCGCGGCCGGCGCCGATCTTCTGCATCACGAACGGCGAGATCACCGCGGGCACGATGCCGAGCTTCACTTCGGTGAGGCCGAACAGGCAGTCCTCGGTGCAGAAGGCGAGGTCGACCGCCGCGGTCAGACCGGTGCCGCCGCCCAGGGCATGGCCGTGGATGCTCGCCACCACCGGCTTCCGGCAGCGCGCGATCGCCAGGAACATGCGCGCCATGCGTTCCGCCGAGCGCTGGTTCTCCGCTTCGGCGAGCTGGGCCTGCTCCTGCATCCAGGACAGGTCGGCACCAGCCGAGAACGACTTGCCGTTGCCCGACAGCAACACCACACGCACGTCGTCCGCGGCGTCGGCCGCACCGAAGGCGGTCTGCAGCTCTTCGACGAGCACGCCGTTGAAGGCGTTGCGCACTTCGGGGCGGTTCAGCCGGATCTGCAGGACTGCGCCCGAGCGCGCGACTTCCAGGGTCTGGTAGCTGGTCACGCCCCCGAACGTGCCCGCCGGCTCGGCCGGAGTAAAGGCCGTGGCGGCCGCTATTGGCCCGTGCGCCGGCCTGTCGGGCGCGCCGCGCGCCGCAGCAACGGCCCGGTGAGCGCCACCATGCCGCCCACGCCCACCAGCACCCAGGCGGCCCGGTCGGAGGCCACCAGCGCTTCTTCGGGAACTTCCTTCATGGCCAACGCCATGCGCGTTTCGCCACCCTGGAAGGCGAAGGTCGCTTTGCCGAGCCAGCGCCACACCACGAACGTCTGGTCGACCCGGCCTTGCATGTGGCGCGCCAGAGCCACCTGGCCGTGCAGCGCCAAGCCCACGCCCAGGAGGGCACCGCCCAGCACGACCACCAGCCAGCGCAGGAATGCCATCCGGCGATGGTATCGGGGGGTCGGCGCACGACCAATGCCGCGGTACGGACCGCTGCGGCGCGGGGAGCGCCGAAAATCCGGGGTTCGTTGCGTGCGCTTGGGCCGCAACGGCTCTTGCCGGGCGAACACCCACCCAACCAACGCCCATGAATACCTCGAAACTGCTGTCCGTTGCCGTCCTGTTCGCCGCCAGCCATCTGCCGGCCCAGGGCTTCGACTTCTTGTTCACCACTTCGCAGAACGAACGCACGCTGAGCGGCAGCGGCGGCACGGTGCTGCGCGATCTGCACCCCAACGACATCGTCGGCCTGCCCGGGTTCCCGTGCCCGCGCCTCGCCGAGAAGTGGGTGCCACGTTCGGCCCTGATGACCATGGCCGGCGACGAGGACAACGACAACAACTACTGGGAGCCCAACCTGATGGGCTCGATCGACGCGCTGCTCTCCAGCTTTGGTGCCGCCGGTTCGACCGTTCCCAACGCCCGCACCATCTGGTACTCGCCCAGCGTCCCGCTCGGCACCACGATCAGCGGCGGAGCCGGCCTGCGCCCCGGTGACATCGGTCGGATCGTGCGCAACACCGCCGGCGACGGCCGGGTGCAGTACTTCATCCGCATGGAGTCCATCAACCAGGCGCTCGGTCTGCCGCTCACCACTCCGATCGACGTCGACGCCGCCGCGTTCGGTCCCAACCACGGCCTCTATCTGTCGCTCGACACCGACATCGTCTGTTCGCCGTGCGGCGGCCCGACCCTGCTGCGCGACGGGGACGTGTTCTGCATCCCGCCGGCGGCCTACACCTTGAGTGCGGCCGGTACGATCGGCGGCGTGCTGCCGAACAGCGCCGTGGTCGTCTACACCGAAGCGCAGATGGATGCGTTCGTGGCCAATGCACTGGTCACCAACCGGTTCGGCGTCTGCGTCTCGACTGCGATCGACACCGAGTCGCTCGACATCGACTTCACCAGCACCGCTGGCACCGTGGTGCCCACCTGCCTCGGCGTGCCACTGTTCGTGCCGACGCTGCTGTTCAGCACCGAATCGCTGACCGGCGGCGCGATCCTGACCACCGCCGCCGGCGGCCAGATCCACACTTCGACCTGCGCTGCATTGGGCACTTCGTGCGGCTCGGGCCCGACCCTCGGCAACCAGCTCGGCCTCCTGCCGCCCAGCGCCTCGACGGGCATTCCCAGCTACGTGAACGCCTTGGCCAGCACCCGCTTGTTCACCTACACGGCCGAATCGGTGGTGCACCAGATTCCGATCGGCACCGCGGCGCAGATCGACTTCAACACGCCCGGCTTCATGGGCTGGGTGTTCCTGACCTTCGCGCCGATGGGCCCCGGCGTGGTCGCGCCCTCCAGCCCGTTCGTCTGGGGTCTGCTCGGCCACCCGGACTACTACCTGGCGCCGAACTTCATGAACACGGTCCCCGGCGGCTTCGCCACCTACACCAGCCCGGTGATCCCGTTCGCCTGTGACCTGGTGTTCCAGGGGGTGACGATCACCAGCGCCGGCACCATCGAAGCCAGCACGCCGACCATGATCGAAGTGTTCTGAGGTGTCCCGCCCGCGGTTGCGGGCGGCACACCTCTCGAGCTCACGGGAGCCGCTGCAACGCGGGCAACCGCTTCGGGCGAGACGATCCATCCAGCCCGCTGCAGCGTCTCTGCGGCAGCTGTCCCGCCCCAGCGGCACGAACGCGCCATCCCGCCGCTAGACTCGGCCGGATGGCGCGACTGCGTTTCCTGACCGCCGGCGAATCGCACGGCCCCGGACTCACCGGGATCCTCGAAGGCCTGCCGGCCGGCCTGCCCGTCTCCGCCGCGGCCATCGACCGCGAGCTGGCGCGGCGCCAACGCGGCTTCGGTGCCGGCGGCCGCATGCGCATCGAACGCGACCAGGTGCAGATCACCGCAGGCGTGCTCGCCGGTCGCACCACGGGCGCACCCATGGCCCTCACCCTCGCGAACCTCGACCACGCCCACTGGCGCGACCGCGACATCCCGCCGATGACCGTGCCGCGGCCCGGCCACGCCGACCTGACTGCCGCCGTCAAGTACGGCTATCCCGACCTGCGCTTCGGCCTCGAACGCGCTTCCGCCCGCGAGACGGCGATGCGCGTGGCGCTCGGCGCCGTGGCCAAACAACTGCTCACAGAGTTCGGCATCCACCTCGGTGGCTATGTGGTGAGCCTGGGCACCGCCGCGGCGGCACTCGGCGAGCCGAGCCCCGATGGCGCCGTCTACGCGGCCCGCTGCGCCAGCGCCGAGCAGAACGATGTGCGTTGTCCCGTGCCCGAGGCGGTCGAGCCGCTACGCGCCGCGGTGCAGGGCGCCATCGCCGCGCGCGACACGCTCGGTGGGGTGATCGAAGTCGCCGCCTGGGGCCTGCCTCCGGGCCTCGGCAGCCATGTGCATTGGGATCGCCGGCTCGACACCCGCTGCGCCGCCGCCCTCTGCAGCATTCCAGCGGTCAAGGGCGTCGAGTTCGGCGTCGGCTTCGCCGTCACCACGCGTTTCGGCACCGCGGCTCAGGACGCGCTCGAAGTGCACGACGGCGTCCTGCGCCACCGCACCAACCGCGCCGGTGGCCTCGAAGGGGGCATCAGCAATGGCGCGCCCCTGGTGCTGCGCGCGGCCTTGAAGCCGATCGCGTCGACCCTGACTCCGCAGGATTCGGTCGATCTCGCCACCGGACAGGCCGCCGCCGCGCGCTACGAACGCAGCGACATCTGCCAGGTGCCGCGCGCCGTGCCGATCGCCGAAGCGGTGCTGGCGCTCGAACTCGCCGACGCGTTGCTGGAGAAGCTCGGTGGCGACTCGCTGGACGAACTGCGGCAGCGATTCGCCCTGCTGCGCGGGGCCGACCTGCGTTCGTTGCCGATGCACAACCAGCCGTGGCGGTTCGATTGAGCTGCTGCTTTGCGTGGTAGGGTGGATTTCGGGTAACCGTTGGCGAGTTCGGAGTACTGTGGCGGAGTGCGCGGGTTCGTAACTCTCTCCCTATGGCTGCTCTGGGTCGGCGTGGTCGCTGCGCAATCGCCGTTGCTCGACGGCCTGCGTGACGTCGATTGGCGACGCCGCAATGCTGCGGCAGCGCAGGCATGCGCGAGAGCGAGCCATCTGACGGCGGCCGAGTTCGATGGCCTGTGGGAATTGGCGGACGAGAGCGGTCCCTTCACCTGGGCGGCCTTGCCTACCAGGCGGACCATGCAGATGGACCTGCACAACGGCGCCGTGCTGCAAGCGATCGAACGCATCCCTGCCGTCGCCGACTTCGTGCCGCGAACGCCGGGCGATCTGGTGATGCCCTGCACGCCACAGGTCCTGGCCCTGTTGGTGTTGCTGCATGCCGGACTGCCAACCAGTCGGGAGAACCTCGAACTCGCCGTCGAAACAGCAACTCGAGCAACCGAACCCGCGGAGTTCGCCTTGGCCTGTGAACTGTGCGCCGCCTTGGGGGCGCCGGCACGCGAGATGCTCACGACCCACCTGCACGACAAGGCTGCAGGGGAGCAGGGGGAGCGGCGGGAGCGGCTGCTCCAGGCTGGTACCCGCGTCCTGTCGCGGCTCGGTGCCGAAGGCCGTGCCGACCTTCGCGGCCTGCTCGCGCCGGACACCGCCTTGCCGTTGCGGCGCGCGGCGCTTCTCGCGCTTCAGGATCTCGCCCCCGAACACGGCGCGCCGGCTCTGCGCGAAGTGGCCATCATCTTCCGCCACGACCCGGAGCTCGCCCCAGTGGCTCTCGGCACCTTGCTCGCCCATCGCGACGGCGCGGCAGTGATCGCCGCAATCGAAGCCGTGGCCGAGGGCCTGCAGAGCGAAGACGCCGACCAGCGCCAACGCTGCGGCGCCGCGCTCGCTGCCTGGAATCTCGCCGGAACGGCGCGGAGCCGCGCTGCGGCACTCCTCCAGGCCCATCTCGCCACCTGCCCAGAAGCGGACTTCGGCATCGTGGTGGGTGCTTTACGGGCACCGATCGCCACCCCGATCGCTCCGGCGACGTTTGCGCGCCTGCTGGCGACCGCCAACGGTCCGAGTGCAGGACCCGCCCGCGCCTCCCGGGCCTGTCTGGCCGAGGCGGCGCGGCAAGACGATGCCTGTCTCGCCGCCCTGCTCGGCGCCTCTGGCGACTGTTTGCCCTGGCTCACCCAGGCAGTTCTCGACACCTACCGACAGCAACCACTCGCCGAAGAACTGTTCGCCGTGGCGCTGGCAGTGTTGCGCCCGCAGACCCAGGCGCAGCGCCTCACGCGGCTACGCCTGTGGCAACGCGACCACAACTTCTGCGCCGAACCCGCTGTGCAGCGTCTGCTCCTGAAGGAACTGGACGCCACTGCCGGCCACCGGGCCGACGATGCCGCTCGGTTCGTGGCCCAGTACTGCCAGCCGTTGGCAGGTCTCACCCCGGCCGTCGAACGCCTCCTGCACGCGAGCCCAGAACCCAGCGCCGCGGTGTGGAGCGCATGGGTTCGTCTGCAGCCTGACCAACTCCCCCACGCCATCCGCGCCGGGCTCACGACTTCTTGGGCGGTCTTCGAAGTACGCGGCTTTCCTGGTCGTTCCGACCCGCAGACCAGGCAGGCACTTCTCGAACTGGCCCTCGACTCGCAGCTCGAGCACACTCTCCGCCACCGCGCAGCTGCTTGGCTGGCCACGATGGGTGCATCCGCTGCCGAACTGTTGGCCACGCTGGTCGGCAACCGAGATGCGGCCACGGGGCTGTGGGCCCTGCACGGCCTCCGCAAATGCGCCAAGGAGCTGGTCGGGGACCGCGCACTGGGCAACACTCTCGAAGCGACCCTGCGCGCAGGCCTCGCCCGTGGCGTCAGGGGCCATCAAACTCTTGCGACCACCGCGGCGCTGTTCGCGATCGAACGCCTGCAGCCCGACGACCTGGAGGCGGTCGTGGCGCAACGCCACACGATCCCACCCGCGCGCTGGCGGTCCGCCGGCCTCACGGAGACCGGGGATCTGGACATTCGCTCAGTGGTCGATGCGTGGGACACCAACTCGTTGGTGCAGGCCCTCGAAGACGTCGGCGCGGCACCCAGAGTACTCGAGAGCTTGGCGCAAGACGGGTGCCAACCCCTGCGGGAAACAACACCGCCAGTCGAGGATACGCCCGAACGGGCGGCCCGTCGCCGGCTCGGCAAGCTGGCGCTCCGGCGGTGACCCGGACGTCGCTTCTCCTCACCGCGATCGGACCGTCCCCACTCGGCACTCAACTCGGTTCCCGCCGCACCGCCAGCAAGGCGCGTAGGCGGTCCCGCGCTTCGTGCAGCCGCGAACCCACCGTGCCCACCGGGATGCCCAACACGTCGGCGATCTCGGCGTGGGCGATGCCCTCGATCGCCGCCAAACCCACCACCGCACGTTGCGCCGCCGGCAGTGCCGCGATCGCGGCCAGCAGCCGGGCGGCGTTCTCGCGATCGGCAGCGTGGGCCACGGGATCGTCGTCTCCCGGCAGGTCTGCCGCGTCCAGCCCTTCGCGGTGCCACTTCGCACTGCGGTTGCGCAGGCGCGTCGCGGCGCGGATCGCGATGCGAAACAGCCACGTGGTGAGCCGGGACTCGCCGCGAAACGAGTGGATGCCGCGCAGCAGGTCGACGAACGTCTCTTGCACCGCGTCGTCCGCGTCCATCGTGTCGCAGGCCACGCGCAAGCAGAGCTGGTACAGCGGCCGCGCCGTCCGCCCATGCAGTTCGGCGACCGCGGCATCGCGGACGCCGCGGTCCGGGCCGCGCAGGGCGGCCAGCAGCCGCAACTCGGTCGCGAGGTCGATCATCGCCGTCCCCCGGTGCGGGCGCGGATCCAGAGCCAAGCGCGGCGCAGGCACCCGACGGTCAGCAACGCCGGCAGCAGCAGGAACAGGAGCAGCATCAGCAGGTGCAGCACCCAACCCTGGGGCCGCGTGCCACCGGCGTCGCGGTTCGCGCGTTCGACGTAGGGCAGCACGAGGATGGCACGGCCTGCGGCGAGCACCGCGAACAGGCCAGGAACGAGCCACTGCTCGCCACCGCCGGTTTGCAGGGCGACGAGCCCCAGTCCGATCGCCAAGGCGGCTTCGATCGCCACGGCCGACCGTTGGTGGTTGGCCTGCCCCGCGAAATACTGGCGTTCGTAAGTGGCGAAGTCGGTGCCGTCGGTGAGTGCCCCGACTTCGCGGTGGCGGGTGAACAGGCTGGCCACTGCGTTCGGCACCAGGGCGAGGGCGATGCCACCGGCGAGCCACCAGCGGCTGTCGAGGGCCGCGGCCCCCGCCAACGCCAGGGCGAACAGCAACCAGACGATGGGTCCCAGTTCGACTCGGAGGCGGCGCCAGTGCAGCCGACGTGGGTCGAGCGGGGGCAGCGCGTGGTGTTGCCCGGCGCGGGCCAGGGCGTGTTCCAGGGCGTCCAGTTCGGAATCGGTGTCCATGCCGCTGTTCGAGCTCCGAGCGGCCGGACATCTTCACCGAAATGCGCGAGATTCTCGGCGCCGCCGCAGCCCGGATGGGTCTTGTTCGCCCTTCGCCGGGAGCGCTGGGGGGGGGCTGGTGGGCATTTCCTGGTGTGGTACCCTCGCCCCCCCTGCCCCCCACCCAACACCACCATGGTCCGAACCCCCCTTGCCTTGGTCGCCCTGGCCGCTGCCGTCCCTGCCCAAGTCGTCTCCGAACTGCAGCAGGCAGTTCCTCTCCACCGCGATTCGGGCTACTTGGCGAACGCCAGCACCCAGCCGGTGGTGGTTTGGCAAGGTGACGTGCAGGGCAACGGCGACTGGCTGCAGCTGCACTTCCGCGACGCCAACCTGCCGGCCGGCAGCCGGCTGAAGATCTACAGCCTGAGCAAGCCGGAGTGGGTGCAGTGGCACGATGCGCACTCGCTGCTCGACTACCAGGGTTGGAGTTGCCAGTTCCTAGGGCCGGTGGTGCGGGTCGAACTGGAGGCGGCACCGTTCAGCTCCGGCAACCGCGTGTTGGTCGATCTGGCCCACGAACTGACGTTCCTGGGTGAAGACACGATCTGCGGCCCCACCGACGATCGGGCGCTGAGCCAGGATCCGCGGGCGTGCCGGATCAACAGCAGCTGCACGGGTTGGCTCTACAGCGAGTTCGCCACGGGCACCGCTGGCCACTGCGTCAGCAATGGCTCGACCAGCGGCCGCATCCTGCACTTCAACGTGCCGTTGTCCAGTTCCGGTGGCACGCCCCAGCCCTCGCATCCCAACGACCAGTACGCGTTGTCGACGTTCTTGCAGTTCTTGAACGGCGGCGTCGGCCAGGATTGGGCCACCATGGCGGCGCTGCGCAATTCGAACACGCAGCTGTTCCCCGGCCAGGCCCAGGGCGGCTGGTACGAGATCGTCAACCCGCCGGCGACCGCTTCAGGCCAGATCCGGATCACCGGCTACGGCACGGGCAACGGCACGGCGGGTTCGGCGGTCGGCAATCAGGCGCAGAAGACCCACGTCGGCAATCGCGTTTCCGTCACCACGGCCAATGCGCTCGCCTACACCGCGGACACCACCGGGGGCAATTCGGGTTCACCGGTGATTCTCGAGTCCACCGGCCAGGTGATCGGCGTGCACACGCACGGCGGTTGCACCAGCACCAGTGGCAGCAACAAGGGCACCGCGTCCAACCGCAGTGACTGGATCGCTGCGCGCCAAGCCACCCTGGCCCTGCGGACGGTCGGTGGTTTCCGCACCTACGGCCAAGGCTGCGGTGGAGCGAACGGCGTGCCGGCCTTGACGATGAGCGGTTTGCCGGAGTTGGGTGCCAGCTACACGGTCCGGATCAGCCAGCTGAATCCGCAGCCGGGTTTGTTCGGCATCCTGCTGACGGGTCTGTCCGACCAGCAGTGGTCGGGCGG
>JAEUHP010000273.1 GCA_016795295.1 Planctomycetota bacterium | reverse complement strand
TGGAAGCCGTCGCAGCTGGCGGCACGATTTCCCTTGGCTGGGAGATCCAGACGCGCACCGCAGAAGAGGGCGCAACTCCAACGACCATCGCGACCGGCACGGCTCTAACCGGCGTCGGAACATCCTTTATCACCAACACCTCGGGCAACAGGGCAAAGCAGTGGGTCCGCTACCGCTTCAAGACCGGCAGCACCCCAAGCACCTCCAACTACGTGATCTTCCGCGCCCTCCAGCCGTCCTGGCAGGTTGACAGGTAGTCCGCCCACCCCGACACTCAACCTGCTGCATCACCGGAGTCGAGCATGGCTACGATGGAACTCGCGTCGATCCCACGTGAACTGCCCCAGTTCGGGAGGCACCTGAGTAGCCTTGCTCGGTCGGCGAGCGAGGTGTTTGGGCAGCAGGGCAGCCGGAAGGGCAAGGGCACTTGTGGGTGTGGCGGTGGCGGATTTTGCGGCTGCGGAGGCGGCAAAGGCTCTTGCGGGTGTAGCGGCAAAGGCTCCTGCGGGGACGGCGCCATCAATCACAGCTTTAACACCATTAGCTCGCATGAGACAGATCTATCCGAGCCAGAGCAGCTGCAGGGGTGCGAACCGTGTTTGCACCTATATGAGATGGCTCGATCAGCATGCGCCACTTCATGCAACAGCCCGAAGTGTGCCAAACTTATGGGAATTTACGCCGAGTGCCAACGAGCTCTGGGGCTCGTAGAGTGCCCGCATTTCCGCTGCCCTAAGAAACCCGCGGCAAGCAGAGGTCGCGGCACCCCAATCGGTGAGACACAACAAATTAACAATGAGGCTCCTGCCTGCTGCTGCATAAAGCAATTGTGCATTAAGGTGGGTCGTGGCACAATATCATTTATAGCCGATGTTGACTGGCTCAGAGCCGAGGGGCAAGACTGTTTCTATTTTTGGACTGAGTATGCCCCCACCGCCCGAAAGGCGCCCAAGGGCTATGGGGAAAAATGGAAACAATGGGAATGGAACGATTCGCGAGATGCCTATGAAGATTCGCCCACGGGGCCCTGGGTGACAGGCCTAACCCAACGCAGAGATCGTATAGGTCATGTAGACGCGCCAAACATCCCCGGCCTGCTAATCAACTACAAGATGCTCAGCGGCTGCCATGGCACGCCATCCAAAGAGAACAAGTGTCAGGACTGCAGCATTCTATTTTACTTGGGTGAGTCCTTCATCGAGGCTGCGGGCATCTGCGGACCGATCGGTATACCTGAAAAGAAGGCAATGCCCAAGCCTGGAGTGTCGGCTTACGATCTATTCATTGAAGGAGTGCGCAATATGGCAGCAGCCCCTCTCACAGCGACCACGCCCAACTCATTCAAGAGAAGAACACTCAAGATTGGCGAATCACTATGCGTGCCATAGCAACCTCCAAAACTCTTGCCGCACCGTTCTTCTTGTTTCTTGGCTGCCAGGCGCCATTATCATACCCTCCGCCCACCGGAGAGCTGATTGACGCAGTCAATGAATGCCCTCAGGTAGCCACCTCACCCACATCGGTCGGCGAAGCTTCGTGTGACGCCAGCGCCCCTTACGGAGGTGGCAGCCTGACAGTGAAGCTGCAGAACCCAACCGAGAATCGCGGCCTTGTTCAGCTCATCATTCTTAGGAGTGGGCCATCGACTTGGGCCTCGCGAGAATACGCAACCACACTCACCACCATTGATGGAGCATGCGCGTCGATCGCCCTAGACAGCACTCTTGCGATCGGCTACATTGCCGTTTGGGCAAGCTACAAGAGCGGATGCACCGTTCTATCATTTGATCTGGAGACCGGCGACATACGCTGGATTGAGCAACTAGGAGTAGTGAGACCAGGCCCGATGTCTCGCCACAGAAATCAAGTACGAGTTATGTCTGTTGAAAAGTGTGGGGTCGTCCTACTTGGAAGTGAGACATCTGGAACCTATTTTGCACACCTTTCGGCGCTTGGCCAGGTGATTTCTTGGCACCCTGATGTAACGACCCCATGAGTGGGGCGCGCGAAGGACGGCGTTCTCGACATCGACGCAGCCTCAGATCGAGTTCTTGAACTCCGCCGACACGAACCGCCCGAAGCACTCCGGCTCCCGCAGCTTCTCGATCTCCGCGTGGCAGCGCCGCAGGGCCTCGACCCGGTTCTTCTCGCCGACCTGCCCCACCAGCGATCGCAGGTTGTTGCCGAGGTAGCGCAAACGCTCCTGGATGAGCTTCTGGCCGGGGAACCAGACCGCCTTCAGGTTCAGCCAACGGACCTCGGTCAGCGCGATGGCCAGCGGCTTGCTCAGGCCCTCGATGCGGTTCAGGTCGCACTCGATCAGCTCGGCGAGGCGGCTGAGGCCATCGAGGACGGCGAGGGGGCTGCGGTCGAGCTTGTTCATGGGGCGCGGCTTGGACCCTTCCCCAGGAAGGACGTGCGTCTGTGCGAGGAAATCCGATCGCGGAGTTCCGCCCTGCCCCGCTGCCACCTCGCCCGATCTGCGGTCAGCCTGCCCCCGAGTCTTCCTCCTCCTGGCACCTCACGTATTTCGGGCCGATCTCGACCACCCAGGCCGAAGCCTCAGGCTTTCCTCGCAGGTGGAAGCGCACGATCTTGCGCGCGTAGGCCCTGATGGCGTCCAAACTCCCAAGGGCAGGGACATGCGTCCACTTGCTGACCGAGGCGTCTCGAAGCAAGCACCTCACGAAGACGCCGCTCAGCCGGAACCTGAACTGGTATCCGGCAGGCTCAGTGTCAGCCGTGCCGCCACCCCTCCGAACGATGTCCCGGTTCTTCATGGCGCGCCCATGATCGGGCGGGCCCGAAGGCGCCATGAGTCAGGGAACCTCCTGCGGGAATCCACCTACTTGGGGCACTCTCGTAAGCCCTCTTGCTGAGGGTTCCTCGAGTAACGCCACGGGGTTATCCCTCGGGCAGCTCCTTCACCGATTCTTCGCCCGCCCCCGCCGCCTCCTCGAGCTCCAGCAGCTCCGCCTTCACCCCCTTCGGCAGCTTCACCTGCCGCTGCTGCAGCACGTGGCGCACGCTGGTGAACGGCCCGAACCGCCGCGTCTGGCGGTCGCGGTCCTTGCCGGTGACCTCGAACAGCGTCCAGCCCTCGGGGCCGGGGTCGAGGAAGAACGAATGCCCGAGGCGGATCATGGTCCGGCCTCAGGAGATACGACGCCGCATGCCGATGCGTGGTGCACGGTTGCTCCTGGTCACTCAGGGGTTGCCCAGGGCCGCGGCGGGATTGCCGTCCTGTCGCGGCCCGTTTCACAGATTCAGGCCTTTCGTTTCACAGATTGGCCGCGCGGAGCCCCCAGGTTCGCCGATCGTCCCGCCGGCGTGGTATGGCGTAGAGGCACACCCCGGTTGCAGTACAGGCGTGAGCCCTGCCCCGTCAGCCTGCAGCGGCGACAGGCGGAACCTCAGCCCCGCCAGCGAGTTGGCCGTCCTCGATCAGCACCGTCGTCTGGTCGTCGACCTCGACGCGCTCCAGCCACAGCTGCGCCCCTGCGGCCCGCGCCATGTCGGCGACCAGGCGCATCGACTCGCGGTCCAGGAGACTCGCGTCGCGGATCAGCAGCACGCGCAGCCTCGGGTTCATCGCGAGCCCGATGGCGACCGACACCCGCAGGCGTTCGGCGGCGCTGGCCTGCTCGAGCGGAAGGCCGTTCAGCGTGACCACCCCGTCGGCACCGAAGCCGAGCCCCGGCACCGGCATGGGAGCGGCGGCGATCGCGCTGGCCTTCTGCTGGTCCACCGCCTCGATCAGCTCCGTCAGCTCGGCGGACTGACGCTCGGCGACCGCGTGCTCGGCGGCTGCGGCCTGGCGCTGGTGGTTCTCGCGCACAAGCCGGTTCGTGGACTCGGCACCCCGGATCTGCTCCAGCAGCGCCGACGTGTCGACGTCCTGCAGCGACGCCGTCGCGGCCTCGAGGTTCTGCACCGCCTCGGCGGCGCTGCGCGCGGCCTCCTCAGCCTGGACCAGCTGCGCGCGCAGGTTGGCGACGCGAGCCTGCCGAGTGGCCAGCGTATCGCGGGCCGACGCCAGAGCGGCGCGTTGCCGCGCGTTCTCCTGGTTCTGCAGCTGCGCCGCCTTCAGCCGCTCGGCCAGCTCGCCGACGTCCACCGGCTCGGCCGGAGCCGACTCGTGCCGCGGCATCGCTTCGAACCGGGCCCGCAGCGACACCGCCCGCTTGTTGACCGCCGTGCGCTCGGCGTAGAGCTCGGCCCGCTTCGCGTCGAGCGGCGCCAGGTCGAGCCCGACCAGATCGCGCAGGATCTCGGCCTGCCGGGCCGGCTTCTCGCGCGAGAACGCCAGCGGGTCGAACGTCAGCCGCCCCACTAGCGCGTCGAGCATCGTCTGCGGCGACTGGAAGCGGGCGCCCTCGCGGTTCTGCACCACCAGCTGGCCGCCGCCAGCAGCGGTGAACGTGCGCCGCACGACGAGCTCGCCCAGGTCCACCACCACCTCGGCGCGGTCGGCACCGCGGCGGATGGGCTCGGTCGGGATCTGCGAGCCGCCGCCGAGCGCCATCGCGATCGCGTCGAGCACCGAGGTCTTGCCCTGCCCGTTGGCGCCGGACAGCACGACGAGGTCGCCGTCGGGCGTGATCGTGACGGCGCGCAGCCGCTTCAGGTTCTCGACGCGCAGCTCGACGATGTGCAGCGGCGCGGGCGCGGG
>JAEUHP010000262.1 GCA_016795295.1 Planctomycetota bacterium | reverse complement strand
CGCCGCCCACTCGGCGAAGCGATCCATGCCGCCGGCGTCCGCGCTGCCCGACGTCGGCGCCACCCGGGCCGCCTGCAACTGCTGTAGGATCGCTGCCGCCCGCCCGGCCTGTTCGGCATCCCCGTCGCGCCGCGCCACCGCCAGCGCGATGCCGAGGCTGCCCGCCGACCACTCGTTGAACCCGGTGCCGTAGGACCACAGCGCCGCCGCAGCATCCCCGCCTTCCGCGGCCGTCAGCGGTCGTCCATCCTGCCAGCGCAACGCGGTTGCGATCCACCAGCCCCGCCCGTCGTGCCGGTAGCCGTAGCGCAGCGTGTTGCGCGCCAGCCCCTCGGCCAGTTCGCGCGCCTTGTGGTTCCCGGTGGTGCGGAACACCGCTGCGAAGCCCACTGCCGCCAGAGCTTCCTGCCACGGCGTCCAATACGTGCAGGCGCCGCCGAGCATGCGCGCATCGGGGCTCGCCACCATGAACGGCTGCACCCGCCCGGCCGCCGCGCGCGCAGCCCACGGTGGGTACTCGATCTGCTCGACCCGCGCTTCGATCCGCGCCCGCAACGCCGCGTCGCCGGTGGCGAGCCACATCCAGGTCGCCGCCAGTTGCGTGCGCCCGGCCGCGCGCGCCGGACCTGCGCCAGACGTGGTGTACTGCGGGTCGAGCGTCTGCCCGGCGCGATACAGGCGCGCTTCGTTCTCCAGTTCGCGGAGCGCCCAGTGCGCGCCCGAGAGCAGCGCGAACGCGCCGAGGTAGTTGCTGCTCCAGTGTTCGCGGTCCTTGCCGGTCCAGCCATGGCTCTCGAACGGCGGCTCGGGCACTGGCTTGCCCAGGCGGTCGCGCGACACTTCGGGATGCCAGTGCGTGCGCCCCGACCAGACGACCCAATCGGGATGCTGGTCGGGCTCGACCGGCTGGCCGTCGGTTTCGAAGCAGTGCACCGGGCGGCAAGCTTCCTGCAGCACCGAGGCTTCGGCTTCGAACAACAGGCTCGGCAGACCACTCTGGGCCACCAGCGACAACTTCACCGTGCCGAAGTCGGCCTGGTCGCCGGTCTGCCCAGCGTTCTTGGCCAGGCCGAGCGGTCCGGCCGCGAACGGATCGCCGCCCGGTCGGTCGCCGGCGACGAAGCTGCGATGGCGGGTGGCGAGGTGCTGGCGCAGGTTCGCTCCGAGGAGCCAGGGCGGCAACTCGGGCACCACGCCGAACGCGCCGAACGCGCCGCTCGCGGCCCACGGCGTGGCCCCCAGCAGCGGCGCGAGCGCAGCGGCGAGCGCGGGCGGCGGCGGTGGCTGGTCGGCGGCGGACCGCAGCAGCACCGCGCCGAGGCGGCGCAGGCCCTGGCCGTCGCCGAGCGAGCTGCGTTCGAGCCACACCGCGCGCGTGCCCTGGCCGAGTGGTTCGTGCCGGACCCCGAGGCGTCCGGCGTGGCGGAACGCGAGCGGCGTGGTCGGGCTCTCCAGGCACAGGCGTTCGACGTGGCAGTCGAGTTGCGGCCGTCGCGGGTCGGAGTGGAACACCGCCGCGTCGAGCTGCACGAACGGCTGGTCGCGCCCCGTGGTCAGCAGCAGTTCGGCGACCAGGCCGGTGTCGTGAAGGCGCGCGGTGCGCAGTTCGACCACCCGCAGCGGGCTCTGTTCGAGGATCCGGGTGGGGGTGGGCGTGGCGCGCACCACCACCCCGGCCACCGTGGCCACCACCTCGACCGGCACCGGATGCGGCGCCAGAGCAGCTTCCGGCAGCGGTTCGCCGGGACCCTTGGCCAGCGCGACGCGGCGCTCCTCGAGCGCGCCGAGTTCGCAGCGGAACAGACAGCGCGCGGTGCGCAGCGAGCCGTCGGGCCAGCGCGCGCCGAACGGGATCCACACCGTCGGCGTGCCCGGCACGTGCCAATCGGGCCGTTCGCGCACCGCACCCTGGGCGAACGGCACCACCACCGCGGCGATCTCGGCGCGGGGGTAGGGCGCGAGGTTCTGCAGCACCAGCACGGGCCCAGTGGGCTCGGCGGGCGCCGCGGCGGGCGCCGCAGGCTCCTGCGCCAGCAACGGACCGACTGCCACTGCGGCCACCGCCGCCACCGCGAACCGCGCGAGCCAGCGGGCGAACCGGTATCCTGCGACCCGGCATGCCGATCCCGTTCGTTCGTGGTGTGGTGTCCCTGGCACTGTTCGGCTTGGCATGGAGCGCAAGCATCGCTCCGAGCTGCGCTCAGGAGAAGCCCGCGGCCGCAGCGAGTGGGTTCGCGGCGCAGGAACAGCAACTCGCGCAGCGCGCGGTGGGGCTGCTGCACGGCGCCGCCGAGGCCTTCGCCGCGGCCCGCCAGCACGCCCGAGCGGTGGCGCTGCGCCGCGAGCTCCTGCGCGAGTACGCGCACCAGGACCCGAAAGCGCTCACTGCGCTCGGCTACGTGCAGAAGGGCGACCAATGGCTGCCGGATCCGAACCAGTTGGTGCCGGACCAGGACTTCGCCGGCGACAAGAAGCTCCTGCGCGCAGCCGACACCCTCTGGACGGCGGCGCAGAAGGAGCTCGGCGCAGCACACCGGGCCTTGGCCTTGGCGGCGAGCAAGAGCGGTGCGCTCGGACCGGCGATGCGGCACTGGCGGCGCGTGCAGCGGTTTCTGCCCAAGGACGCGGCCGCCGCAGCGGCGCTGGCCGAACACAGCTTCGAAGGCTTCGGCGGCAGCGCGGCCGAACTGGCCATGCTCGGCCGCGCCCGGGTGCTCCGCGATGCCTGCGACTTCCTGCGCCAGTGGCCGGCCGCGGTGACGGCCGTCGGCCCCGGCACACAACCGCTGCTGCAGCGCGCCGGCATCACGCACCGCAGTTGCCGCAGCGAACACTTCGCGGTGGCGGGCACGCTGCCCGACGAGCAGCTCAGCGCGGTGGCGCAGTGGGCGGAACGCGCCTACTTCCTGTCTTTCACCCTGTTCGGCGTGCCGAACGGTGTGCCGTTCCGCCCGCAGCGCGTGCGCTCGCTGGTGCTGGTGGCCGATCCCGCGACCTACGGCCGGGTGCTCGACGGCTGCCGCGACCAGTTCGATGCGGCACGGCTCGAGTTCCTGAAGACGCAGGTCGACTTGGCTTACCTCGACGTCGACGGGGAGTCCGTGCGCTTCCTCAAGACCAAGGGCGGCCTCGACGAAGCGCTCGACCAGGCCGTGCGCGGGGTGGTGCAGGACGCCGCGGGTCTGACCAGCGAGGGACTGTGGGAGGGACTCGGCCATGCGGCGTGTGCGTTCCTGTTCGACCGCACGCTGACCTTCCTGCTCGAGCAGGAGCGCGGGCCGACCAGTGCCGGCGGCCGCAGCGAACTCCTGAAGCCCGACATGGCGACGTGGCGCGCCCTCGCGGAACGTTCGGCCTTCAGCGCTTCGGACACTCGCAGCAGCGAACTGGTGCTGGTGCACGCCGCGCGGTTTCGCAGTGAGCAACGGGTCAAGGCCTGGGCGTTGTGCGACTACCTCTGCCACACCGGCCCCGAGCAGTTGTTCGCCCTCGACGCCGCGGCGCGGCAGGAGCGCGCCACCCCGCCGCTGGTCGAGACACACTTCGCCGCCGCCACCGGCCGCGAACTGGCGACCCTCGACGCGGAGTGGCGGGCGTTCTACGCCCAACAAGCCGACCTGCGCGCGGCGATGGTGGCCGATCCGCTCGGCGAGGCCACGGCGAAGGACCGCAAGCAGCGCGAACTGGCGCGCCGCTGCCTGTTCGCGCTGTCGGCGCAGCGGGTGGCGGCTGGCACCGGGCCGCTCGGCGGCCAGTGGAGCGAGCGCGGACCGCTGGTGGCGGCGCTGGCCTACGCGGCCAGCCGGCACGCCGCCGAAGCGAAAGCGGCGCAGGACCCCAAGGTGGTCCAGCCACTGCCGGAACCACCCGCCGAACTCGGCACGCAGGTGTTGCTGGCGCGCGGCAGCAAACCCGAGGCCGCGGTCGCCGGGTGGTGGCTGCGGCCGGTGTGGCGCGATGCGCTGCTGCATCCCGGGCGTGGTCTGTTGGGACTGCGCGCCGCCGACGGGGCCTGTGCGGTCGCCCTGCAGCCGCCGGAGTTCGCGGTGCGCTCGGGTCCGCCGCGCACCTGGCCACGCGCGGGCCAGACGGCGGTGCCGGGCGCCGTGCGGGCCGACCAACTCGGACCGCGGGCGCAGGCGGCGTTGGCGCGCGCCGGCATCGGCAGTGACAGCCTGGTGGGGGTGCCACTGACGCTGCACTGCCACCGGGAGCTGCCGGTCGGCGAGCTGCGTTCGGTGCGCGCCGAAGTGTACGTCGGCAACCACCAGGTCGACGGGGTGCTGGTGGTCTACGGCGACGAGTTGGACGCGGTGGGTGCGCCGGACCAAGCCCCGGGTCTGGTGGCGTTCGTGCCGTTGCAACCGTTGCCCGCCAATACGGTTTGCGAAGCGCGTTGGACGCCGCCGCCGAGCCTGCTGGAGCGCAAAGTGCCGTTCCCCGCGGTGGCGTTCACCACCCAATAGTGCCGCAGCCAAGCCAGAATCGCCCATGGTTACGGCGTCTGGCGACTACCCGAAGCCGGGCCGATGGCGTATCAAGACCGGCCTCGCCACCTTCCGATTGCCACCCAGATGCCCGCTTCGCTCGCCGCGGTTTTCATCGGTTCCGACACCCTGCTGCTGCAGTGCCTCGACGCTTGGCGTGAGCGCGGCCATCGCGTGGTGCTGGTCGCCACCGACACCGACAAGGTGCGCCGCTACTGCGCCGAACACGAACTGCGCTGCGTGGCTGCCGATGGCGACCTCGCGGCCCGGCTCGCCGGGAGCGAGTGCGACTACCTGTTCGCGATCACTTGGCTGCGCATGCTGCCCACGGCGGTGTTGGCGCTGCCGAAGTGCGCCGCGCTCAACTTCCACGACGGCCCGCTGCCGCGCTACGCCGGACTCAACGCCACCTGCTGGGCGCTCTACCACGGCGAACGCGAGCACGCCGTCACGTGGCACCGCATCGAAGCGCGCGCCGACACCGGCGCGATCTGGCTGCAGAAGCGGTTTGCGGTCGCGGCCGACGACACGGCGTTCACCCTGAACGCGCGCTGCTTCCAGGTGGGCGTCGAGAGCTTCGCGGAGCTGTGCGACCAGCTCCCGGCCGGGCCGCTGGCCGGCACGGCGCAAGAACTCGGCCAGCGCAGCTACTTCGGCCGCAGGGCGCGGCCCGCGGGCCTCGCGGTGCTCGACTGGCAGGCCCCGGCGCAGCAGAACCTGCGCACCGTGCGCGCCTTCGACCACGGCGGCTACAAGAACCCGGTGGCGGTGGCCAAGGTGCAGGCGCAGAGCGGGGTGTTCGTGCCCGGCCAGGTCGAACTGCGGCCCGCCTCGGGACGCGCGCCCGGCACGGTGGTCGAAGTGGGGGACGACTTCGTGGTGGTGGCGGGCAGCGACGGGGATCTGCGTCTGGCCGGCAACCGCTGCCTGCGCGGCGGCCCGCTCGACCGCACGGGGCTCGCGGCCTACGGCGTGGTCCAAGGGGCGGTGTTGCCACGGCCGGACCTTGCGGCGTTGACCGAACTCGGCGCCGCCGCGGCGCGCGACGAAGAGTCCTGGGTCGAGCAGCTGCAGGCCAACGAGCCGCTGGTGCTGCCCGACCTGCAACCCAACCTCGGACCCTGCGAACCGCAGCAGCTCGCTCTGCCCGAGCCGCTGGCGGCAGAACCGTTCGCGGCGGCGGCCGTGGTGGCGGCCTTCTTGCTGCGCGATGCGGGCCTGCCCCAGGGCTGCATCGGTTTCACCGCCGGCGCAGGCGCGCTGCTGGCGGCGCGGCACCCGTTGTTCGCCGTCGCGGCACCGCCGGTGCGGCTCACCGCGGCAGCCACCGAACCGGTCGGCACGGCCGGAGCGCGCTTCGCCGCCGAACTGCAGCGCGCGGCCGCGGCCGGGCCGCTGTTGCGCGAACTGGTGGTGCGCCGCCCCGACGTGCTGTCGCCGCGCACCGTGCTGGAGCCCGCGGTGCGCATCCAGTGCGGGGGCACGGTGGCGCTGCACCCGGGCCAGCTCTGCTTCCTGGTCGACCCCGCCGGCGTCGTCACCCTGCACCACGACCGCGCGGCCCTGCCGAACGAGGCGGCCGCGGCCCTGCTGGCACGTTTGCAGCGCTTCGCCCGCGCTGCCGCGCAGCACCCGCAGCAGGCACTCGGCCAGGTGCCGACGCTCGCCGAGGCCGAACTCGAACGACAACTGCGCACCTGGAACGACACCGCGGCGCCGGCCCCGGCCGAGCCGTGCGTGCACCGGCAGTTCCGCAGCGCGGCCGAGCGCTGGACCGACCGTACGGCGCTGCGCTGCGGAGCCGAGTCTTGGAGCTACCGCGAACTGCTGCAACGCACCGAACGCCTCGCCGGCTGGCTGCGTGGCCGCGGTGTGGGCCGCGGTGACCGGGTCGGCATCTGCACCCAGCGCGGCCTCGGCATGGTGGCCGCCGTGCTGGCCACGCTGCGCTGTGGCGCGGCCTACGTGCCGCTCGATCCCAGCTACCCGCGCGAACGCCTGCAGTTCATGGCTGGCGACGCCGAACTCGCCGCGCTGGTGGTCGACACCCACAGCCGCCACACCGCGCCGGCCGCCACCTGCCCGGTCGTCGACCTCGACGCCGACCAGGCGGCGATCGCCACCGCCGAACGCCTGCTCGACGACGCGACGCTGGGGGACGACCTCGCCTACCTGATCTACACCTCCGGCTCGACCGGGCGGCCGAAGGGCGTGATGGTGCGCCACCGCAACGCCACCAACTTCTTCGCCGGCATGGACCGCGTGCTCGGCGCGCCGGATGGCACGGTTGCACCCGGTACCTGGCTCGCCGTCACCAGCCTGTCGTTCGACATCTCGGTGCTCGAACTGCTGTGGACGCTGTGCCGCGGCTTCACGGTGGTCGTGCACCAGGGCGACAGCCAAACCAAGGCCACGGCCCAGGCGCCGGCGGCGCTGCGCCCGATCACCTTCAGCTTGTTCTACTTCGCCAGCGACGAAGGCGAACACAGCCAGGACAAGTACCGTCTGCTGCTCGAAGGGGCGCGCTTCGCCGACCAGCACGGCTTCGAAGCCCTGTGGACGCCCGAGCGGCACTTCCACGCCTTCGGCGGGCTGTATCCGAACCCGGCGGTGGCCAGCGCGGCGCTGGCGACCATGACCCAGAAGGTGGCGATCCGCGCAGGTTCGTGCGTGGTGCCGCTGCACCACCCGATCCGCGTGGCCGAAGACTGGGCGCTGGTCGACAACCTGTCGGGCGGCCGGGTCGGCATCGCTTTCGCCGCCGGCTGGCACGCGCGCGACTTCGTGCTGCGGCCGGAGAACTTCGCGCAGCGGAAGGACGTGATGTTCACCTCGATCCGGCAGGTGCAGGCGCTCTGGCGCGGCGAGGCGGTCGAGTTCCCGGGCCACGACGGCAAGCCGGTGGCGATCCGCACCCTGCCGCGTCCGGTGCAGAAGGCGCTGCCGACCTGGGTGACGGTGGCCGGCAACCCCGAGACCTACCGGCAGGCCGGGCAAGCGGGGGCGTTCGTGCTGACGCACCTGCTCGGGCAGAGCCTCGACGAACTGGCGCAGAAACTCGCCGCCTACCGGGAAGCGTGGCGCGCCGCCGGCCACCCGGGCGAAGGCAAGGTCACGCTGATGCTGCACACCTTCGTCGGCACCGACGAAGCCGTGGTGCGCGAGACCGTGCGCGGGCCGATGAAGGGTTACCTGCGCAGCAGCATCGACCTGGTGAAGCAGGCGGCCTGGTCGTTCCCCGCGTTCAAGCAACGCGTCGACCAGCCAGGCGCCATGGACGCACTGCTGCACGGCGGCCTGTCCGAAGCCGACATGGACGCGCTGCTCGACTTCTCGTTCGAGCGTTACTACCAGCAGAGTGGTCTGTTCGGCACGCCCGAGGGCTGTGTGCAGATCGTCGACCGGCTGCGGGCCATGCAAGTCGACGAAATCGCTTGCCTCGTGGACTTCGGCGTGCCGACCGACCAGGTGCTCGCGAGCCTGCCGCACCTGCTCGAGTGCAAACGCCGCTGCGACACGGCCACCGCCGCGGCCAGGGCCAGCGCCGGCAGCCACCCCACCGCCCCGCGCGCCGCCACGATTCCCGAACTGCTGCGCGAGCACCAGGTGACGCACTTCCAGTGCACGCCGTCGATGGCAGCGATGCTGCTGCTCGACCCCACGGCCGCCCCCGCGCTGCGTTCGGTGCAACACCTCTTGGTCGGCGGCGAAGCACTCGCGCCGGCCCTGGCCACACAACTGCGAGCCCTGGTCGGCAACCTGCACGACGTCTACGGGCCGACCGAGACCACGGTCTGGTCGACCACGCACCGCGTCGCCAGCGACGGTCCGGTGCCGATCGGCCGGCCGCTGCAGAACCAGCGCGTCTACGTGCTCGACCGCAACCGGCAGCCGGTGCCGCTGGGCCGGCCCGGCGAACTCTGGATCGGCGGTGCCGGCGTCACCGCCGGCTACTTCCGCCGGCCGGAACTCACCGCCGAACGCTTCGTCGTCGATCCGTGGACGCCGTCCGGCACCATGTATGCCACCGGTGACCTGGTGCGCTGGCGCGCCGACGGCGTGCTCGAGTACCTGGGCCGTCAGGACCACCAGGTGAAGATCCGCGGCCACCGCATCGAACTCGGCGAGATCGAAGCCGCGCTCGGCCGGCACGGCGCGGTGCGCGAAACCGCGGTGGTGGCGCGTCCGGACGCCGCCGGCGAAGCGCAGTTGGTCGCCTACCTGACGCCGCGCGGCACCGCCCCCAAGGTCGACGACCTGCGCGCCCACCTGCGCGGTCTGCTGCCGGAGTTCATGGTGCCCAGCCACTTCGTGGTGCTCGCCGACCTGCCGCGTACGCCGAACCTGAAGATCGACCGCAAGGCGCTGCCGGCCCCGGAAGCGGTGGCGGCGCGCAAGGCCACGGCCGCGGCTTCGGATGCCACCGAAGACGCGATCCTCTTGATCTGGAAGCAGGCGCTGGGCACCGACGACGTGGGGGTCGAGGACAACTTCTTCGATTCGGGCGGCCACAGCATCCTGGCGGTGCGGGTGCACCGGGAGATCCAGCAGCAGCTCGGGGTGTCGATCCAGGTGACGGATCTGTTCCGGTTCACGACGGTGCGGGCGCTGGCGAAGCACTTGCAGGCGGGGCGCAGCGCGCCGACGGCGGCGCAGCAGGCGGCGGAACGGGCCAAGCAGCGGCGCAATCTGTTGCGGCGGCCGTGAGGCAGGTGGGGGACGGCAGTGTGGGCTGAACTGCCTGCCTTGTCAGGTCGTGAAGCGATGACTATCATGGTCTCATGAGGACCACTGCGATCGCCAAGCTGAAGGCCCAACTGAGCCGCTACCTGCGTCTGGTCAAGACCGGCGAGGAGGTGTTGATCACCGAACGCGACGTGCCGGTTGCCAAGCTGGTGCCGGTCGGTGAGCAGAGTGCCGACCTCCAGTCGCTGCGCGACCTCGAACGGCAAGGGTTGTTGAAAGTCGGCACCGGGCGCCTGCCGAAGAACTTCTGGAAGTTGCCCCGCGGCAAGGACCCGAGCGCTGCGGTGCGCCGTGGTGCCAGCGAGGAGCGGGACCGCGGATGGTGAGCTTCTGGGACACCTCGGCAGTTCTGCCTCTTGCGATCGCGGAACCAGCCACCCAGGCGGTGCGCGCGCTGCTCGAAAACGATGCGAGCATGGTGGTGTGGTGGGGAACGCGCACGGAATGTGTCTCCGCGCTGCAGCGGCGCAGGCGCGAGGCGGCTGCCGCAAGAACCGCCGTTCGCGATGCCTTGCACTTGGTGGAGGTGCTGGCCCAGGAGTGGACGGAAGTTGCGCCGACCGAGGTTGTGCGCAAGCGCGCGGAACGTTTACTGGCCGTCCATGCGATCCGCGCCGCCGACGCCCTGCAGCTCGCTGCAGCCTTGGTGTGGGCGCGCAACGATCCGTCAGGACACTGCTTTGTCTGCCTGGACGAGCGTCTGCGGGAGGCTGCGGGTCGTGAGGGGTTCCAGGTGCTGCCGGTGCGGTGAGGGATTGGCTACCGTGAGCACGCCTCCTTGCTACGCGCCGCCCAGGGACGCCATGGCACCGACGCCCGCCGCGGACTAACCTGCGCGGCTTGACCACGTCCACCCTCGCCCTGACCGCTGCCGCGAGCGGCTTCGCCCGCCGCGGCCAGCTCTGGTTCTACAGCGACGACCTCGCCAGCCCACCGCCCACTCGAGCCCAACTCGTGCGCGTGCGCGATGCCGAAGGGCGCGACCTCGGCCTTGGCATCACCGGCACCGGCAAACTGTGCCTGCGCCTCGCCGGCCCCTGGCCCGGCGACGACGTCCCCGACCGCAGCGAGTTCTTCACCGCGCGCCTCCAGGCGGCCATCGAACGGCGCAGCGCTTCGCTCGGCCCGGACGCCGCCTGCCGCCTGGTGCACGGCGAAGCCGACCTGCTGCCGGGCCTGGTGGTCGACCGCTACGGCCCGGTGCTGGTCCTGCAGGGGACCTCGGCCTACGTAGAAGAATGCCTGGACGCGATCGTGCCGTTCCTGGTGCAGCGCCTCGGCAGCGACAGCGTGGTCGCCCGCCACGACGTGGCGGTGCGCCGCTTCGAGAACCTGCCGGCCGAGGTGCGCCTCCTCCACGGCAGCCGCGTGGAGACGGTGGTGGTGCAAGAACACGGCCTGCGCCACACGGTGCGGCCCTTCACCGGCCACAAAACCGGCTTCTACCTGGACCAGGCCCCAGCACGCGCCCTGGTGCGGCAGTTGGCCAAGGGCCGCTCGGTGCTCGACCTGTTCGCCTACCAAGGCGGTTTCGCCCGCAATGCGTTGCGCGGTGGGGCGGTCGCGGCGCTGGCTGTCGACCAGTCGGCGGAGGCCCTGCAGGTCGCGGCGGCCGACGCGCGGGCCGATGGCCTCGAGGGCCTCACCACGGTGGCCGCGGACGTGTTCGAGCACCTGCGCACGGTGCGCCAGGACGGCCAGCAGTTCGATCTGGTGGTGTGTGATCCGCCGGCGTTCGCCAAGTCGCGGCGCGAACTCGACGGGGCCGAAACCGGCTACCGCGATCTGAATCGGCTGGCGCTGCGGCTGTTGGCGCCGCACGGCCTGTTGGTCACCTGCACCTGCAGCCACCACGTCGACGGACCGCGCTTCGAGAAGCTGGTGCGGCAGGCCGCGGCTGGGCTGCCGTTCCGCGTGGTGCTGCGGCAGCGCCTGGGGGCCGGGCCCGACCATCCGGTGTTGCTGACGCACCCGGAGTCCGAGTACTTGAAGGTGCTGCTGCTGCAGCGCATGGATTGACCATGGCCGAAGCGTCGACGTTGGCGATCACGGTGAACGGCGAACCGCGCGCGGTGCCCACGGGCAGCTCGGTCGCCGATCTGGTGGCGTTGCTCGGGTTGCGTTCCGAGCAGGTCGCGGTGGAACGCAACCGGCAGATCGTGCGGCGTGCGGAGCACGCCGCCACGGTGCTGGCGGATGGTGACCGGCTCGAAGTGGTGACGTTCTTCGGCGGTGGGTGAGGGCGCAGCGCGGGCGGCTGGGCAGCGGCTTCGCTACGGCCCGAGGCCGCCCGGCAGCTCAGGCTCGTTCGGTTTGCCCAGGATGCGCCGGTAACACCACACGGTCAGGGCGACCACCGCGCCGATCGACAGCAGCATGAACGTCCAGCCGCCGGCAGTGAGGGATGCGAGCATGGTTGTGGGTCTCCTGGTTCAGTCGGCAGCGGGGTGTTGGCCGTCGAGGTCGAGGCCCTGAGCGCGCCAACGCTTGGCGCCGACCCAGGTGATCGCAGCGATGGCGAAGATGGTGGCCAGCAGCAGGACCCAGGTCTTGCGCGCGTCGGCCGCCAGCTCGGTGTCGCCGAACAGGGTCTTCAGGTAGCCCGGCAGGTCGTTGGTGCAGAAGCCGGTGATCACCACCAGCAGGAACAGCGGCGACACGTACTTGATGACGAAGCGGAACAGCCGTGGGATGCGCAACGTGGCGCCGTGGTGCGCCTCTTCGAGGCCGCGGTCGACACCGTGGATCCAGCCGAAGGCCACGATCTGCACCAGCGCCACCACCAGGATGAAGAACGTGCCGACCCAGAAGTCGATGGTGTCGAGCGCGATCAGGTCGCGCGTGTACCACAGCACGAACAGGTTGCCGACCAGCCCCCAGAACGTGACGATGGTGGTCGACACCATGCGGTTCACGCCGAGGCTCTCCTCGAGGAACGCTTTGGTCGGCTGCAGCATCGACAGCGAGCTGGTGATCGCCGCCAGGAACAGGATCAGGAAGAACGCCGCGCCGAACAGGTTGCCGCCCGGCATCTGGGCGAACACCATCGGCAGGGTCTTGAAGCCGAGGCTCATGGTGCCGCCTTGCGCGCCCGACATGGTCAGCGCCACGCCGACGAACACCACCGAGGCAGTGACCGTGATCAGACCGCCGAGCACCACTTCGAAGAACTCGTTGGTGGCCGAGGCAGTCAGCCCCGACAGCACCACGTCGTCCTTCTTCTTCATGTAGCTGGCGTAGTTGATGATCACGCCGAAGCCGACCGACAGGCTGAAGAAGATCTGTCCGGCCGCCGCGAGCCAGGTCTTGGGCACGAACAGCTTGTCGAAGTCTGGGTTCCACAGGAAGCCCAGCCCATCGGCGACGCTCTGGCCTTCGGTGCCGGCCGGCGGTGACAGAGTCAGCACCCGCACCAGGATCAGCACCCCGAGCACTGCCATCACCGGCATCGCGTACTTGCACACCGCCTCGATGCCCTTCGACAGGCCGCGGTAGACGAACCACAGGTTCAGCACCGCGGTGGCGACGAAGGTCCAGACGATCGGATGCACCCCGTCCGTGAACAGGGCCCCATTGGCCTTCGAGCCGGTCACCTCGGCGAAGAAGCCCTGGGTCTTCGCCACCTGGTCCTGGATCGGCGCCGCGCCATCGACGCCGATGCCGCCGCCCAGATACTGGATCACGTAGTAGAGGCACCAGCTCTCGATCAGCACGTAGTAGAAGTAGACGCCCAGCGGGATCAGCACGCCGAACACGCCGAGGTAGCGGCCGAGCGCGCCCTTGCACCACACGCCGAGGATCGCCGGGGCGCCGTGGAAGCCCTTGCGGCCACCGTACCGGCCCATCGCCCACTCCGCCCAGCCGATCGGGATGCCGAGCAGCAACAGGGCCAGGAAGTAGGGGATCATGAACGCGCCGCCGCCGTTCTGGGCGGCCTGGCCCGGGAAGCGCAGGAAGTTGCCGAGGCCGACCGCGGACCCGGCTACGGCAAGGATGACACCGAGGCGCGAGCCCCACTGTTGGGTTGCTGGTTTGCTCATGGGCGAGGGAGAGGGCAGGGGGAATGTCGCGGCTGCTGGGGATGGATGCAACGCTGCGGGCTCCGGGAATGGCGAAATGGGGCGGTCGCCGATTCCGCGCCGATCCCCGACATCGCGCTTCCGCAGCGCCCCCTCGCGCGTTTCAATGCGCCCGAGACCATGGCCCGCCGGCAGCCGAAACCCCATCCCAACTCGCTCCACCTGACCGTCGCCTCGGTGCCGCGCGCCGTGCAGTTCTACGTGGACAAGCTCGACTTCCGCCTGGCGGAGTGTTACCCGGACGCGCAGAAGCCGGTGTGGGCCAGCCTGCAGCTCGGCAGCCAGGCGCTGATGCTGGGCGAACTGCCCTCGCTCGCCGAAGCCCGGCAGTGGGGGATGACCGCGGAGGAAATCGAGCTGTTGAAGCAGGACGCGCGCTCCTTCGCTCGCGGCACCACCGGCGTCGGTGCCGCCTACTTCTTGCGCGTGCCGAACGTCGATTCCCTGGCGCGGCGGCTGAAGAAGAAGCGGGTGCGGCTGCTCACCGCGCCCAAGACCCAGTTCTACGGGCTGCGCGAACTGCAGCTCGCCGACCTCGACGGCTACCGGCTGGTGTTCTACACGCCGCAGAAGCCGGCCGCGGCGGATTGAGCATGGCCAGGTTCCGGCGCCCTGCGCGGCCGCTCGGCAGGCGCACGGCGTTTCGCGGCGGAAGCTTCGGCGCGGTCCTGCTGGCCCTCGGTGCCTGCGCCAGCGGCCCCGAACTCACCCTGCGGGGTGCTGGCAGCCGGGTCCTGGTGACGGTGGGGCAGGAGCTGTTCGCCGAGTACCGCGCCGATGGGCCGCGCGGGCCGGCGGTGTGGCCGGTGCTGGCCCCCGGGGGTGAACCGATGACGCGCGGTTTCCCGTTCTTCGCCGTCGATGGCGAGAGCCAGGACCAGCCGCACCACACCAGTCTGTGGTTCGCCCTCGCCGACCTCGGTGGAGTGGACTTCTGGTCCGGGCCAGGGCGCATCGTGCCCGCCGGTCCGCCCCTGCTCGATCAGGTCGGCAAAAGCTTGGTGCAGCCCTGTGAATGGCGCGCCGCCGACGGTGCGGTGCTGGCGCGCGAGCAGCGCACGCTGCGGTTCTCGGCGGGTACGGATTGGCGCGCAATCGATCTGTCGGTGGCGCTGCGCCGCGACGACGGGGAGCTGCTGCTCGGTGCGGGGGCCGCTGGTGCCGCGCTGCGGCTGCGGCCGGTGTTGGCGCTGGAGGGGCCGGGGGCGCAGGGGCGGGCGTTCGACAGCCAGGGGCGCACCGGGCTGCGGGCCGGCAGTGGGCCGGCGCGGTGGGTGGCGCACAGCGCGGTGGTCGGGGGCGAGCTGCACACGGTGGCGCTGTTCGACCATCCGGCGAACCATGCGGAGGCGGTGCGCTGGGTGGTGCGGGGGGCTGGGTTGGTGGTGGCGGCGCCGTTCGCGGCTGCGGAGGCTGCGGGGAGTGGTGAGGCGGTGGTGGAGCCGGTGCGGGTGCCGGCGGGTGCCGAGCTGCGGCTGCGGTATCGGGTGTTTGTGCAGCGCGGGGATGTGGGGGCGGACGGGGTGGCGAAGGCGTTTGCGGCGTTTGCGGCGACGGCGCGCTGAGGTGCGTGGCCGGGGGTCGCAGCGCGGGTGGGGGATTGACGCCCGCGCGGCATTGCCTACCTTGGGCAATCGAAGTCGCGGAGGATCCGCATGTGACGCCGATAGTCGAGAAGCGATGCGAGCGATTGCTGCCCAGCCTGGCAAGGGGTTTCCGGGGGTGGTCTCTGCCGCCCGGAGTGAACCTTCAGGACCTGGTCCAGGAGGTCATGCTGCGCTGGCTACGTATGCCGGCCTGCACCCGTGAGGCTGCGGACGGCGAGGTGCTGGCGCTGTGGTTCGGGATCGCCCGGAATGTGCTGCGGGAGTGGCGCCGCGCCGCGGCAGCCGAAGGGCGGCTCCGGGTTGCGGTGGCCGGAGTTCGCGGTGGGGCGGTGGCGGGGTTGGGGTTGGACCTGGATGCGGAGTGGCGTGGTGCGCTGTTGCGTTGGCTGTGTGGCTGGATGGAGCCCGAGGAGGCGGCGATCCTGCTGGGTGCGCGTTGGGACCGCCTGACCTGGGCGGAGGCTTGCGCGGCGGTCGGGCGGCATGGGGATCTGGTGGTCGAGGCGACGCAGCGAAGAATCTTGCGAATTCTGTCGGCGCGGAGGCTGCAGAAGTCATTTATCGATTGGCTGGTCAAGGTCGGTGTTGACCTTCCTTCCTTCCTTCCTTCCTTCCTTCCTTCCTTCCTTCTGGAGGAGTGAGTCATGCAGGCGCACGGCTTCTTGAAACTGATTCGATGGATCGGCATCCTGGTTGGGACGATTGGCTGTCTGTCTCCCTGGCTGTCGGTGAAGAAGACCACTTTCTGTCAGTTGCGGCTGCGTCAGCTGAGTGCTGACCAAATGATCGAATGGCAGGACTGCACCGAGCATCTGTGCTCGGACCCCGACGAGGTCAGCGGGTACTCTCCTTGTCGGAACGATGTGTATCAGTGGCAGGGAGATACCTATCGCCGGTGCGAGTGCCCTGATCCTTCCAACACAATCGGCGCATGCAACGTTCTGCTCAAGAATCCTGGAACGATGGGGGCTGACTACATTTGCTTCGCAGGAACCTGTGACAAACCCTGTTCAAAACAGCCGCTCGATGCGAACTTCCTACCTCGCTGCATCTGCCCGTAGTGTGCGGCAGCGCACTGAGCATCGATGGCGGTGGTTCCAGACTTGCTGGCGGAGAATGTGCGTATGCGCGGGCACTATCGGTTCGCAGTCTTCCTGGGACTCAGCTTGCTGGGCGCCTTGATCTGGGCACTGACGGAGGCAGGAACTGCCGCCCCTGGCCCTGCCGAACCAGTGCTGGCGGCAACCAGGCACGAGCCCCAGCGCGAGGGCAGCGCATGGTCGGATGCGGCCCCCAACGCGGGAGATCCGCCCACCGAGCGGGAGTCGGTCGTAGCCCAAGTTTGGTTCCGGGCCGTGGACGAGGCCTCGGGAGCAGAGTTGCCCGAGGTTGCATTGACACTGGTCGATGGGCCCAAGGAGAGCTACGCCAATGGCGAAGGACAGTTGCTAGGGGTCACGGACCGGCAGGGCGTTTCGAGAGTGCTCCGCGCCGCAGTCGAGGGCCGGGTAGGGATTCTGTTCGAGAAGCGAGGCCACTTGCCCGAGTACCGTGCCACTTCGACTCTGCGCGCCAGGAACGAAGTTCGCATGGTCGCTGAGCAGCGTCTGAAGATCCAGTGCCGCCTGTTCGACGGCTCGCCCGTGTCGGACGCTACGGTTGGCCTGATTCAGGCCTTCTCTCCCGAGGACGCGGGACGGGTGGGGACGAGAATCGGCCCGCGAGGCACCTATCCCTCGAAGTGGGTGCGGTCCACCGCCGACGGCGCGGCTCGCTTCGACGGCCTGTCGGCCGCCGACTACCGGATCCGAGCCAGTCACCCCAAGTTTGGTCTGGCTCAGGCACCGGATCTCGGCAACATCAAGGTTCCAGGAGCGGACCAGGAAGTCGTATTCGCCTCCGTCCTGGTTTGCGCCCTACGCTTTCCTGGGTCTCCGGACTCGGTTGTGACCAGTGGTTTCCAGTGGCCGAAGATCCCCATCGACAACTCCCTTGCGGAAGTCAGTACGCGGGAGATTGCCGATCGCCTGCAGCGCGAATGGCGGGCGGATTTGGTTTGCGCGTGCCTCGTC
>JAEUHP010000256.1 GCA_016795295.1 Planctomycetota bacterium | reverse complement strand
ACCGCAAGGCGATGCCGGCCGCTCCGGCCAGTGCGGTGCGCTTTCTGGGCAATGGCGGCAACGTCGTCTACGTCGACCGCGACCACGATCTGGTGGTGGTGACGCGCTGGGTGCGCGAAGCGGTGTTCCAGGAACTGCTCGCTGCGGCGCTCGCCGCGTTGCCGAAGTGACGCGGCGACCGTGTGGTGCGGCTGGAGATCGGGGGCCGGCGCTCATTGTGAGACTCTGGGTGGGCTCGGCATGGCCCAGGCCTGGAAGGTGAGGTTTGCTTGGGCGCTTGTCTCACGCCATCCTCCGCCCACTTCGGTTCGTTCTGCTGCCCGCGTTGTCGCTGGGCGGCTCGGCTTTGCTGCCGGCGCAGAGTCTGCTGTGGTCGTTGCGCCAACCGGCGTCTTCGCCGGGCGGCCGCGCCTGGCACGCCATGGCGTACGACGGCGCCAGGCAGACCGTAGTGATGTTCGGCGGCTACAACGGCGGGGAGCCGACCGACACGTGGACGTGGAACGGCACGACGTGGACCCACCAGGTGCAGGCAACGCTGCCCGGCCGGCGCTGGCACGCCATGGCTTACGACGCAGCGCGGCAGCGCGTGGTGATGTACGGAGGCCAATCGTCCGGCAGTCATCCCACCCAGACGTTTCTGTGGGACGGGGTGCAATGGACCGCGGTGACCACGGCCAGCAACCCGGGCGCCACGGCGAAGCACGGCATGGCCTACGATGCAGCTCGGCAGCGGGTCGTGTTGTTCGGCGGCAATGTGTTCGCGAACCCGACGTGGGAATGGGACGGCACCAACTGGGTCTCGTTCCAACCGGCCACGGCGCCCGCGCCACGCAACGAGAACGCGTTGGCCTATGACGCCGTGCGGCAGCGCACGGTGCTGTACGGCGGACAACTGGGCCCCGGCGGTGGCTTTGCGTACGCCAACGACACGTGGGAATGGGACGGCAGCACGTGGAGCCAGGTGACCACCGCGACCGTGCCGCCCGGCAACCGCTACCCATGGGGGCAGATGGCCTTCGACGCGTCGCGTGGCACGGTCGTGCTGCACAGCGGTGCGGCGCTGCTCGGTGCGAGCGACACTTGGGAGTTCGACGGCGTCGACTGGCGGCTCGCCGTGAGCGGCGGCGCGCTGGCGAACCGCGTCTCCGGAGCGATGGCCTACGACGACTCGCGCCGCTCCCTGTTGTTCTTCGGTGGCACGTCCAGCTCGGCGCCCGGCGCCTACCTGAGCAGCAGCTACACTTCGTATCTGCTCGCCACCGCCACGGTCTATGCCACGGGGTGTGGTGTACCGGCGCTGGTTCTTGCACCGGATCCGAACCAGCGGCCTGTGCTCGGGCAGACCGCCCAGGTTTCGCTCGCCCAGGTGCCCGGCTCGGTCGTGGCCCTGTCGGCGGGTTGGAGCAAGAGCCAATGGGCGGGTGGTGCTCTGCCCTACTCCTTGGCACCGTTCGGCATGCCGGGCTGTGATCTGCTGCAATCTGCGGAGTTCTTCGGCATCGGTGTCACTGCGACGGGGCCAGGGACCGGTGTCGCGACCTTCGTGTTGCCGCTGCTGCCCACGCTGCTCGGGCAGCGCATGCACCTGCAGGCCTACGCCGCTGCGCCGAGCCAGAACCAGCTTGGCATCGTCGTCAGCAACGGCGTCGAGTGGCGATTCGGTTCGCAGTGACCATTGCGCAGTCCAGGCGCTGGGGTCAGGGGGCACCTGTCTATGCCGCAGGTGTGCCGTGGTCTTTGCGTGGGTGGGGGCGGCGTGGCCATCACCGCATTTCGGCCCTGCCAGACGTAACAAACTTGCCGTGTAAGTGGCATTGCCCTTGCCACGGGCCGGTAAATGTTGGATGAGGAAAGAGGTCGCCCCTTTCCTCACTGTCCTCGATCATGGCTCCTATGCGTATCGATCTAGTGGCCGCGCTGTCCCTCTACGCGGGTCTTGCTGGTTGCATCGGGCCCGAGCAGCCACGCGCGTACGCTCACGTATTGATCACCCACAGTCAAGTCGATTCCGAAACCAGCGACTTGCCCGGTTATGGCGAGGACGAGACCCAGATCGGCTTCGTGGCTGGCGGCGGCTACCACGTGACCGACTTCGCTGCGGTCGAACTCGCCTACGACAACGTCGGACGCTTCGACTGGAGCAGCGACGACGGCAGCGATTTCGGTGCCTACCGGGTCCAGGGGGCTTTGCTCACCGGGTTCTTCCATTGTCCAGTGTGGGGCCCCTTGGAAGTGACTGCGCGGGTCGGCGGCTTCGGCTACCGACAATCCAGCTGGGACAACGGCCAAGGTCGCAACACCGACACCGGGGTGGCAGCTGTCTATGGGCTGGGTCTACAGGCGAAGGTTTGGCGCAACCTCGCGTTGCGCGCCGAGTGGTTCCAGTTGCAGGAGGTCGACGACTATCCGTTCGACCAGATCGGCATCGGTGCCACGTGGACCTTCTGATCCTTGGGTGTGGTGGGACGGGAACCTGACCATGGCAGGCCATTGGCCCGAGTTCTCGCGACGGGGTGGTGCGGATCTGGCTGGCGGGCTGCCGAAGTGACGCCGCGCCCGGTCAGCGCTGCTGCGGCACGCGCAGCACCGCGCCTGGGGCCAGCGTGAGGCCGTCGACGTGACC
>JAEUHP010000233.1 GCA_016795295.1 Planctomycetota bacterium | reverse complement strand
CTGCTGCGCCGGCTCGGCATCGGGCAGTTGGCCGCGGACGGCATCAAGATGCTCGGCAAGGAGGACATCGTGCCGCGCGGGGCCGACGGCGCGGTGTTCCGCCTGGCGCCGTACCTGGCGTTGGCGGGCGCGTTCCTGCCGTTCTGCGTGCTGCCGTTCGCCCACCACGTGGTGATGCTCGAAGTGTCGGTCGGCGCGCTCTACGCGATCGCCGTGTCGGGCCTCGTGGTGTTGGCCCTCTTGATGGCCGGCTGGGGCTCGGGCAACAAGTTCTCGCTGCTCGGCGGCATGCGCGCCGTGGCGCAGCTGGTCAGTTACGAGATCCCGGTCGGCCTGGCGGTCGCCGGGGTGGTGCTGTGGAGCGGCACCATGGACCTGCACCAGATCGTGGCGCAGCAGTACCGACCCGGGGTGTTCACGTGCCTCGGCTGGAACGCGGTGCAGAGCCCGTGGCTCGGTCTGCTCGCGGTGGTGTTCTTCCTGGCGGGGCTCGCCGAGTGCCAGCGCACGCCGTTCGACATGGCCGAGGCCGAGAGCGAACTGGTCTCGGGCTTCAACACCGAGTACTCGGGCCTGCGCTGGGGCCTGTTCGCGATGGCCGAGTACACCGAGATGCTGCTGGTCGGCGGGCTGTTGGCGACGCTGTTCTTCGGCGGCTACCAGAGCCCCGTCGGCGAACAGTGGATCGTGGCCCTGCCGCCGTTCTGGGCGACGCTGGTGCACTTCGTGGTGTTCGTCGCCAAGTTCGTGCTGTGCCTGTTCGTCATGGTCTGGATCCGCTGGACCCTGCCGCGCTTGCGCGTCGACCAGGTGATGCGGCTGTGCTGGCTCACGCTGGTGCCGCTGTGCCTCTTGGCGCTGCTCGGCCTTGGGCTGCAACTGGCGTTGGCGGGCGGTGTCGAACCGGGGGATGGCTATGGCCGGCTGCCCGCCCTGCCGCGGCCGGCGCTGTCGGTGCTGGGCCACCTGCTCGGCTGGGCGGTGCCGCTCGCAGTCGGTTTCGGTCTCGTGCGCTGGGCCCGCGCCCGCCATGGTCAGGTGCATCCGGCCCTGCGCCAGCTCACCGGAGGTGGCTCGTGATCCTGCGCTGGATCCACGATCTGAGCGAAGGTGTGGGCGCGTTCCTCACCGGCATGCGCACCACCGGGCACTACCTGCTGGAGAACCTGCGCGACGAAGGTGGGGCCACGGCCGTGACGCGCCAGTATCCCGCCGAGCCCGCCGAACGGGTGGGCGACCGCCAGCGCGGCCATCTGCACAACGACGGCGAACGCTGCATCGTCTGCCACGCCTGCGACAAGGTGTGTCCGGTGGACTGCTTCACCATGGACGGGGAGCGCGACGCCAACAACAAGATGCGCGCGTCGCGCTTCGACATCGACCTCAGCAAGTGCATCTACTGCGGGCTGTGCGTGCGCGCGTGCCCGACCGACTCGTTGTCGATGACCGCCGACTTCGAAGTGGCGCCGCTGCGCGACGGGCGTCGCTATGTGTTCACGCGTTCCTCCGACCAGCTCGACCAGCGCTTCGACGCAGTCGAAATGGCGCGCTTGCACGCCTTGGCCGAACGGCCGCGCGAGCAGTTGTCGGCGGAGGAACAGCAGTGGCTCGATGCGCGCTTCGATCCGCGCGGCCCGCATCTGATCGGGGTCTACGGGCTCGGTTACTACACCGCCGAGCAGAAGGCGGCGGTCGAAGCGGAGCGCGCGGCGAAGAAGCAGCAGAAGGATGCGGCGACGGCGGCCGCGGCGCGGGCGAAGGCGGCGGCGGGGGCGGCGCCCAGCAGCGCTGCTCCGCCGGCTGCACCGGCCGCACCATCGACACCGGCTGCGCCCGCCGCGCCGCCAGCACCGGGTGCCGAGCCCCCTGCGGGAGGCCGCGCATGATCGAGCAGGCGCTGTTTCTGGCGGCCGTCGGCTGCGCCGTGCTCGGCGCCTGCGGTGCCGCCGTGGTGCGCAATCTGTTCCACGCCGCCCTGCTGCTCGGCCTGTGCCTCGTGGGCACTGCCGGGCTCTACCTGTTCCTGCACCAGTACTACCTCGCGTGCCTGCAGGTGGTGGTCTACCTCGGTGGGGTGTTGGTGCTGGTGTTGTTCGCCACCCTGTTCAGCGCCGACGTGATGGGGCAGTGGCAACGCACGGCGCCGTGGTTGCGGCTGTTCGGGGGCCTCGGTGCTGCCGGTGCCGCGGCGATGGCGGTTGGTTTGGCGCGCCTCGGCGGCGGGGCGGTGCCAGCCCCCGAATTCGGGGCGGCGCCCGGGCCCAAGCCGCTGGATGCGATCGCCGGACCGGAGCCGATCGGGGATCTGCTGCTCGGTCTGTGGCTCGTGCCGTTCTTGCTGGCGGGCTTCCTGCTCACCGTGGCCCTGGTGGTGGCGGTGGCGACCGTGGCGGCCTACCGCACGGAGGCCGCCCGTGCTTGAACTGCGGCCCGAACTGTTGTCGGCGTACCTGGCGGTGGCCGTGGTGCTGTTCGCGGCCGGCGTGTTCGCGGTGGCCACGCGCCGTTCGGCGATCGGCGTCCTGGTCGGCAGTGAGCTGCTGCTCAACGCCGCGGCGCTGCAGTTCGCCGCGTACGGGGCGTTCCGCGCCGACCCGAAGGGCCAGGCCGCTGCTGTGTTCGTGCTGGTGGTGGCGGCTGCCGAGGCCGCGGTGGTGCTCGGCGTGTTGTTCGCCGTCTACCGCACCCGCGGCGACGTCGACCTCGAACGCACCCGGGAGCTGTCCTCGTGATCCCCACCTGGGTGCCGTTGGCCCTGATCCTGCTGCCGCTGTTGGCGGCGCTGCTCGGCGGTCTGTTGCGGCAGCGGGCCGGCACCGCCCATGCGGCCGCGGGGCTGTTGCTGGGCCTGTCGGCCGCGCTGGCCGCTTGGCAGGCCGTGGCGGTGGTCGGCAGTGGGGCCGCGCTGGTGGGGGCTTCGTGCACCTGGCTCGACCTCGGCACTTGGCAGTTGGCCGTCGGCGTGATGGTCGACCCGCTCGGCGCCTTGATGGCGCTGGTGGTCGCCGTGCTCGGCACCCTGGTGCTGGCCTTCAACCGTTGGTACATGCACGACGAACCGCTCGCCGGGCGGTTTCCGTGGCAGTTCAGCGGCTTCGTGGCGGCGATGCAGGGGCTGGTGCTCGCCGACAATCTGTTCCTGACTTTCTGCTGCTGGGAACTGGTCGGCCTCGGCAGTTACCTGCTGATCGGCTTCTATGCACACAAGCCTGTGGCGGCCGAGGATCCGGCCTACCAGGCGCAAAAGGGCCAGGGGGCCCGCGGCGTGGTCGAGACCGAGCTGTCCCCGGGGCACGCGCAGTGGCGCGCGTTCGTGCAGAACCGCATCGGCGACGCGCTGTTCCTGGTCGGCATCGGTGCGCTGCTCGCGGCGACGGTGGCCCGTGGCCAGGGTGGTCCGGCGCTCGGGTTCGCGCAGTTGCCCGAACTCGCCGCGGCGATGCAGCGCGGTGCGGACACGGTGTTCGGGTTGTCGGGCGACACGCTGCTCCTGATCGCCGCGCTCGGCATCTTCGGCGGCGCGGTCGGCAAGAGCGCGCAGCTGCCGCTGTGCGGTTGGTTGCCCGACGCGATGCAGGGGCCGACCACCGCGTCGTCGATCCTGCACGCGGCGACCATGGTGGCGGCCGGCGTGTTCCTGGTGGCGCGCTGTGCGCCGTGGTTCCCGGCCGACGCCTTGCTGGCGGTCGGCTGGGTCGGCGGCTTGTCGTGCCTCTACGCGGCCACCGTGGCCTGCGTGCAGTGGGACCTCAAGGCGGTGCTGGCCTACTCCACGATCAGCCAGCTCGGTTTGATGTTCGTCGGCCTTTCGGCTGGGCCTCTGCTGGGCGGTGTGTGTGCTGGCACCAGCCACCTGCTGACCCATGCGTGCTTCAAGTGCCTCTTGTTCTTGGCGGCGGGCGCCGTGATCCACGCTGCTTCGGGCCAGCAAGACCTGTGGCGGTTCGGCGGCCTGCGCCGGCAGATGCCGGTGGTGGCCTGGACCAGCCTCGCCGCCGTGCTGGCGATCACCGGCGCGCCGTTCTTCAGCGGCTTCTACAGCAAGGACGCCGTGCTGGCCGCGGCACTGGCTGCGGCGCACCAGCACGGCGGAGCCCACTGGCTGCCGTTGGTCGCCGCGGCGCTCGGCAGTCTGTTGACGGCGGCGTACATGGTGCGCTGGTGGCTCCTGGTGTTCGCCGGCACCCCGCGAGTCCCCGAACTCGGCGAACACGCGCACGACCCGCACGGGGCCGCGCGGTGGGTGTTGCTGGGGCTTGCCCCCCTGACCCTGGCCGCGCCCTGGGCGCTCGGCGGCTGGCTCGACCGGGCGCTCGGGGCTCCGGCCGACGACGAACGGCTGCACCAAGCGCACACCCAGGCGACCCTGCTGGCCCTCGCCGCGCTCGGGTTGGGTGCTGGTTGCGCTGTTTGGCTGTTCCGCGGCGCGCCGGGGCCCACGGCCGTGCGCGAACGCGCGGCGCAGTGGGCGCTGCGGTTCGCTGCGCTGCACCGTGCCGCGGGCGAACTGTGGGGGCTCGAACGCGCCTGGCAGCGCTGGTTCCGCCACGGGCTCTGCGAACGCGCCGCCACCGCGGCTGCGGAGTTCGACCTCGGTGCGCCGCAGCGTCTGGCCCAGCTCGAAGCGGGCCAGCGCACGCCGGTCGACCACGAGTCCCTCGACGGTCTCTGGGACGGCCTCGGCCGCGCGCTGGCCCGCTGCGGCCGCGGCTTGGCCCTTCTGCACCGCGGCCACCTCGGCGTCTACCTGGCCACCGCGGTGGCGGCGGTGGGCATCGGCTACCTCGCGGGGTGGTGGCGATGATGCTGCTCGCCACCGTGCTCGGGCCGCTCCTGTTGGCCCTGCTGGCTCTGCTGGCGCCCAGTGCCCGGCTGGCGCGCGGCGCGGCCCTCGCCGGTGGGCTCCTGGTGCTGGCGATCGGTGCGGGCTACAGCCTCGACTTCTTGCACCATCCGGGCGCCGATTTCCGCGGCGTCTGGAGTTGGCCGTGGCTGCCCGCACTCGGCAGTGCGTTCACGCTCGGCGTCGATGGCCCCGCAGCCCTGCTGCTGTGCCTGTCTGGGCTGGTGGCCACGGTTGCCACCGTGCTGGCGTGGCACGAAGCGCAGCGGCCGCAGCTGTACCACGCGCTGGTGCTGGGGCTCTTGGCCGCGGTCGATGCGGTGTTCACCGCGCTCGATCTGGTGGTGTTCTACGCCGGCTTCGAAGGGACCCTGGTGCCGATGCTGCTGCTGATCGGCTGGTGGGGCGGTGCGCAGCGGCGCTACGCGGCGCGCAAGTTCGTGGTGTTCACCTTGGCCGGCAGTGTGCCGCTGCTGCTGCTGCTCGGGCTCCTGTTCGCGCGCACGCCGCAGGACGGCGTGCGGGTGGCGGTGCCTGCCGCGGTGGTGGCCGCCCACCAGGATCCGGCGACCGGCGCCGTGCACGGTTTGGCGGCGTTGCCCGGCGAACCGGGCCAGCCGACCATGGTGCTGGTGCCGCGCAGCTTCGACCTGCGGCACCTGGCGCTCGCCGCGCCGCACTGGCAGGCCGAACGGCTGGCCGGCGGTTCGCTCGCCGTGCTCGGCTTCTTGTGTGTGCTGCTGGCCTGCCTGGTCAAGATTCCCGGCGTGCCGCTGCACACCTGGCTGCCGCACGCGCACGTGCAGGCGCCCACGCCCGTGTCCGTGCTGCTGGCGGGCGTGCTGCTGAAGCTCGGCGTGTTCGGTCTCTACCGGGTGGCCCTGCCCCTGTTCCCCGGTGCCGCCGTCGCTGCCCTGCCGTGGCTCGGTCTGTGCGGGGCGCTCGGGGCCACCTACGGTGCCCTGGTGGCGCTGGGCCAGCGCGACCTGAAGCGCCTGGTCGCGTACGCTTCGGTGTCGCACATGGGCTTCTGCCTGCTCGGGTTCGCCTCCGGCAGTGCTGCGGGATGCAGTGCCGCGCTGGTCCAGGCGTTCACCCACGGCCTCGGCTCGGCGATGTTGTTCCTCCTGGTCGGCGCGCTCTACGACCGCGCGCACCACCGCGACCGCACGGGTTTCGGCGGGCTGGCGCTGCCGATGCCGGCGTTCGGCTGGTGGTTCCTGTTCGCGGCCATGGCCGGCATCGGCCTGCCGGGGCTCGCGGGTTTCCCCGGCGAGTTCCTGGCGCTCTCTGCCGCGTTCGCCGCGCCAGGCTGGTTGTCGTGGTGCGCACTGCTCACGGTGCCCGCGGTGGTGCTGTCGGCGGCCTATCTGCTGCTGGCCTACCGCCAGGTGGTCACCGGCCCGCTGCGGCACGCCGAACACGCGGCATTCGCCGACCTCGACCGCCGCGAACGGCTCGCGCTCTGGCCGCTCGGCGCACTGCTTTTGCTGTTCGGCCTGTGGCCCGGTGCCTTGCTGGCCGTGGTCCGGCCGGCCTGTGCCCTGCTCGCCGCCCTGCTGGAGGTGGCCCCGTGATGCTGCCTCCGGTGCAGGGCGCCGCGCCGTCGGCCTTGGAGGCGCTGGCGCTGCTGGCGCCCGAAGCTCTGGTCGCCGCGGCGATCCCGGCGGTCCTGTTGCTCGACATGGTGGTGCCAAAGCGCCACGCCGCGCTGCTGCACTGGTTCGCTGCCTTGGCCTGCGTGCTCGCGGCTGCCGTTGCGGGCCAGGCGCCGTTCGGCGCGGTTTTCGACCTGGTGCGGGTCGACGCCACCGCCCGGTTGGCGCGCGTCGTGGTGTTGGGCGCTGGCGCGGCCGGCTTGGTCGTGCTGCCGGTGCAGCCGCTGCGCAGTGCCGCCGCCGTGGTCGCGGTGCTCGGCACCGTGCTCGGGGCCCTGATGGCGGCGGTCGCGCACCACCTGCTGGTGCTCTGGCTCGGCCTCGAACTGGTCGCGTTGGCCGGCTATGGCCTCGTCGCGTTGCTCGGCGCCGACCGGCGCGGTGCCGAGGCCGGCCTCAAATTCGCGCTGTTCGGCGGCTTCGCCAGCGCCCTGGTGCTGTTCGGCAGCAGCCATCTCTACGGACTGTCGGGGGCGTTCGACTTCACCGCGATCGGCAACGCGCTGGCGCGGCTGCCGGCCACGGGCTTGGCCGCGCTGGTCCTGGTCGGCTGCGGGCTGGCCTACAAGCTGGCGTTGGTGCCGTTGCACCTCTATGCGCCCGACGTCTACCAAGGCACCAAGGCTGCTGGCCTGCTGGTGGTGGGCGTGGTGCCGAAGCTTGGCGTGCTCGCCGCGTTGGTCCATGGGCTGCAGTGGGCGTTGCCCGAAGCGGCGCTGGCCGGTGCCGGGCAAGCGCTCGCGGCCGCGGCGGCGCTGAGCCTGCTGGTGGCGTCCCTGGTGGTGGTCGGCGAACGCGACGGCAAGCGCATCCTGGCGTTCTCCGGCATCGGCCAGGCCGCGACGGCGGTGCTCGCCCTCGCGTGCCTGCCGGCTGCCGAGGGTTTGCGTGCGGCCCTGCTGCAGGGGGTGGCCTACGTGGTCGGCGCCGGTGGGGCGTTCGTCTGTCTGGCGCGGCTCGAAGCGGTGGCTGGCAGCGGCGCCGCGGCGGCGGTTGCGGCGGCGGCGCGGCGCTGTCCGTGGACCACGGCCGGGCTCGCGGTGTGCCTCGCGAGCCTAGTCGGGTTGCCGCCGTTGGTCGGGTTCGTGGCGAAGTGGTCGGTGCTGGCGGTGGCCTTGACCGCGCCGTGGCCGTCCTTTGCGCTGCTGGCAGCGTGCGCGCTGGTGCTGAGCACGGTGTTGTTCGCGTTCGCCTACCTGCAGTTGTTGCGGGACTTGGTGTTCGCCCCGCCGGTGGCGGCGGACGGGGCCGCAGGGGGCCGCCCCGCGGCTGGCACCGGCATCGCCACGGCGGTGGTGGTGGCGCTTCTGGTGGTGCTGGCGCTGGGGCTCGGATTCGGCTCGGGGCTGGTCGGGTAAACCCACGCCGCGGCTTCTGCCGATGCCATGGGCATTCCCATCGAAGGACTGCCCATGCCCCCCGTTCTGAAGCCTGACTTCGTCGGCCCTGCGGACAACTTCCCCCTGTCCAGTGCCGACCTCACCGCGGCAGCCGCCACGTGCGACACCATGGTTGCGCTGCGGCAGGGGCGCGCCGCCTACATGCAGCAGCGCGGCCTCGACCCGCAGCTCTGGTTGCCCGCGCACATGTGGGGGCAGAACTTCGTCGCCTCCAACTTCGACAAGGTGGTGCGCAAGGATCCGCACACCCTGAACCACCTGCGCTGCCTCACCTACAACTTCACGGGTTTCAGCCTGCTGACCATGGCGCCGTGCGAGAACACGCCGGAAGTGCTCGAAGTACCCGTCGACGCGGACGCGCGGATCCGGGCCCAGGCCGGCCGGTGCAAGGACGCGGCGGTGGAGTTCGTGCGCAGCACCCAGCAGGTGCCGCTGGAGCAGCGCGTCACCACGCCGCGGCTGTTCGGGGAGAGCGGCTGGGACGTGGACGGTGCAGTGGTGAACTTCGACACCTGGTCGTGCCAGCAGCGCCTGAACGGCCTGCGCGGCAGCGGCGTGATCGACTTGGTGCGCCGCCGGGCCGCGCGGCGCGGCTACGCGCGCGTGCTCGAGATCGGCGCGGGCTTCGGCAACCTCGCCTACAACCTGCAGCAGCAGCTCGGCCCCACCGACTACGTGGTGGTGGACCTGCCCGAATCGATGGTCTACTCGGCGGTGTGGCTCGGTGCAGTGCTGCCCGACCAACGCCACACGGTGGCTGTGCCGGGGCAACGGTTGCCGGCAGCGGGCCCCGGCGTGACGTTCGTCGCCAACCATCTGCTCGACGAGTTCCAGGACCAGCTAGGCAGCTTCGATCTGGTGGTGAACGTGATGTCGTTGTCGGAGATGGCTCCGGCCCAGGTGGCAGAGTACGGCCGCAGGGTGGCGGCGTTGCTCGGCCCGGGTGGGGTGTTCTTCGAACAGAACTACCTGGTGCCAGGTGTGCACACGGACGTCGTGGGCATCCTCGGGCAGACGTTCGGTTACGGCGCTCTGCTGGACGAGACGCC
>JAEUHP010000224.1 GCA_016795295.1 Planctomycetota bacterium | reverse complement strand
GCGGCCGCGGGCGGGCGCCCTTGGCTCTTTCCGCCCTCTGGCCCCCCCGCCGCGGGGGGGGGTTATGCCCTGTGTGGTTGGGGGCGCGGCCGCCAACCTCACTGCAGGAACAGGATCTCCCGATACTTCGGCAGCGGCCATTCCGCGTCGTCGACCATCGTCTCCAGACCGTCGGCGATCTCGCGCAACTTCACCACCGCCGGCACCACCTTGTCGCGGTAGGTCTTGGCGTGGTCGGCCGGCGCGCCGGCGTGGTGCTCGGCATGCTCGAACTGCGCCGCCAGATCGTCGATCGCGCCGACGAACAGCTCGATACGGCTGCTGAGATCGCGGAGCCGCTTCTCCTGGGCCACGACCGGCACCCCGCAAGCCTTGGCCGCCGCGAGACTCTGCGCCACCGCCCCCTGCGTGCGCTGCGCCGCGGGCAGCAACATGGTACGGGCGATCGACAGAGCACTCTGGCCCTCGATCGCAATCGCTTTGCTGTAGGCCTCGAACTGGATGTTCATGCGCGACTCGACTTCCTTGGCCGAGAGCACCGCGAAGCGCTCGAACAGCTCGACGTTCTTCTTGTTGCCGAGGTTGCCGATCGCGTCGACCGCCGAGCGGAAGTTCGGCAGGCCCCGCCGCGCGGCTTCCTGGTGCCATTCGGCCGAGTAGCCGTTGCCGTTGAACAGGATGCGCTGGTGCTTCTTGAACAGATCCACCACCACCTCGTTGATCGCCCCCTCGAGTCCCTTGCCACCGGCGAGGCGCTCGATCTCGTCGGCGATGTAGGTGAGGGAGTCGGCGACCATGGTGTTGAGCACGGTGTTCGGCTTGCCGCAGGCCTGGCTCGCGCCGACCGCGCGGAACTCGAACTTGTTGCCGGTGAAGGCGAACGGCGAAGTGCGGTTGCGGTCGGTGGCGTCGCGAGGCAGGGTCGGCAGTGCACTGACCCCGAGCCGCATGGTCTCCTTCTTGCGCTGGCTGCCCTTGCCGGTGCCGGCGATCAAGCCCTCGACCACGTCGGAGAGCTGTTCGCCGAGGTAGATCGACAAGATCGCAGGCGGCGCTTCGTTGGCACCCAGGCGATGGTCGTTGCCGGCGTGGGCGATGGTGGTGCGCAGCAGGTCGGCGTGCAGATCGACCGCGCGCATCACCGCCGCCAGCATCACCACGAAGCGCATGTTCTCGGCTGGCGACTTGCCTGGATCGAGCAGATTGTCCCCGGTGTCCGTGGCCATCGACCAGTTGTTGTGCTTGCCCGATCCGTTGATGCCGGCGTAGGGCTTCTCGTGCAGCAGACACTGGAAGCCATGGCGCTGCGCGATGTGCTTCAGCACTTCCATGCACAGCATGTTGTGGTCGACGGCGATGGTGGCGCGCTCGAAGATCGGCGCCAGCTCGTACTGCGACGGCGCCACCTCGTTGTGCCGCGTCTTGACCGGCACGCCGAGCTTCCACAGCTCCAACTCGACCTCCTGCATGAAGGCCAAGACCCGCGGCGCGATCGAGCCGAAGTAATGGTCTTCGAGCTCCTGGCCCTTGGGCGGCTTGGCGCCGAACAGGGTGCGCCCGGTGGCCACCAGATCGGGGCGCAGCAGATACAGGTCGCGGTCGATCAGGAAATACTCCTGCTCGCAACCGAGCGTGGTGTGCACGTGATGCACCCGCTGGTCGCCCAACAGGCGCAAGAGCCGCACCGCGGCGCGGTTCAAGGCTTCGCCGGAGCGCAGCAGCGGCGTCTTCTCGTCGAGCGCCTCGCCGGTCCACGAGCAGAACGCAGTCGGAATGCACAGGGTGCTGCCGTTGGTGGTCTCGCGCAGGAACGCCGGCGACGTCGGATCCCAAGCGGTGTAGCCGCGGGCTTCGAAGGTGGCGCGCAAGCCGCCGCTCGGGAACGAACTGGCGTCCGGCTCGCCCTTGATCAGGGCCTTGCCGCTGAACTCCAGCAGCAGCTTGCCGCCCTCGAGGTTGGCGAAACTGTCGTGCTTCTCGGCGGTCGCGCCGGTCATCGGCTGGAACCAGTGCGTGAAGTGCGTGGCGCCGCGTTCCACGGCCCATTCCTTCATCGCGTTCGCCACCTGGTCGGCCAGCGCGGGGTCGAGCTCCTGGCCGTGCTCCATGCACGACCGCAGGGCCCGGTAGGCGCTCTCGGAGAGGCGATTGCGCATCTGGTCGAGGCCGAACACGTTGGCGCCGAACAGTTCGGGCAGTGGCTTGCCAGCGGGAGCGGCGGCGGCGACGGGGGACTTCCTGGCGATGAGCTGGATGGCGGCGGTGCGCGCAGCGGACACGAGGGGACTCCGGGAAACGGACAGTGGAGGGAGTGGCAGTAGAATGGCGCGCCACGGCCAGCGCAGCGCCACGGCAACACTAGCCAGCCGGTCCGGCGAAAGCACGCGCGCAGCCCTGCAGCGACCGGTCGATTGCAGCGGAACGCCGGCCTGCTAGCGTGGCGCCGTGTTCCTACGCCACTTCGGCACCCTGGGTCTCCTGCTCGCGAGCTGTGCCGTGCCCGCACCGCTCGCCGAGCCGTTGCTCGGCTTGCGCGCCGAGGTGCGGGCCGCCCCCTGGCTCGCTGCGGTCGGCAGCACCGAGGCCGACACCCAAGGACCGCCGCTGGCGCTCGAACTCACCGCCTGGGCCCACCGCGACGTGCCCCCGGGCACCGCACTCCACGACGGCGCGCCCTTGGTGTTCGGCAGCCAGCGCACGCCGTTCCCCGGGTTCGCACCCGGTCTGCGCCATGCCCGCTGGGCCGCCGGAGCCACCGTCGATGCCTGGCTCCAGGACGCGGCCCTGGCCGGAGCCCGCCAGCCGCTCGGGAACGCCACGGGCGTGGTCGGCCCCCATACCCTGACCTGGTTCGCGACGGAACGCGCGCTGCCACCGCTCGGCGCCACCACGCGCGCCGCCGGCCTGCAACTGTGGTTCGGCGAACCGGACGGCGAACTGCTGTTGCTGCCCACCACCCTGGCCCCGGACACGGCGGGCCTGCTCACCATCGCGCCCGCACAGCCGGGTGCGCCGTGGTACTCCCTGGTGCTGCGGGCCACGGCCGCTGCGGAGCCGCCCAAGGTGCCACCGCCGGCCCGTCTCCTCCACCTCGCCGATCCCGCGGCAACGGCACCCGGCACCCCCGCGGACTTGGCGGCGGCTTGGCACTTGGCGCGCACGGCGATCGGCTCGGGCAACCGACGCCCCGCGCTGCTGGCCATGGCGCAGCGGCTCGGCCAAGCGGACCTCGCCGACTTGGTGCTGGCCGCCGACGACCAGGCCCTCCGCCGGATCGCCGCCGGCCTGCCAGACCTCGGCACGCTGCCGACCGGCAGCAACCTGGCGTGGCAGTTCGTCCGCAGTGCCTGGCAGGCGCTGCTGCCGCTGCTCTGGCGCGGCGAATTGGCTCCCGGTCTGCGCGCCAGCCTCTACCGACACCTCGGTGCTGCGACCTTGGATCCAGGAGCCTTGGCCGAGCTGTTGGCGGACAGCAGCGACCCGGCGGATCTGCGGCACCGCCTGCGCGAGTGGCATCGAAGCCAACTCGGCGACCGCCGCGCCAGCCAACGGGTGCGCGCCCACGACTGGCTGGTCTCGGTCGGCGCGGACCTGCCCGGCTACGACCCGCTCGCCGAGGCCGCCGAACGCACCGCGGCGCTGCGCGCCGCAGAGGCCCGGCGATGACCGCGTCGGCAACCATCCCCCCGCCGCCGCCTGGCCGCCGCTGGCGCCGCCGGCTGCTGTGGACCCTGTTCGCCGTGGTGCTCGGGCGCCTCGGCTTGGCCCTCGGCATGCCGCTGCTGATCGACCGCGCGGCCGCAGCGGTCGGCTGCCGCGCCGAATACCGCAGTTTCGACCTGTCGCTGCTCGGCCTGTCGCTGTGCCTGCGTGGCTTCGCTCTGCACGACCGCACCGCCAGCACCGCGGCTGCGCCGCTGCTGCGCATCGACGAACTGGCCGTGGACGTCGACCAGTGGGCGCTCCTGCGCGGCCGGGTGCGCGTGCGGGACGCGGTACTCGACGGCTTGCAGGTGCAGCTCGTGCGCACCGCCGACGGCGGCGTGGCCCTGCCCCTGCCGCAACCCGCCAGCGAGGCCGAACCGCCGGTCGCCGCCACCACCACCCCGCCGCCATCGCCAGCGGACTCGGCGCGGGGTCCCTGGGCGCCGCCGTCGTTCGCGCTGCCGCTGCAGGTGGACTCGCTGCGGGTACACAACCTCAACGTGCAGTGGCGCGAGGGCGCGGCCACCCCGCACACCGGCACCCTCGACCTCGACGCCCGCGACCTGGGCCTGTCGACGCAACCTGGCACGGTGCGCCTGCGCGCCCAGGCGCCGGGCCGGCTCGACACCCTGCAACTCGACGCCGAGCTGCACGGCCGCGAACAGGACCTGCGCGCGCAGTTCGCGGTGCAGGTACGCGGTGCGCAACTCGACACACTGCCACTCCCGGCGGCGGCGCGCACCTGGCTCGCTGGCGCCCAGGTTCTCGACGGTCGCATCCAAGGCCAGCTCACCCTGGCCCATGCCACGGGCGAGCCGCTGCCGCTCGACGGGCAGGCGACGCTGTCGGTGCAGGTGCAGCTCGATCGGACCCCGGCCCTCGAGCTCGCGGCCGGCTTGGGCCCGGTGCGCCGGGCCCTCGACTCCGCCACCGTGCCGTTCACGGCGCGGCTCGCCATCGCGGAGGCCGTGGACCAGCTCGAAGTGACGGCGGGCGAACTGCGCTGCGACGGCGCGCGGCTGCACACCACCTTCGCCGTGCAGGGCCGCGGCCTGCACGGCCGGCGCTGCAGCCAAGCCCTGGCCGCTGCCGGCGTGGTGCTGCCACCTGGCGGCACCGCACTCGACGCCGAGTTCCTGGCTGGGTTCGACCTCGGGAGCGGCACCCTGGATGCAGCGGTGCGCAACCTGCGGTGCGGCACCCCGGACGACGCCGTGGTGCTGCGCGAACTGGCGGTGGCGGGCTGTGCGCTGCACCAGGGCACCGTGGCGCAACTGCGCCTCGATGGCCCGACCCTGCGTGCGCAACGCCTCGCCGATGGTTCCCTGCAGATCGCGGGGCTGCGCCTCCTGCCCAGCGCGAGCGCCCCGGAGCCGATGCCTGCGAGCAAACGCTCCACCCCAACCCACCCGAGCACGACCCAACCATTCCTGCTGCAAGAACTGGACTGGCGCAACGCGGCCTGCACGTTCGTCGACCAGACCCTGCCGACCGCCGCCCAGGTCACCGCGCTGGTCTCCGCCACCGGCCGGGCGCTCGGCACCGGCCCGGATGCCGAAGCCGGCCAGCTCGTCTTGGACTTGGCGTTCGCCGGCCAGCCGGACCGGCTGCGCACCGAACTGCACTGCCGCGGTTGGCCGCTGGCTCCGCGGCTCGAACTGCAGGTGGCGGGCGACGGGCTGACGCTGCAACCCATCGCGCCGTGGCTGGCAGAGGGCGGCTTGGCCGCGACCTGGCGCGCCGCCCGCCTGCGCGCCCAGGTGGCCGCCGCGTGGCAAGCCGATGCCGCGGGCACCACACTCTCGGCCCAGCTGTCGGGTCTCGAGATCACCGACGGCGATACCCAGCTGCTCGCGTGGCCCAACCTGCAGATCGAAGGCCTGCGGACGTCGCCACAGCAAGGCCTGACGCTCGCGGCGGTACACGGCACCGGGCCGCAGTGGCACTGGTTGCGGCAGGCCGACGGCGAAGTGTTCGCCGGCATCGCCCTGGCCAAGCCCAACGGCCCCGCAACCGCGGCCACCGCCCCGGCGCCGACGCCGGAGCGCCCGGAACCGGCACCGATCCCGACGGAGCGCCCAGCGCCCTGGCGCACCGGCCCGGTCCACCTGCGCGACGTGCGCTGCACCGTCGCGGATCGCCGCACCGGCAGCCAGGACACCACCGTGACCGCGGACTTGCAACTCGGGCCCGCGACCACCGGCAGCGCGATCCCGATCTCGGCCACCGTGCGCGTGCCCGACGGCCTGGACGCATTGACGGCACAGGCGGAACTGACCCTCGGACCGGCGGGCGCCACCGCGGCCCGTGCCACCGTCGAAGCCAGCCATCTACGCGGGCGGGGGCTCGCAGCGCTCCTGCCAGAGGGACTCGAAGTGACCCTCGCGGACGGGGCATTGGCAGCCCGATTCCGGTTCGACCAAGGGCTGCAGGCTCCCGGCCTCGTGGCCGAACTGCGCGAGCTGCAACTCCGGGATGGCGACCAGACACTGTTGGCGCTCGACGAACTGAGCGTGCGCGCCGACGCCGTGGGCCCCGAACGCATCCACCTGGCGCAGGTGGCTCTGACCGGCCTGCGCGGGCAGAGCGCGAGCTTGGCCTCCGGCCTGCAACTGCCCGGTCTGCGCGTGCGGTCTGGAGCACCCGGCCCTTCGCCCGCAACCGCCCAGGAGCTGGTGACGCCGGCGCCTGGCCCAGCCGCCGCTGGGCGGATGGCCGCCACCGGGCCGGCGCTGCGCATCGACCGGTTCGAGGTGGTGCTGGCCGAATGGCAACACCGCGGCGCCGAGGCGGCCGGGGAGCCCCAGCGGCTCGCCGGCACCGTGCGCCTCGCGGAACCGTTCGCCACCACTCCGGACCCGACCGAGAGTGCCCCGCTGCGCATCGCCGCGCGCCTGGCCGCCACGCCGTGCCTCGCCGAACTGGCCCTCGATCTGGCGGCCCGGCCGTTCGCGCTGCGCCCAGACCTCGATCTGCACCTGGCCCTGCGCGAGCTCGATCCCGACCGGCTGGCCAGCGTGTGGCCGGCACTGCACGGGCAGCTCGGCGGCACGGCCGGCCCGCTGGCGGTGCAGTGCTCCGCAAGCGTGCAGCTCGACCTGCGCCGCACCGAACCGTGGCGCTTCGCGGTCGACCGCCCGTTCGGCGTCGCGGCCCATCTCGAGGACCTGGCGGTGCGCGACGCCAGCGGCCAAACCCTGCTCGGGCTCGCCGGGGCCGACCTCGCCGTGGCCGCCATCGACCCGGCCACTGGCGACGTGCGCATCCGGCACCTCGAAGTCGAAGCGCTCACCGCCGCCGTGCACCGGCGCAGCGACCGACTCGAGCTGGCCGGCTGCTGGATCGCCACCCCCAGCGAACCGGCGCCAGCACCTGCCAGCCCGGCCCCTGCGACGACCGGCGGAGCGGAGCGCCGGGCCGTGCTCGCCATCGACCATCTGGGCATCGCCGACCTCAGCCTCGACTACCGCGACAGCACCACCGCGCCCGCAACCCATTTGCCGCTCGCGGGGCTCGACCTCGATGTGCACGACTGGAGCAGCCTGGTGCTGCGCGAACCGCTGCCGTTCCGCGTGCAACTGACCGCCCAAGGCGGCGAAGCACAGCTGCCGCGCCGCGTCGCCGCCAGTTCGCTGCTGGCCGGCGTCGCCGGATCGGCGCTGCAAGCCCTGCAGCTCGGCCGCGACCAGCACACGCTCGAGCCGCGGCCGTGGTTCGGCGATCTGCGCGCCGAAGCCGAACTGCAGGTGTACCCGTGGCCCAAGGGGCGCTGCCGGTTCGACCTCGCCGGGCTCGAACTCGCGGCGCTGCGCGGCCTCGCCAACCAGGGTGCCGTGGCGATCGACGACGGCCTGTGCGACGCCTCCGCCACCGTGGACCTGCGCGCCGAACAGACCCAGGTGGAGGCGGGCCTGGTGTTCACCCACCTCGCCGTGCGCGAGCCGCCGAACGGCCCGATCTCCACGTATCTGAAGCTGCCAGCACCCCTGGAGAGCGTGCTGTTCCTGTTGCGCAACGATGCCGACGAACAGCGCATTCCGCTGCAGTTCGCCCTGCCGAACCGCGGCCCGGTGCTGGGGCCGCTCGGTGCCGCCGCCGGCGAGGCCCTGGCGCTGGTGATCGCCAACGCCGTGGCCAAGGCACCGCTCCGGTTGGCCTCGGCGGTCACCGGGCTGTTCGATTTCGGCGGCAAGAGCACGGCCCGGCGCAGCGTGTCGGTGCCGTTCGCCGCCGGCGCCCCCGAGCCGGACGGCAGCGCCTTGTTGGCGTTGCTGCCCGAGGTCGCCGGCGACCCCGACCAGCAATTCGTGCTCGAGCACCAGCTCGGCGAAGCCGATCGACTCCGACTCGCCACTCTGGTCAATCCACCGGCCGAAGGGGTGCGCGCCAACCTCGCCCGGTTGCGCCAACTGCGCACCGAGCGCCTCGCCGCGCGCCAAGCACTGGCGGCCGCGGCCGCAGCACAGCTCGGAGCAGCCCAAGCGGGTGCGGCGGCTACGGTGCGCGCCTTGGCCGCCGCCGACGCCGAACTCGGCGCCATCGAGTTGGCACTCGACGCGGCCCTGGAGCAGTTCGACGCAGCAACCGACCCACGCGCGGGTGCCGCGCGCACCCGCAAAGCCGCGGCGGCCCTGGGCAAGGCCCGGCTCGCCGCGGTCGCCGAGCTGCTGCGCCAGCGGCTGCCCCCGGGCAGCGACGAACGCATCGCCGTGCGCCCAGCGCGCGGCGGTGCCGCCGCAAGCGATGCCCCCGGACAGGTGCTGGTGGTGGTGCGCCCCCTGCCGCCGCAGGCCAAAGCGGCCGCCGAACCCGGGGCGGCCCTGAGCGAGGCCGCCGCTGCCGAGCGGGCCGTGCCACCCCCCGCCCGCCGCAACACGCCCCCCTGACGTCCCGCCCACCCGTCGGGGGAGTTCTGGTGTGGGGACAAGGATTGTACGTCTCACCCCGTGGTCAGAACCGTGCCGATGACGTTCAATACGGACTGTCCCGATCCGGTTCGCCGCAACCCATGAGCCCACGTTCCACTGCCGTGGCCACCCTGGCCAACGTGTTCCTGCTGCTGGCCGGCCTGCCGGCGCAAACCTCGGCCGGCAGCCCACAAGCGCCGAGCCGCCGAGTCGCCAGCGTCGTGCCCCTGCCGCGCATCCAGCAGTATGCGAGCCACCTCGACACCCTGCTGGAGAACGGGCTGAAGAAGCGCGGCGAGACGCCCCATGCGATCGTCGACGATGCAACCTTCGTGCGGCGCGCCTACCTCGGCATCGTCGGACGGATCCCCACGCTCGCCGAGGCCGAAGCGTTCCTCGCCGACCAGGCCGCGGACAAACGCGACCAACTCACCGACCGCTTGCTCGACAGCGCAGGGCACACCAGCCACTGGAGCAACTTCTGGTTCGACCTCCTGCGCGTGAAGTCGCGGCAGCGGCAACTCAGCGGCGAGCCGTTCGCGCACTTCGTGCGCGAGGCGGTGCGCACCGACCTGCCCTACGACCAGTTCGTTCGGCAACTGTTGACCGCCGAAGGCCCAGCGCACGCCCAGGGCAACGGTGCCACCGGCTACCTGCTGCGCGACATGAACATGCCGCACGACGCGATGGCCAACACGCTGCGCGTGTTCCTCGGCACCCGCCTCGAGTGCGCACAGTGCCACAACCATCCGTTCGACACCTGGACGCAGAAGGAGTTCTACGCCATGGCGGCGTTCTTCGGCGGCCTGCGCTACCGCGCTGCCGAAGAGCAGGTGCCGAACGGCGCCGCCGCGCGTCCCCTCCTGGCCAATGCCGACGAACGCACCAAGGCCCAGGCGCGCCAACTGCTGCAGCGCATGAACCTCGGCATCAGCGGCTCGGGCACCGGTCTCGAGAAGCTGCCTTCGGACTACAAATACGACGACGCCAAGCCGCAGAGCCCAGTGCTGGCGGCGGCGATCTTCGGCGGTCAGGTGAAGCTGAAGTACCCAGACCCCAAAGCGGAGCCGAAGGCCAGGAACCGCGAGCGCAACAACCCGCGCCAACGCAACAACGATCCGGAGATCGCTTCGCGTGCGGCGCTGGCCGACTGGCTCACCGACCGCAAGAACCCGCGCTTCACCAAGGTGATCGTGAACCGCGTCTTCGCGCGCGTGTTCGGCCGCGGCCTGGTCGAACCGATCGACGACTGGCGCAAGGACACCGAAGCGGTCCATCCCGACCTGCTGCGCCAACTCGAACGGCTCTTGGTCGAGCTCGACTACGACCTGCGGCAGTTCGAACGGGTGCTGGTCCATACCCAGTTGTTCCAGCGCGCGGCCCCGGCCGAAGATCCCCCTGGGGACCAGCCGTACACCTTCCGCGGTCCGTTGCTGCGCCGCATGAGCGCCGAGCAGCTGTGGGATTCGCTGCTGACCCTGGTGTTCGACGACCTCGACGACCGTCTGCGCGCCCCGGACCACCGCGCCCGCGAGGTGTACGAGCAGCACCAGAAACTGCACGACGCCAGCGCCGAACAGTTGGTGGCCCTGCTCGAAGGCGGCGGCCGGCCCGGCGTGATGAACCGCGAACAGGTGCGGGAGGAGACCCGCCGCCAGCTCGCCGCGGACACCGAACTGCAGAAGCGCACCCAGCCACTCTTGCGCGAACTGGCTGCGGCGCGGCGCGCCGGCGACCAAGGCAAGGTCCTGGCCCTCGCCGAGCAGCTGCGCAACGAGGGGCTCGACCTCGGCCAGCGAGCCGGCCGCGGCCGCGAAGGCGATCTGCTGCGGGCCAGTGATCTGGCGCAGCCGGCCCCAGGCAACCACCTGCTGCACCAGTTCGGGCAATCGCACCGTGACACCATCGACGCCGCCAGCACCGCGGCCACCGTGCCGCAGGTGCTGACCATGCTGAACGGCTTCCTCGACCAGAAGGTGCTCGACGGCGCCTCGGCCTTGAAGCGCGATCTCGAGCTGGCGCCGAACGGCGAACGCCGGGTGCGCATCGCGTTCCTCACCGTGTTGAACCGCGAGCCGAATCCGGCCGAAGTGCTGCAGTGGCGCCGCGCGATCGCCATCGACGGCGACAGCGCGATCCGCGACCTGGTGTGGGTCCTGTGCAACAGCAACGAATTCCGCTTCGTGCGGTGAAGGCAACCCCATGACGTTACGCGATCCTCTGCGTGCCGCCGAACTGCCGACCCGCCGCGCATTCGCCGGCGGGCTGGCCCGCGGCTTGCTCGGCGTGGGCACGGCAGCGCTGTTCGGCCCGCGGGTGCTGGCTGCGGCACTGGCCCAGGACCCGGCCAAACGCAGCGCCCCGGTGCTCGGTCGCGCCCGCGCGCAGCAAGTGATCTACGTGTTCTTGCGTGGCGGCATGAGCCACCTGGACACCTTCGATCCCAAGCCGGGCAAGGCGACCCAAGGTCCCGTCGAGGCCCTGCGCACCCGGGCCGACGGCGTGTTGCTCGGCCAATACCTGCCGCAGCTGGCCGAACAGATGGACAAGGTCTGTCTGGTGCGTTCCATGCAGAGCCGCCAGGGCGCGCACGAACAGGCGCAGTACGTGATGCGCACCAGCTTCGAGCTGCGCGGCACCATCCAGCATCCGAGCCTCGGCGCCTGGACCAACTTCCTCGCCGGCCGCCGCAACCAGGCACTGCCGGGCCACGTGGTGATCGGGGGCGGGGCCGACCTGCCGAGTGCCGGGTTCCTGCCACCCGAGTTCCAAGCCCTGCCGATCGGCAGTGCCCAGGACGGCCTGCAGAACGCCGCTCTGCCGCGCGGAGTGGACGAAGACCGGTTCTTGCGCCGCCTGCGCCACCTCGAGGCCCTGAACCGCGCGTTCGCCGAGACCTACCGGCAACGCGCCGTCGGCGCCCACGTGCAAGCGTACGAAGACGCCGTGCGCCTGATGCGCAGCAGCGATCTGGTGGCGTTCGACCTCGGCGCCGAACCCCCTGGCCTGCGCAAGGTCTACGGGGAATCGGCGTTCGGCTCGGGCTGTTTGCTGGCCCGCCGGCTGGTCGAGCACGGGGTCCGCTACGTGGAAGTGATGGCGGACGGCTTCGACACCCACGCCGACAACTTCGACCGCCTCGGCGACCTGCTGCCGGCGATCGACCAAGGGCTGGCCGCCTTGCTCGGCGACCTCGACGCCCGCGGCTTGCTGGAGCAGACCCTGGTGGTGGTCGCGACCGAGTTCGGCCGCACGCCCGACATCGATGCCGACCAGGGGCGCAACCACTATCCCAAGGCGTTCAGCTGCGCACTCGCCGGCGGCGGCGTGCGCGGCGGCCAAGCGTATGGCCAGACCGATGCCGAGGGCCGCGAGGTGATCGCGGATCCGGTGTCGATCCAAGACCTGAACGCCACCATCGCGTACGCCTGCGGGCTGCCCCTCGACCATGTGGTCACCTCGCCGACCGGGCGGCCGTTCAAGGTCGCCGACAAGGGCGTGCCGATCCCTTCGATCTTCGCCTGACGTTTCGCACTGTTTCGCATCGTTTTCCTCCACGCGCCACTTGGCGCTCCCACTCCATGACGCCACGTTCCCTCGCCCCCATCATGAAGTCGCTGCTCACCACGACCCTGCTCACCGTGGTGTGGCCGCTGCCGACCCTCACCGCCCAGGAGCCCCACCAGCCTCCCGCCGCCGAGAAGGCCAAAGAGGGCAAGGCTCAGGACGGCAAGGCTCAGGACAGCAAGGCCGACCCCAAGAAGGACGCCGGCAAGAAGGACGCCGCCGCCAAGATCGACTTCGCCGCGCAGATCTATCCGATCCTCGAAGCGCGCTGCATCGGCTGCCACGCCACCCCGACCCCGGGGCCGGACGGCCGCATGAAGAAGCCGAAGGGCGGTGTGGTCCTCGACACCAAGGATGGCATCACGCAGAGCAAGAAGGGCAAAGTGCTGGCCCCGCGCAAGCCCGAGGAGTCGTTGCTCTACACGCTGATCGTGAAGCCAGAGAACGACGAAGACCGCATGCCGCCGCAGAAGGCCAAGGACCCAACCCCGCTGCCCGTGGCGCAGACCGACCTGATCAAGGCCTGGATCGCCCAGGGCGCCGACTTCGGCACCTGGACCGGCGGCGCGGCAGCGGCCGACGCCAAGCCTGCCGACGCCAAGGGGGAGGCCCCCAAGGGCGATGGCAAGCCGGGTGAAAAGCCCACGGACCAGCCGAAGGGCAAGCCCAACGACAAGCCGAAGGGCTGAGCCCCGGAATCGCCGCATGGCCACTCCCGAGCCCGTTCGCCGCCTGCGCCTCTGGTGGCCTGCCGTCCTCGCGCTGGCTGCCAGCTTGCCGGCGCAGACCAGCAAGGTGCAGTTCGCCACGCAAGTGTGGCCGATCCTGGAACGCCGCTGTGTCGAATGCCACGCCGCGCCGAAGATCGGTGCCGACGGCAAGACCAAGCGGCCGAAGGGCGGGGTGGTGCTCGACGGCAAGGACGGCTTCCTCGCCAGCAAGGGCGGCAAACTGGCCGTCGCCAAGGACCCTGAGCACTCCCTGCTGCTCGAGGTGGTGGCCAAGCCGGCCGACGACGAGGACCGCATGCCACCGCCGAAGCACGGGGAGCCACTGAGCACCGCGCAGGTCGAAACGATCCGGTCCTGGATCGCCCAAGGCGCCGACTTCGGTTCGTGGACCGGGGTCCGCCCAGCCGAGCCAGTGGTGGCGGCGGGCAAGCCGAGCCCATCCGGCCCCAAAACGGCCAGCCGCGACGAGACCTACCAGGCATTGGCCAAGGGCCTTGCGCCCCTGCCAGCGGCGACGCTGCAAGCCTTCGCGAAGGGGCCGTTCCGCGTGCAGAGTGTCGGCAACGACAGTCCCCTGCTGGCAGTGCACTGCTGTGGCAGCGCCGACCTGGTCGACGACCAGACGCTGGCCGAGCTGCAACCGCTGGCGCAGCACCTCGCGGAACTCGACCTCGCCCGTACCCAGGTCACCGACGCCGGCTGTGCCGTCCTGGCGAACCTGCCGCGCCTGGTCGCCCTCGATCTGCGCCAGTCCCAGGTCGGCAACCGCGGCGCTGCGGCTCTCGCCGCCTGCCGCGAACTGCGCACGCTGAACCTGTTCGGCACCAAGGTCGCCGACTACGGAGCCACCGCGCTGGGCTCGCTGCCGAACCTGGAGCGGCTCTACCTGTGGCAAACCGAGGTCAGTGCGGCCGCCGTGGTGCGCCTGCGCGAGTCGCGGCCCAACCTGCGCGTGGTGTTCGCCGCCGAACTGCCCGAAGCTCCGGCCGAAGGCGCTGGCAACCGCCGGCCGAAGGGCAAGTGAGCGTGGCCGGCTCGGCACTGCTGGCGCACCGCTACGGACCGGACGTCCACCTGTTCGACGACCCGTTCCTGTTGACCTTGCTCGGTCGCCTCGGCCACCCTGACACGGGCACCGCCGCGATTCCCGGCCTGGTGCGCACGGCCTACCGGCGCTTGGTGCAGGAGATCTTGGGCCGCGAGTTCCCGACCCGCACGGTCCACCTGCCGACCCGGATGACCTCCAGCGAGCCACGCGCCCACTACCGCGGCGTGCAGCTCTGCCAAGAGACCCAGCTGGTGATCTGCGCGGTGATCCGCGCCGGCATCCTGCCGGCGCAGGCCTGCTACGAAGCAGCCATCGAAGTGCTGCCTCCCGAACGGGTCCGGCTCGACTTCCTCAACCTGTCCCGCGTGGTCGACGACCAGCACCGGGTCACCGGGGTTCGGCTCGACGGCAGCAAGATCGGCGGCCCGGTGGACGGCGCCGTGGTCCTGATCCCCGACCCGATGGGCGCCACCGGTGGCACGGTGTGCCGTGCGGTCGATGTCTACCAAAGCCTGGGGCCAGGGCCTGGCCCAGCACGGCTCGTGGCGGCACACCTGATGGTCACCCCTGAGGCCATCCGCCGGGTCACGGCCATGCACCAGGGTGTGCGCCTCTACAGTGGTCGGCTGGACCGCGGTCTGTCCAGCGAGCGCGCGCTGGACAGCGAGCCGGGCACGTGGCCCGACGAGGAGCGCGGCCTGAACGAGGTCCAGTACATCGTCCCGGGCGCCGGCGGCATGGGCGAGCTCCTGACCAACAGCTGGGTCTGATGCTTTGCGTGGCACGCCCCGGGCAGCTGCCGAAGTCAGCTGTCCTGGGCGTGCCACGCAAAGCAGCAGCTGTTTTCGGGTTGGGATCGCGGGGGGAAGTTGTCTGTGTCCTGGGGAGCGCATGCCGCCTCGAGGCTTGGCCGCCCCCCGGAGCAACCATGGCCATCCCTCCCTGCCCGCCGCCGTTCCTGGCGGATCCCGAACTCGACCTTGGCGCGCAGCTCGCCTCGTGTGCCGAGGCAGGCTGTTCGGCTTGCCTACGCGACAGTGAGGAACCGCTCCTGCGCGCACCTCGGCGCGGCCACGCCCGGTTCGTGACGCATCAGCCCTTTCCCAAGGACGTCCGGCGCGCTAGCCTCCGGCTGTGAGCCAGATTGCGCCCAGCGCCCGCGCCTCGACCTTCCCCTTCTGGGTGGCGCTCGCCAGTCTCGGCATCGCCGCGTGGCTCTACACGTCGGCGGCAATCCCGGCCGCACAGGAGCGAGCCCGCTTGCGCACCCTGCACGAAAACCTGTCGACGCTGCGCGCCCACTACGACGCAGCCATCGCCGAAGTGCGCCTCGGCCGCAGCCCGGGCGAAACCTGGGATCTGCAGAGCCTGTTCGTCGCCATCGACCAGCACGGCTACACGCCGGCCGAGCTCGCGGCGGCCTACCCGGAAGGATCGGTGGCCGGGGTGCAGGCCCCACCGAAGGCCGCTCGCGCACCAAACCAAGGTTCGCCGAACCGGGCGAAGAATCGCTGACGATGCGCGTCGAAGCAGCGCACGTGTACCAGCAGCTCGCCATGGCGCGGGAAGCGGCCGCCCAGGTCCGTCCCACAACCTGGGAATTCCCCCGCCGCGCAGCCGTCGCGCACGTAACACTTCGTCTTGGCATTGCCTCGGCCCAGAAGGCCGTCGACACTGCCGCAACTCCGGACGTCCGATCTTCGAAGACCCCATGGTCCGGCCCGCCGCCGGCCCGACAAAGCCCATGAGCAACCCTCCCGCGACCGATCAGGACCTGAAGCAGGTCGAGAAGCTGCGCCAAGCCTATGCCGCGATGAAGACCGAGATCCGCAAGGTCATCGTCGGGCAGGACCACGTGGTCGACGAATTGTTCATGGCGCTGTTCTGCCGCGGCCACTGCCTCCTGATCGGCGTGCCCGGCCTGGCCAAGACGCTGTTGATCTCGACGCTGTCGAAGGTGCTGTCGCTGTCGTTCAACCGCATCCAGTTCACCCCGGATCTGATGCCGAGCGACATCACCGGCACCGAAGTGATCCAGGAGGACAAGGCCAGCGGCCGGCGCGAGTTCAAGTTCCTGCCGGGCCCCATCTTCGCCAACGTGATCCTGGCCGACGAGATCAACCGCACGCCGCCGAAGACCCAGGCCGCCCTGCTCGAAGCGATGCAGGAGTACCAGGTCACCGTCGGCGGCAAGCGCCACGAACTGCAGAAGCCGTTCTTCGTGCTGGCGACGCAGAACCCGATCGAGCAGGAAGGCACCTACCCGCTGCCGGAAGCCCAGCTCGACCGCTTCATGTTCATGGTCAAGGTCGACTACCCCAGCGTCGACGAGGAGCGCGAGATCCTGCGCCGCACCACCGAGGACCGCAAGACCGAGATCCAGCCGGTGTTGTCGGCCGCCGACATCTTCGAACTGCAAGGCATCGTGCGCCGCGTGCCGATCGCCGACGCCGTGCTCGACTACACGTTGCGCTTGGTGCGCCAGACGCGCCTCACCACTGGCGATGCGCCGGCCTGGGTGAAGGACTGGCTGCAATGGGGTGCCGGACCGCGCGCCAGCCAGAACCTGGTGCTCGGCGCCAAGGCCCACGCGCTGCTGCAGGGACGCTTCTACGTGGCGGCCGAGGACGTGCAAGCGGTGGCCAAACCGGTGTTGCGGCACCGCTTGATCACCAGCTTCGCCGCCGAAGCCGACGGCATCACCACCGACAAGGTGGTCGACCGCCTGCTCGCCGAAACCAAGCCCAACGACAGCGCGCTGCTGGCCGACGGCAAACTGCCCAAGGTCGTGGCGCAAGGCTGATGCGGGACCAGCGACTGGACCAGCGGCGGGCCCTGGCTCGCCGCGCCCGATCGCCGCGTGCACCGGTCCGACCGTGCACCGACCCGACCGTGCAACGCTCCCCCTAGAACGCCGAAGCCTCCGCAGTTCCCGCCGCGGCCCACCCACAGAAGCCGATGACCGAGATCCCGACCAACTACCTCGACCCTCAGGTCCTCAACCGGATCGGGCGTCTCGAACTGCGCGCGCGGCTGGTGGTCGAGGGCTTCGTCACCGGCATGCACAAGTCGCCGTACCGCGGCTTCTCGGTGGAGTTCGCCCAGCACCGCGAATACGTGCCCGGCGACGACCTGCGCCACCTCGACTGGAAGATCTTCGGCAAGGCGGACCGCTTCGTGATCAAGCAGTACGAAGAGGAGACCAACCTGCGAGCGCATCTGTTCCTCGACCAGAGCGAGTCGATGAACTACGCCCACGACGGCGGCATGAGCAAGTTCGACTACTCTGCCACGGGTTGCGCTTCGCTCGCGTACCTGATCCAGCAGCAGGCCGACGCGGTGGGCCTGTCGCTGTTCGACGACAAGGTGGTGCGCCAGGTGCCGCCGTCGAACACCCGCGCCGGGCTCGGCAATCTGTTCACCGCGCTGGAGCAGGCCAAGACCCGCACGCAGAAGACCAAGGTCGGCGGTGTGCTGCACGACCTCGCCAGCCATCTGCGCCAGCGCGGCATGGTGCTGATCTTCAGCGACCTGTTCGACGACCCGGAGGCGATCCAGAAGGGCCTGCGCGAACTGGTCGGCCGCGGCCACGACATCGTGGTGTTCCACGTGCTCGACCGCGACGAACTGGAGTTCCCGTTCGAGCGCATGACGCTGTTCCAGGGCCTGGAACAGATGCCCGAACTGCTGTGCGATCCGAAGTCGCTGCGCGACGCCTACCTCGCCGAGATCGGCGGCTTCGCCGAAGCGATCCGCAAGGCCTGCCTCGGTCTGCGCATCGACTACGTGCGGGTGTTGAACAGCACCCCGCTCGACGTGGTGTTGACCTCTTACCTGAGCGCCCGCACCGCACGAACCAAGCGGCGCAAGTGAGCGGATGACGGCGTGGACTTCCTGAATCCAACCCTGCTCGCCGGTGCGCTGCTGTTCGCAGTGCCGCTGGTCATCCACCTGCTGAATCGGCAGCGTCATCGCAAACGTCCGTGGGCGGCGATGGAGTTCCTGCTGCGCGCCTACCAGAAGCAGCGCAACCGCCTGCGCACCGAGAACCTGCTGCTGCTGCTGCTGCGCTGCCTGCTGCCGATCGCGCTGGCCCTGGCGGTGGCGCGCCCACTGTTGCAGGAGGCCGTGGGGCTGTTGGCCGGCACCGGCGTAGTGCACCACGTGCTGGTGGTCGACGCCAGCTACAGCATGGGGCTGCGCCAGGACGGCGCGCCGACCCCGTTCGAACGGGCGCGCCAGCTCGCCGGCCGACTGCTCGACCGCTTCGAACAGAACCCGGCGCGCAGCGACAAGGTGACCCTGGTGTCGGCGGGCGTGCGGCCGCGGTTCCTGGTGCGCGGCGACCTCGACCTGGCCGCAGCGCGCAACCAGTGGTTCCTGCTGCAGCGGCCAGAGGATGCCGCCACCGACCTCGGGGAGGCGCTGGCCCAGGTGGCCGAGCTGGTGGAGGCCAGCGGCGACTCCGACACGCAGATCTACGTGTTCACGGACGGCCAGGCGCGTGCCGCGGGTCGGGCCCTGGAGGAAGCACGGGCGGCGGCGCGCGGTGCGGCCGGGCAGAGCCCCGGCGCGCCGAACGGCCGCACGCAAAACAGCAGCGCTCCGAATGCCGGCAGCCAGAACCCCAGCAACCCACCCGCCACCGCAGGCCAGCCGGCTGCGCCGCCGACCCCAGCGAACGAGCCGAACGACGCCAACTCCGACACCCAGAGCCTCGCCGACTCGCTGCGCGACACGCTCGAACGCCTGCAACAACGGCCCGGCACGGCAGTGCACTGGCTCGACGTCGGTCCAGCCGCGGCTGCGGGTGGTGGAACGACGATCGACAACACGCAACTGACCGGCCTGCGCATCGACCAGCCGATCGCGGTCCTGCGCACCCCGGTGGCCGTGGTGGCCAGCCTGCACAACCGGGGCAGCGGCGAAGCCCGGCTGGAAGTCACCCTGGAGGTCGACGGCGGCGAACCGCAGCGCAAGGTCGTGACCGTGCCGGGGAACGCCGAAGGCGAAGCCGAGTTCCAGGTGGTGTTCCGCGAGCCGGGCCGGCACCGTCTGCGCGCGGCCCTGGTCGGCGACGGCCTCGACGCCGACGACGAACGCCATGCCACCGTCCTGGTGCGCGACCGCGTGCGGATCCTGTTGGTCGACGGGCTCGCCGACGGCGACCCCCTGCAGAGCCACCGCCAGCTCTGGCAACCGGTGCTCGACCCCGACCCGACCAGCCTGCCGACGTTCGCCGTGCAAACCGTCGACGTCCTGGCCCTGCTCGGCGGGCAGGTGCAACCCATCGACCACGACGTCACGGTCCTGGCGGACGTCGACCGCCTCAACCAACGCGCCGCCGAAGGCCTGATCGCGGCGCTGCGCGCCGGCCGCGGCCTGCTGGTGGCTGCCGGCGAGCGCCTGGATCCATCGACCTACAACCTGTGGTTGCACGCCGCCGGCGAAGGCCCCCAGCCGTTCCGCTTCACCGGGCCGCGCGGCGGCGCCCCCGGAGCGGTGGCGCCGCGTGCGGCAACCCTCCTGCGCCCCGACCACCCGGTGTTCGCCGGCTTCCGCGAACCTGCATACCGCGAACTGTTCGCCGCGATCCCGACTTGGCGCTGGCACGGCTTGGCCCGTGACTCCCTGCCCGAGACCGCACAGGTGCTGGCGCGGCTCGACGACCCCGACCAGAGCCCGTTGCTGGTGGGCTCGACCTTCGGCGAGGGCAAGGTGGTGTTCTGGTGCTCGGCGCCGGCTTCGCCGTACCTGGCGCAGCGCTGGAACCGCTTCGACGATCCCTTGGTCGCGTTCCCGCTGTTGCACGGCCTGGTCGAACACTTGGCCCTGCCGGCGAGCGATCCGTTCCACGCCAGTGTCGGCCAGAGCCTGTCGTGTTCGCTGCCGGCGCGCCCCACCACGATCGAACTGCAGCGCCCCGAACGCGACGGGGGCGGGCGCGCTCCGGTCGCCGACGACCCGGTGCCGCTGCCGAGCGGCCGCTACGCCTTGCCGCCGTTCGCCAACACGCTCTACGCGGGGTGTTACACGTTCGAGCTGCTGCTCGACCGCGACAGCGGCAAGGAGGCGTTGACCCTGCCCTTCGCCGTGAACGTCGATCCGGCCGAAGGGGAGCTGCGCTACGCCTCCCACGACGAACTGCAGAAAGCCCTCGGCCTGCCGCGCATCCTGACCGCGCTGCCGGCCACCGCGGGGCCCGCCGACCCGGAACGCAACCACGACCTCGGCCCCCACCTGTTGCTCACCACCTTCTTGCTGCTGCTGGCCGAAGCCGCACTGGCCCGCTACGTCGCGGTGCGGCGGAGTTCGTGAGGATGCCGATGCTGCCCGAGTTGCAGGACCCCACCGCCGCCGCCACCACCCACACCGAAACAACGTTCCGGTTCTTGGCGGCGCCACCCCTGTGGGTGCTGGTGCTGGTGGTGCTGCCGGCCACGGCTCTGTTCGCCTGGTGGGCCTATGGCGGCTTGCTGCGCCTGGAGCGGCCGACGCGGATCGCCCTGTCGCTGCTGCGCTGGCTGGCGCTGCTGATCGCGCTGCTGCTGGTGTTCCAGCCCGCATTCGAGACCACCACCTACCGCAAGACCCAGAACCAGGTGCACGTCCTGATCGACGACAGCGCCAGCATGCTGCGCAAGGACCGCTATCCGGACCCGCTGCAGCAGCAAGCTTTGGCCAGCCTGGTCGGTGGCGAACAGGCGGTGGCCGAGAGCACCCGCCTGCAGTTGGTGCGCCGCGAACTGGAGCGCCCCGAAGGGCTGTTGCAAAAGCTGCAGCAAGGCCACGACGTGCGGCTGTTCCGCGTGCAGCGCAAGCCGGTGCCGATCCGCGGCCTCGACGAACTGACCGGCCGCGGCAACCGGACCGCGCTCGGCGATGCGCTGGACCTGCACCTCGCCGCTGCCGCCGGCAGCAACCTAGACGCCGTGGTGCTGGTCTCCGACGGCCGCAACAACCAAGGCCTCGATCCGGTGGAGGCCGCCCGCGCCTACGCCCTGCGTGGCATCACCGTGCACACCGTCGGCATCGGCGATCCCGAGGCTCCGCGCAACGCCTGGGTGGTCGGCCCACCCGGCCCCAAAGAGGCCTTGCGCGAAGAAGACGTCGGCTTCGACGTGGCCCTGCGCGCCGAAGGGTTGGCCGGCAAACGCGTGCGGCTCGAACTGCACGGCGCACGCGACGGCTCGGCGTTCGCGCTGTTGACGGCGACCAGCGCCGAACTGCCGAGCGATGGCGAAGTGACGCGCGCCCGGCTGGTGCACAGTTTCCGCGAAGCGGGCGACTGGACGCTGCGCTTCCAGTTGGTGCCGCTGGGCGAAGAGAGCCAGCTCGACGACAACCAGGACGTGCGGTTCCTGCGCGTGGTCGACGAGAAGATCCGCGTGCTCTACGTCGAGGAGCGACCGCGCTGGGAGTACCGCTACGTCAAAACCGGCTTGAAGCGGGTCGATCCGAGCATCCAGATGCAGGCCGTGCTGTTCGAAGCCAGTCCGAAGTTCGAACAGGAACACAGCGCCGACCTGCCGCCACTGCTCGACCTGCCGCGCACCGAACAGGAGTTCCTGCGCTACCACTGCATCCTGCTCGGCGACGTGGCCCCTGAGCGCATCGCTCCGACCGAAGAGGGCCGCTACCGCTGGCTGCAGATGCTGGTGCGCTACGTCGAGTTCGGCGGCGGCCTCGGGTTCCTGAGCGGCATCGGCACCACACCGAGCGAGGCGGTGATGCCCGAGCGCTACCGCAACACGCCGTTGATGGACCTCTTGCCGGTGGTGCTGGAGGATCCGGTGGTGCTGCAGCGCGAACGGCCGAACCGCGAGCGCGCGTTCCGCCCGACCCTGGAGAATCCACTGCAACCGCACGACATCCTGCTGCTGCTGCGCGACGTCGGCCTGAACCGCCGCCTCTGGGAACAAGGCCTGCCGGGCTTCTACGTCTACCACCCGGTGCAACGCGCCAAACCGGGGGCCACGGTGCTGCTGCGCCACCCGACCGACCAGAACACCTACGGCCATCGCCCCCTGGCGGTGATCGGCCCCCACCCGCGCGGCACCACCTTCTTCCTGGCCACCGACGAAACCTGGCGCTGGCGCAATCCGTACGGCGAGATCTACATGGACGCGTTCTGGCGCAACGTGGTGCGTCACCTCGCCAGCGGGCGCCTGCAGCGCCGCAACGACTTGCTCGAGCTCACCGTCGACCGCAACCAGCTCGAGACCGGCGAGAAGGTGCGGGTGGTGCTGCGCGTGCACGACACCGAACTGCAGCCGGCCACCAGCGCCGAGCAGACGATCTTCGTGCGCAACCAGGACCAGCAACTGGAGAAGCGCGTGCTACGCCCGGTCCCGGGCGAACCGGGGGCCTACCAGGCCAGCCTCGCGATGCCCGAGCCGGGCACCTTCAGTTTCCTGGTGTTCGCCAACCAAAACCCCGCCGACACCGTGCTGGCGCGTGAGGACGTGCTGGTGGCGGTGCCGGAGATCGAACTGGCCGCTTCGGCCCAGGACGCCGCGGCCCTGCAGCGGATCGCCGCGGCCAGCCGCGGCACCGATGGCAGCGGTCGTTACGTGTTCTTGACCGACACTGCCCAGCTGGCCGCCGACCTGGCCAGCCGCCGCACCTTCGAGAGCCGCGAAGACACCCGCACCGAAACGGTCTGGGATCGCGCCAGCTCCCTGTTCGCCCTGTTGCTGGTGCTCGCTGCGGAGTGGCTTCTCCGCAAGCGCGCCCGGCTCGTATAGCTCCCTGGCTTGGCTTTCCACCGTTCCCCTCCCTGCCGGTAGCGTCCTACCATGGCCGATACGGCAGGGCCGCTCGACTGCCTGGTCGCAGTGGCCGCTGCCCCCCCCCCGAGGTGGGGTCGGCCTCCAACTCCTCTGTGCGCATGCCTACGGCCCGCTGTGTCCTCCTGATCGTCCTCGGCTGGCTCGGGGCCGCTGCGGCCACGGCCCAGTCGCCTGCGCAGCATCCGTCCCAGGACCCGCCGCGCCGCGAAGTGCCGGTGCCCGGCGAGTTCGTCACCAGCCAGGACGACAACCTGTTCTCGCTGCAACGGTCCCACGACGACATCCACGAGTTCGAGCAGGCCCTGGACGAGCTGCGCAATGCCGAGTTCGGGCCCGCGGTGGCTCGGCTGCACAAGTTGCTGCAGAAGGAGAGCGGCGGCGTGGTCCCCGTGGCGCCGGGGCGTTTCTACGGGCTGCGCCTCGCGGTACTGGCCACCCTCGCCAACCTGCCGCCCGCTGGCCAGCAAGCCGTCGACGCACTCGCCAGCCGGGAAGCGGGCCCGCTCGGCGCAGCGGCCCTGCCGACGCTGTTGCCCGAGCAGCTCGAACTGCTGGCGCACCGGTTTCCGACGGCGGCCCTGGGCCGCGCCGCCCGCGCCCGGCTCGGCGATCTCTGCGCCGAGCGCGGCGATGGCCTCCGCGCGCTCGGCCACTACCGGATCCTGCTCGACACCACCCCGATCGGCAGCGCCGCGGAGGGCAGTGCTGCGGCCCGGTGGCTCACCGCCGAAGTGCTGCGCGAACCGCGCCCAGCGCGCGCCCAACTGCAAGAGCGCCGGCTGCCGGCCAGTGGTGCCGAAGTGCTCGACGCCCTGCCCCCGGCCAGTGACCCGCGGGGCGCCAGCGCCATGGGCGGGGGCGGCGACGGCTGCCTGCCGGGCAGCCTGCCCGCCGGCCGGCCGAGTCTCGTGTTCGCCGACGAAGTCGCCGCACCTGGCTTCGACGGCCCTGGTGCGTTCGCCATGCACCCGACCGGGGACCTCGAGGGCATCTACGTCAACACCGGCCGGCAGCTGTTGGCCTTCGATCTGTTGCGGCGCACCTTGGCCTGGGGCTCCCGTCTGCCCATGCAGGAGCTGGGCCGCGGCCGCGGCGACGACGATCCGAACCAGATCAACCAGGACCAGATCCTGGCCGCGAGCTACAGCGGCGACGTGGTGGTCGCGGCCCTGCAGGTGCCCGACCGCAGCTCGAACGTCGACTTCCTGAACGGCTACCGGATCATCAGCAAGCTGCCGCTGCGGCGCCTGTTCGCGTTCTCGCGGCGCACCGGCAAGGAACTCTGGGCGCACTTCGACGAGCTCGACGGCGCGCGCACCCGCCGCTACCGCGGCCACGACGTGTGCGGGCCGCCTCTGTGCCTCGGCGACACCGTCTACGTGCCGATCCACGACCGCTCCGGCGCGATCGCCTTCTCGATCGCGGCCTACGACCTGCACACCGGCGTGCCGCGCTGGCGCCGGCTCGTGTGCAGCAGCCAGCAAGAGGTCAACATGTTCGGCAACGCACGTTCGGAGTTCGCCGCCTCGCCGCTCGCGGCGCACGGTGGCGTGCTCTACGGCGCGGCCAACCTCGGCGTGGTGTTCGCGCTCGAACAGGCCAGCGGCCACGTGCGCTGGATCACCAGCCACGAAGTGGTGCGCATGCCGGCCACGCAGTTCCGCGGCCAGCAGGCGCGGCCGGTGTACTTCGCCAACAACCAGCCGGTGGTCCGCGACGGCGTGCTGTGCTGCACGCCCCTCGATTCGCCGGCGGTGTTGGCGTTCGCCGCCGAAACCGGCCGGCTGCTCTGGCGTCTGCCGGCCGAGGCGACCCTCGACGGCGTCGGCAACGACGTGCGCTGGCTGTGCGGTGCGCTCGACGACGAGTTCGTGCTCGCCGGGCGCGGCGCGGTGGCGGTGCGCGCCTGGCCATCGGGTGGCGGTACCGACGAACCCGAAGTCCGGCAACTGGTGCGCCCGGACCAGTTGCGCGAACGCGGTGAATCGCGCGCCATGGGCCGGCCCGCACTCTCCGCCGACCATGTGTGGTTTCCGGGACCCGGCCGGGTGGTCGGCTTCGACCGCGCGGGCACCCCGGTGGCCGAAGCCAAGCAGCTGCGCACCGGACGCACCTTCCCCGGCAACCTGCTGTTCGTCGACGGCGCCGTGATCGCCCTGCGCCAGCGCGAACTCGCCGTGTTCGCCGACCTCGAAGCGCTGCAGGCCCAGGCCACGGCCGAGCTCGCGAGCCATCCCGACGATCCCGCGGCGCACCTGCGCCTCGCCGCGCTGCGGCAGTCGCTGCTGCCCGCCGACGCCCCTGCAGCGGCGCGCACCGAACTGGTCGCACTGCTGCGCTCGGGCCTGGCTGCGGCTCTGCGCGCCAACCTGCCGCTGCAGCATCCGCTGCGCCAGACCTTGCAGAGCGAATTGCACGACCTGGGCCTGGCTGCTGGCCGGCAAGCGGCCGAATCCGGCAACCTGGCGGCGGCCGCCACCGAGTTCGCGGCGGCCCGGGACGTCGCGCCCGAGCCACGCGCCTGGCTCGCCGCCCAAGTCGAGCTGTGCCTCGTGCTGCGTACGCAGCCAGCTCGGTGCCGCGCCGAACTCGACCGCCTGCTGGCCGAAGGCACGGGCCAGGTGCTGGTCGAAGGCCTGCCCGTGCCGGTTGCTGCGTTCGGCCGCTGGCAGCTCGCCTTGCTGCCGGACACCGCCCCCCAAGCCGCCGTCCAGCTCTGGCAGGAATTGCTCGAGCGCTTCGGCGACACCGAACTGCCGACCGGCCCGGTGCGCGACCTGGCGCAACAGGCGATCACCCGCCTGCTGGCCACGCATGGTGCTGGGGTCTACGCCGAGATCGCCGCGCGGGCCGACGCGGCGCTCGCGAAAGCCGGCGACGATGCCACCCAGCTGCAGCAGGTCGTCGCCAGCTGGCCGAACAGCAGCGCCGCCGCAACCGCCCGCCAGACGTTGCTCGACCGCGCCGTCGCCGGTGGCGACCTGGCCGCGGCGTGCCGGGTGCTCGGCGCCGCGGTGCGCAGCGGGGCGCTGCCGCCGCGGCTCTTGCGGGCAGTGCAGGTCGCGGCCCTGCAGCGCGGCAACCGCGCGCTGGCGGCAGCGCTGGGCAGCCGCCTGGCCGAATCCGGCGACCAGCCGTCGACCTGGCCGGCGGACCAGGGCCGGCCGCACCGGGCGATCCAGGCCGAACTGGCGCCGCAGCTCGCCGACCCGCCTGCCCCGGCCACCCTCGCCGTGCCGCGCGCCGAACTCGGCCGCGTGCTGCCGCGCTCGGCGCGCGAAGTGCTGCACCTGCGACCGGTCTTGCATCCGTCGGGATTCACCCAGCGGCCCGACGAACCGCTCTACGTGTTCGGCCTCGGCGAACTGCTGGCCGTGGACGTGCACGCGCCGGGCGCGCGCAAGCCGATCCTGTTCACCTGGCCGGTGCAGCTGGTCGAACACTTCGTGGTCTGCGGCGATCTGCTGCTGGTGCCCGACCTCGAACGGCTGGTGGCGCTCGACTACCGCACCGGGCAATTGCGCTGGGAACTGCCGAACCCGACCAGCGCCACGTTCGACAGCCTGGGCGTGCAACACGGCGTGTTGCACGTCACCGCCCAAGGCCTCGGTGCCGATGCCGGTGCCGAGCTGTTCGGCATCGAACCGCTCACCGGCGAGGTGCTGTTCGCGCTGCGGCTGCCGACCGAGCCGATGAAGCCGGTGCCGAAGGCCAGCGGCGGCCACCTGCTGCTGGTCTCCAGCGACGCCCAGGGCGCCCGGATCGCTCGTCTCGACCCGCTCACGGGAGTCGCGCGGAGCGTTGCCCCTCTGGCGCTGGCGGACGCCGGCAGCCAGAGCGAACGCGGCGCGGCGCAGCCACTCGGCGGCCGGCTCGAGGGGCTGGCGGCACGGCTGTTCCCGATCGGCCTGTTCGCCGATGCCGAACGCAGCTACCTGCCGCTCGACGGCCTGGGCGGCGGCCAGCCGCCCGAACTGCTGGCGCTCGACGACCGCGGCACCGTGGTGTGGCGCTGGCGCGGCCGACCGCAGCACCAGTTCGCCATGGTCGCCCGCCGCGGCGACCGCATCGCCCTGGTCGAGACCGCCGAGGCTGGCCCGGGTCGCTTCGTGCTGCTGCGCGCGGCGGACGGCGGCGAACTGCAGCAGACCCCGCTCGGCCACGAACTGCGCGTGCTCAACTGGCAACGCACCTGGGTCGACAATCCAGCCCCGGCCGCGCTCCTGGTCGGGGACGCGCCGGAGAAGGGCAGCCGCGAACGCCGCCTGCTCTGCCTCGGCATCGACACGGGCATGCCGAGCTTCGTCGAACCCCTGGCCGCCGACGACAGCGAACTGGAGCGGCAACCGCTGTTCGGTCCCGATTTCCTGCTGTTCGGCGCACGCCCGGCCCAGCGCGGCAGTTTCCGCCTGCATGCGATCCGCCTCGGCGACCGCTCGGGTGCGTTCCCCGGTGGCCTGCGGTTCCGGTCCCTGCGCGCCAACGCCCCCCAGGGCATGGTCGCCGTGGGTCCGTTCACCGCGATCGCTTGCGCCGACGGTATTCTGCTCTGTGGCGACGACACCGGCCGATGAACCCTCCCATGCGCACCCTCCAAAGCCTCTTGCTGTGCGGCACCGCCGCCCTCGCCCTGGCCTGTGCCACCATGGCCCAGGAACAGCTGCGCCGCGGCGCCAGCAACGAACTGCTGCTCGACGAGCCGCTGCGTGAAGCGGTGCGCCGCGGCCACGAATGGCTGGCCGCCCAGCAGCACCCGGACGGCTACTGGCCGCAGTTGGTCGGCTACAAGCTGAACGCCGACTACGAGACCCTGGACGCGCGGCCGCTGCCCCACGTCGGCGTCACCGCGCTGGCGCTGATCAGCTTCCTGGCCGGTGGCCACCTGCCCGACCGCGGCAAGTATGGCAAGGTGCTGCAACGCGGCATCGATTTCGTGCTGTCGTGCGCGCAAGACGACGGCCAGATCACCGCCAACGGCACGCGCATGTACAGCCATGCGTTCGCGACCCTGTTCCTGGCGGAGGTCTATGGCATGACCGAGCGCGCCGACGTGAAGCGCACGCTGCAGCGCTCGGTCGACCTGATCTGCTCGTCACAGAACGCCGAGGGTGGTTGGCGCTATCGGCCGTTCGCACGCGAGTCGGACATGTCGATCACGGTGTGCCAGGTGCTGGCCCTCCGCTCGGCGCGCAACGTCGGCATCCACGTGCCGATCAGCCACATCCGCTCTGCGCAGAACTACGTCTACCGCAGCGCCGTGCGCGGCAACGAACGCAGCTACCGGTTCCACGGCCACGGCAGCTTCGGCGACGACGGCGGCAGTTTCCGCTACCAGAACAAGGAGCCGACGCGCGCCACCTTCCCGCTCACCGCCGCCGGCGTCACCACCCTGTACGCCTCGGGCGAGTACGACAACCCGATCATCCGCGACGCGCTCGAATACATGGACCGGCAGATGCCGGTGTTCAACGAGGAGTGGCAGGAGCACTACTTCTTCTTCTACGGCCACTACTATGCCGTGCAGGCCTACTACATCACCGGCGATCCGAAGTGGACCAAGTACTTCCGCACCATCAAGTCGCTGCTGCTGAGCCGCCAGCAGGCGGATGGCCGCTGGCGCTGCAGCACCGGCCCAGGGGATGCGTTCGCCACCGCCGTGGCGACGCTGATCCTGCAGATCCCGATGCAGTACCTGCCGATCTTCCAGCGCTGACCGCCGGATCCCACGCCCGCACCGCACCGCCCGCAGAGACACCCCGGTGAACGACCCACAGCCCGCTCCGACTGCCCCGGAAGACCGTGAACTCGCGGCCTGGCTGCACCGGCAGACCGCGGCGCTGCGCCGCCGCTACCTGTGGCACGGTCTGGGCCTGTGCCTGTTGCTGCCGACGCTGGCGATCGCCGCGGCGTTCGCTTTGGACCACACCCTGCGCCTGCCGCTGCTGATCCGCAGTTTCCACGGCATGCTGACGGCGGCGCTCCTGGGCTACGCCGCGGTGCGCTTCGTCGGCTATCCGCTGCGGCGCCGCGCCCGGCCGATCGACGTCGCGGCACTGGTCGAGCAACGGTTTCCCGAACTCCGGCAGCAGCTCGTGTCGGCAGTGCAGTTCGCCGATGGCCAACTCGCGGGGGGGCAACTCGCGGCAGGCCAACTCGCCGGGCGGGAGCCTGCGGCGGCCACGCCTGCGGACCCTGCCCAGGGGCAACCTGATCTGCTCGGGCCAGGGCCGGTGGATCCGCTGCGCAACCAATCGCCGGCGATGATCGCCGCCGTGCGCAGTGCGGCGGTGGCCGCCGCGGCCAGTCTGCCGATCCAGCAGCTGTTCGACGGACGCCGCACCCGGTGGCTGTATGCCGGGGTGCTGACCACCACCCTGGCGCTCGGCAGCGTGGCCGTGCTCGCCCCGGCCACCGCCTGGGCGTTCTTGCTGCGCCACTTCGGCGTCAACGTCGACTACCCGCGCGCCACCACGCTGCGCCTGGAAGTCCCGGCCGCCAGTGCCGACGTGCAGCGCGAGGACGACGGCGAGTGGATCCGACTGCTGCTGCCGGCCGGCGCCGATCTGCCGGTGCTGGTGACCGCGGACGGCGTGGCCCCGAGCGAAGTGTTCCTCGACGTCGAACCGCTGCGCAGCAACAGCCAAGGCCAGGCACCCGCAGCCGAAGCGGCGCGCAGCGTCGTGATGGGCGCCCGCGGCCCGGGCCGGTTCCGCCACGTGTTCCGCCGCACCACCGGCGCCTTCACGTTCCACGCCCGCGGCGGCGACGACGACCACGGCGACCGCCGCGTCGAGGTGCGCACCATCCATCCACCGCAGGTGGCGAGCATCACCGTCACCACCACACCGCCGGCCTACACGGGCCGCGCCCAGGCGCGCAGCCTGGGCGGGGCCGTGGAAGGCTTGGTCGGCAGCACCGTGCAACTCGACGTCGCCACCACCTTGCCGGTGCGCGACGCCCAACTGGTGCTGCTCGAATCCGGGCAGCGCTTGCCACTCACCCCGCTGGAAGTGCCCGACGACGGTGGTACCGCCACCGTGCTGCGCGCCACCTTCCGCCTCCAGCAGAGCGACCGCTACCAGGTCGAGTTGCTGGCCCAGAACGGCCTGCGCAACCCCAACCCGGGCACCTACCCGATCACTGCCCTGCCGGATTACGCGCCAGTCGGCCGCTGGCTGCTGCCCGACGACGACAACACCCTGTTGCTCCGCACCGGTCTCTTGTGCGTGCGGCTCGAAGCGCGCGACGACTTCGGCCTCACTGAGCTGCAGTTGGCCGTGGAACGCGGCAGCGGCACCGCGCACCGCACCGCGCTGCTCCCCGCCCCCCGGACCGACCCGGCCGCAGCCCAAGGTGGCGCCAAAGCCAGCACCTCGGCCGCGACGCCGCTGCCCACCACACTGCTGCGCACCGAACTGCTGGAAGTGCGCGAGCTGCTGGCAGGTGAGGCCAAAGGCCAGGACAGCCTGTCGCTGCTGGTGCAGATCGCCGACAACGCCGCCCCCGCGGCGAACCGCATCGAGCTGCCGCGGCGGATCGTGCAGGTGGTCGAACCGGCCCAGCTCAACGAAGCGATCGCCAAACTGTTCCGTTCCCTGCGCGAAGAGGCCCAACAGGCACTCGACCTGCTGGTCGAGCGCCGCGCCCAGCTCCAAGACCTGCTGGCTCCGGAGGCGGGCCCGCGCGCTCGCAGCGACGCGGCGAACGCCCAGTTGCTGACCGGGGTCGAGGTGGGCCAAGGGCGCATTGGCACCGCGGTCGAACGGCTGCACCGCGGCCTGATGCGCGCCTTCGACCTGCACCTGTGGAACCGTCTGGAGCCGAGCCCGAATGCCGAGCAGGTGGTGGCGCGCTACCGGGCTCATGCCGAGCAACTGACCGAGCCAGTCGCCCAAGCGCCCGAGTTCTACCGCGAACTGGCCGCGGCCCGCAGTGCCGGCACGCTCCCCGCCCTCGAGTTGGTGCTCGACCCGATCCTGGCCATGCTGACCCTCGCCGACCGCCTGGCCACCCAGGACGCGCCCCGCGGCGCCCGCCATTTGGCCGAAGCCCAGGTGGCGCGCAGCCAGGCAGCGCGCGAGCAGAGCCTGCAAGCCGCAGCGGCGCTGCTGGCCCAGCAGGAACAGGGTCTGAAAGAGCTGCTGCTGCGGCTCGGCGATTGGCACGACTACCAAGACCTGATCCAGGAAGCCCGCGCGCTGCGCGACCGCCAAGTCGACCTGCAAGCTCGGACCGAAGAGGCCAAAGGCAAACAATGAGCCCGTTTCCGCTGCGCAATCGCCGTTCCGACCGAGCTCGCCTCGGCGCGCCCGCACGGGTGCTGCTGCTCGGCCTCGGCACTTGGCTGGCCGGTCCGGTTCTGCCGGCACAGGCACCCACCCCGGATCCTGAGCGCCTCGAGCGGCTGCGCCGCGACCAGGAAGAACTGCTGCGCAAGGCCGAACGCCTGCAGGGCCTGATGCAGCGACTGCTGGAGCGCTACCGCCGCGACGGCAAGGCCGAAACGCGCCTCCTGGAAGAGGGCTTGGCCCACCTGGAGCGCTCCGGCGTGCTGCAGGAAGTCGCCGGCATCCGCGACGACCTGGCGGCCACGGCCCTCAGCGAAGCCGCGCGCAAGCAGCGCGAAGTGATCGCCGGTCTGGAGCGCCTGCTCGACATTCTGCTGGAACGCCAATCGGCGCAGGAGCTCGACCAGCAGCGTCAGCAGGCAGAACGGCAGGCCATGACGGCGCGCCAGCTCGAACAGCGGCAGCGCGAGCTCAAGGCCACCACCGAACAGCTCGCCCGCGGCGACCAGAGCCAGGCGGAACGCGAACTGGTCGAGGCTCTGCAACAGCTCGCGCGCCAACAAGCCGGCGAGGCCCAGCAGAACCGCAGCGACGCGGGCACCCGGCGCCCGTTCCTGGAGGCGGCCCTGGAGCGCACCGAGCAACTGCTGGCGGCCCAAGACCGCCTGGAGCAGGCACTGCGGGACGAAGCCAACGGCGCGCCAGCAGCCGACCGCGCCCGGCAGTTCGACCTCGGCAACCTCGCCCAGCGCACCCGGGAGCTGCTCAGCCAGGTGCGTGGCCAGGCGCGTCAGGACGAACTGGCGAAAGCCGCCGAAGCGCTGCAACGCGCCGCCGCGGGCACCGACCAGCAAGCGTTGCAGCAGGCGCGCGACCAGTTGCAGGCACTGCTGCAGGATCCGCCGAAGCGGCGCGGCGGCAGCGAGGGACCGCGCGCCGACGGCGAATGGCAGGCACTGCGCGACCAGTTGCAGAAGCTGCGCCAGGGCAACACCGAGGCCGAGCGCAACGAACTGGGCAAGCTCGCTGCCGCGGCCGGCGAACTGGCCGGCAAGCGCCAGCAGGAGGATCGCCAGCAGAACCAGCGCGATGCCGCGACCCTGGCCAAGGACGCCGGGGCCCTGGCCGCCCAGCAGCCCAAGACGGCGCCCAACGGCCAGCCGAACCCGGTGCCCGAGAGCCTGGCCACCGCCCAGCGCCAACTCGAAGCGGCCGGCGCGAGTGCACAGCAAGGCGACACCAACCAAGCGCAGCAACAACTCGCCGAAGCCCAGGCGGCGCTCGACCGCGCCCGCCAGCAGGACAGCGAGCAGCACCCGGACGCGGAGCGGCTCGCCGCCGCGATGGCCGCCTCGGCCGCGACCGCCGCCCAGGAGTTGCGCACCGCCCCCGCCGCGGCCGAAGCCGAACGCAAGGCCGCGGCGGCCCTGCAACAAGCCGAGCAGCAGTTGCGGGCTGCCGCCGAACAACTGGCGCGCCACGAGGCGGGCGCACCACGCCAGGCGGCCACCCCGAATGCCGAAGCCGCCCGTCCGGCCCTCCAGCAGGCGGCCGAGCAACTGCGCGCGGAGCTGCAGAGTGCCACGGCCGACCGCGGCCCCGAGCTCGCCGCAGCCGCCCGCCGGCAACAGGAGCTGCAGCGCACCGCCGAGGCCGTGCGCCAGCAGCTCGCCGGCAAGCAGCAGGAAGGAGCCATGGCGCCGGCGCAAGCCGATCCGGCCAACCGCCAGATCGAACAGGCGCAGCAGGCCATGCAGGCGGCCGAGCAGCAACTCGGCCAAGGCCAGCAAGCGTCGGCCGCCGAGCGCCAGCAGCAGGCCGCCGAGGCCCTGCAGCGCGCCGCCGAGCGCCTGCAGCAGAACCGCCCCCGGCAAGCCAACACCACCGAGAGCCTGCACCAGCAAGCCGCCGCCCAACAGCAGCTGGAAGAGGAGATCGCCCGACTCGCTGCGGAACTGAAGGAGCGCGACGCCAAGGACGCCCAGCGCGCCACCGAACAGGCCGAGCAGGCCGCCCGCCGCGCCCGCCAGGCTCTGGAGCAGGGCGACACCGACACCGCCGAACAGCAGCAGGAGCGCGCGGCGGAGAAGCTCGAGGAGGCCGCCGAGCAGCTCGAGGAGGAGCGCGACCGCTACCAGGACCTGCGCCAGGAAGAACTGCTGTTCAAGATGAAGGAAGAGCTGACGGCGTTCCTGGCCAAGCAGGAGCCGCTCAGCCGCGCCACGCTCGAAGCCCAGCAGCTGGCCGCCCGCGAGGCGCTGTCGCGCGCACAGAAGCGCCAGCTCAACCAGATCGGCGAAGAGGAACTCGAACTGCAGAAGCGCATCCAGTTCCTGGTCGACGCACTCGACGAAGACGGCAACCTGGTCTACCAGGCCGTGCTGCGCGCCACCGTCGACGACCTCGGCACCCTCGGCGAACGCCTCGGCGGCCGCAATCCCGATCCGGGCCGATTCACCACCCTGCTGCAGGCCGACGTCACCCGGCGCGCCCAGGACCTGCTGGCCGCGCTCGAACGCGAGCGGCAGCGCCGCGAGCAGGAGCGCAAGGAGCAGCAGCAACAACAGCAGCAACCGAAGTCACAGAACCGCTTCAACCCACAGCGGGAGAAGCTGGTGTCGCTGATCGCGGAACTCGAGATGCTGAAGCGGCTCGAACAGGACACCGCTCGCGCCACGCAGGAGCAGCAAGTCCTGGTCGGCGCGCGCGACGACGAGCAGATCAGCGAAACCGAAGTGGCCCTGATCGAACGCCTGTCGCACCGGCACGCCGAGATCTCGACACTGTTCCTGCGCATCAAAACCGGCATCGAAGAGACCCTGCAGGCGATGCAGGGCGAGGGTGGCGACCCCACCGAGCCGCAGCCGAACGAGACGAACCCCCGCGAGCGGCGCCGCGGCCGCTGAAACCCATGCCTTCGCCCATGTTCCACCCGACCGTGCGTGTTCCGTCCCCCAACCGGCGGCCAAGCCTCTGGGCGGCAGCCCTGGTGTGCGCTGGCGCGGCACTCCTGGCCCCCCTCCGCGCGCAAGACCCCGAGTTGCTCCGCGAGCTGCAGGAGATCGCCACGCGCGTGGAGGGGCAACTGCGCGAGATCGACCGCTTGCTGCTCGAAGCGGCCCAGAAGGGCCAGCCGCGGCAGAAGCCCAAGGCGATGCTCGAACAGACCGCGGAGCAGAGCCGCGCCGTCGAGTCCGGCATCGATGCGCTGATCGACAAGCTGCAGCAGATGAAGAACCAGAGCTCCAGCTCGTCGTCGTCGTCGTCGCAGGACCAGCAACAGCAGCAGCAGCAATCGCAGCAGGACCAACAGGACCAGCAGCAGCAACAACAGCAGCAACAGCAGCAGCGCAACCAGCGCAACCGGCGCGAGAACCAGAATCCGGAGTTCGTGCAACAGCCCGGCCAAGAGCAGCAACCGCAGCCACAGCCAGGGGAAGGGGCCCAAGGCCAACCCCAGCCCCAGCCCCAGCCGGGCGAGCCGGGCCAGCAGCCGAACCAGCCGGGACGGGACGGCCAACCCCAAGGCGGCCGCGCCGACCAGACTTCGGGCGTGAACCGCACCGGCAACCGGCCCAACGAAGGCGAAGCCGGCGCCGCCGCCACCAGCCAGGGCAGCGGCCAGTGGGGCGAATTGCAGGGCTACGTCAACGACCTGAAGAACCGCGGCTCGCTGCCCAAACTCGACGAGAAGTACCGACGCTACTGGGACGCCTACCTGAAGTCGGGCGCGAACCAGCCGCGGCCAGGCCAGGCCCAGAGCGGCACCACCCCGGGATCCGGTGGCGCACCAGCGCCCGGCACGGGCCCTGCCCCCAGTCGTCCCGCCGGTAGTGGCCCCGGTGGTGGCCGCTGAGCGGGTTCAGGTGTAGCCGTCGGCGCCGAGCACCGGCTCCGCCCTGGCACCGATGTTGACGCACAGCGCCACGCCGAGGGACGTCGCCAGCATCGAACTGCCACCATAGCTGACGAACGGCAGGGGCAGGCCGGTGGCCGGCAGCAGCCAACTGCACACGGCCACGTGCAGCAGCGACTGCGCCCCGATCCAGGTGGCCACGCCGACGCAGCACAACCGCCCGAAACGTTCGCGGGTGCGCGCGGCGATGCCGAGCAGGCCGAACACCAGGCCCAGCACCAGCAACAGCAGCAGCGCCGCCCCGAGCCAGCCGATCTCTTCGCCGACCACCGCGAACACGTAGTCTTCGCTGCGGTAGGTCAGGAAGTCGTAGCGATTCTGCGGGCCCTGGCCGACCCCGAAACCGCGCAGCCCGCCACCCCCGAGCGCGATCAGCGCCTGCCACGGTTGGTAGCCCGCTTTGCGCAGCAACTGCCGCACTTCGGGTTGCTCCAGGCTGGCTTCGTCCCAGCCCCAGTGCTGCCACCAGGTCAGCACCCGTTCCTGCTGGTAGTCGTGCAGATGAAACCAGCCGAACGCCGCCACCAGGATCGCGACGAGGCCAGCCACCGCCAGGCTGCGGCGCGAACTGCCCGCGGCGTAGCACATCGCCACCACGATCGGAGCGAACACCAGGGAACTGCCGAGGTCGGGTTCGATCAGCACGAGGCCGGCGGGCACGGCCGCGATCAGCACCGGCAGCCACAGGCCGTGCAGGGCCTTGGCGCGCGGCTTCCAGCGCAACCAGTGCGCCAGCGCCAGCACCACCCCCAGCTTGGCGAATTCGCTCGGTTGGATCGAGAACCCCGGCAACGCGTACCAGCGCCGCGAGCCGTTCAGTTCGGGCGCGAACCACGGCAGGCCGAGCAGAGCCACCGTCGCCACCCCGTACCAGAACCAGGCCGTGCGCAGCACCAACGCATACGGCACGCACAGCAGCACCGCACCGAGCCCCGCGCTGCACAGCGCGAACAACGCCTGGCGGCCCTGCTGCGCGCCGAAGCGCGGATCGTCGGCCGTCGCCGAACCGATGAACAGCAGCCCGACCAGCGTCAGCGCCAGAGTACAAAGGAGCGGCCAGGCCGGCAGCCGCTCGAGCCACAGCGCCCGGCCGTTCATCGGCCTTCCGGCGCCAGATAGCGCCCGGCCAGCGCCGCGTCGCCGCGCACGCGATACAACCAGTCCGCCACCAGGTGCGCCGCGGCATCGCCACCGTGCACCCCGTTCGGCACCCAGTACACCACCGCACAGAAGCACAACTGCGCCCCAGAGGGCCCGGGCTCCGGCAGGTAGCCGGCGAACCAGGCGTTGTTCTCCTTGCCAGCCCCCCCGACTTCGGCAGTGCCGGTTTTGCCGTGCACCGAGAGCTCGGTGAACACCCCGATGCCCTTGGCGGTGCCGAACTGCACGGCCCCCGCGAGCCCCGCGCGCACGGCTTCCAGCTCGCGTTCGAGGCCGACCAGCGGCACTGCGGCCCCGGGCTCCCCACGCACCAGACTGGCCGGCGGCAAGGCGCCCGTGGCGAAACCGGCGTAGGCACGCGCCACCTCCACCGTCGACGCTTCGATGCCGTAGCCGATCGCACGCAGGCGCAGGTCGGTCGCGCCGATCCAGCGCGGACGCACCACCTGGATGCCGCGCACCGCCGGCAACCACCCCTCGGGCACTGCGTCAGCCGCGCCGGGCAAGAGGCCGAAACGCTGCAGCGCCCGCCGCAGGCCTTCGGCACCGACGGATTCCGCAACCTGGAAGAAGAACGAGTTGCACGACTTGGCCAGCGCCCGCACCGGGTCGCTGCCATCGCTGCCATGGCCCTGGGCGCAGCCGAGCCGGCGCCCGCCGATCAGCACTTTGCCGCCGCACGGCTCGAACTCGGCCAGCGGCCGCACCGCGGTGCCCCCGGCTTCGGCCAGCAGCTGCTCGACCACCAGGAACGGCTTCACCAGCGAACCGAGTGCCCCGTTGCCGCGCCAGCCGATCCCGGGCACGCCGCGCGGGCGATCGCCCACCACCGGCGCCCCGGCCACCGCCAGGATCTCCCCGGTGCGCGCGTCGAGCACCGCGAGGCCGGCCCCCACCCTGGCCCGATCCTCGCCGTCCGGGTGCAACGCGGCGAACTCGGCATGGCTCTTCTGCACCGCGGCCTCGGCCAGCCGTTGCAGCTGCCGGTCGATGGTCAGCACCACCGGTTCGCCCCGCGCGGCGCCGAGGCTGCTCCAGAGGTGCACTTCCCGACGCGCGGCGTTGCGTTCGACCAGGCGAATGCCCATGCGGCCACTCAGCAGACCGTCGCACGCCGCTTCGATGCCGCTGACCCCGCGCCGCTCCTGCAGCAGCATCGCCCGCGACAGGGCCGCCGCCGCTTCCGCCTGCAGCCGGTCGCGGCCTTCGTCTTCGGCGAGCACCTGGGTCGGCACCAGCTCGTCGAGCCAGCCGGCCGCGAACTCGCGCTCGAGCGTGCGTTCGAGCCAGTCCGCGGTACCGGCCACCTGGTCGGCGCCCAGCATGGTGCCGACCAGGGCGCGCAGCGACGGCTCGTCGCGGAGCGGCCCGCTGCGCAGCACGTCGGCGGTGATCTCGAGCCCCGGCTCGGCGAACGGGCCAGTGCGCAAGCGGGCCGCCAGCGCGAACGGCACCTGGTGCGCGAACGGCCAGGCGATCGTCTCCACCAAGTCGCCGAGCTGCGGCGTGCCATCGGCGTCGCGCAGCGGCTCGCCGGCCTCGTCGCGCCGCACCACCCGCGTCTGTTCGAGGCTGGCTTCACGCAACCGTTCGAGTTCGGTGAACAGCGCCCCCTGCGCCTGCTGGTTCTGGTGGGCCAAGTCCGCGGCGAAATCGCCCAGCAGTTGCCAACGCGCCGCGAAGGCCGCCGCCAACTGCTCGGCCGGCACGCCCGGCAGCGCGGCGCCGACCGGGGTGCCATCGGCGCGCGCCGCCGCTTCGCGCAGCGCCCGCGCCACTTCGCGCCGCGTCCAGCCGGAACTGGCGGCCAGCACGGTGGTCCACAGCGTGCGCAGCTCCGCCGCGACTTCGCGCGGCAACACGCCGCGCCGCAGACTCGCCACCGGCGCCGCGAGCAATTCGCGGCACGCCGCCAACGGCCCGAGCGGGCCATCCCGGTAGCCGAAGAACGCCGCGGCCTCGGGCTGCACCTGCTGCCGCCACAGCGTCGCCGCGTGCACCGCGGCCCCGATCGGGTGCAGCTGCCGGAAGCGCAGGTAATAGACCGACAGCGTGGTGGTCGGTTCGTCGGCGGCCAGCACCCCACCATCGCGGTCCAGGATCGGCCCGCGCAGGCTGGGCACGGCGCGGAACGCCCAGCGATTCTGGTGGCTGCGCTGCGCCCACACCGGGTGCTGCACCAGCATCAGGTACGCCAGATGGCCGAGCAGCAGCAGCGTCGCCACGGCGAAGGCGATGCCGAGCCGGCCGATGCGGTGCTGCAGCGGGCTCACCCGGCCTCCACGAACGGGCGGCACGGCGGCAGCCGGTGCAGCACCAGCACCAACACCGGGGCCGTGCCGGCGGCCCACAGCACGTCGGCCCAGCCGAGCGGCGCCAGTTCGCGCGGCGCCTGGAACCAGGCCGCCAGCAACCCGTCCAGCCACGGCAGCAGGGCCGCGAACCACGCCGCGGCCAGGACCTGCCACCAGAGCTGCCGCCCCGGCCACCGGCCGCACAGCGGCAGCAACAGGGCGATGGCCGCGCCAAGCGCCAGCACGTGCAGCGGCAGCCGCCCGCCGCCGACCAGCGCCCGCGCCAACGCCCCGCCGAGCACCAGCCCGGGCAGAGCGCGCCGTTCGGCGAACAACGCGGCGAACAGGCCGACCAGCACGCCCACGTCGAGCCGCGGCGCGCCCCAGCGCATGCACCACGCGAGCAGATGCCCGGCATACGGCGCCAGCAGGAACCACCACAACCAGCGGCTCATGGCGCCTCCGCCGCGACCAGGACCGTGGCGGCCAGGGCCTCCGGCACGGCCGGCACCAGCACCTGCAGCAGGTCACTCGCCTCCAGGGCCGGCTCGGCACGCCCGAGCAGCAGGCCGGGCGGGCAATGCGGGCCGTTCGCGCCGGTGAACAGATGCCCAGGCGGCAGCCGGCGGCCCGCCCCGGCCCCGCCCGGTTCGCCCTGCCAGCGCACCAACACCAGGCCGTCCCGGTCGCCCTCGACGGTTCCCACCAGCTCCACCACCGGCAGCGCCGGATCGTCGGGCAGCAGCAACAAACCCCACGGCTCCCGGCTGTGGCGGAACGGCACCACCTGCCCCTGGCCGAACGCATACGCATGGGCGCGCCCCAGGCAGCAACCGAACGCCAGCACCGCCGCCCCCTCGGCCCACGAGCCGCGCGCAGTCACGGCGAAGCCGCGGCCATCCGGCAGCGCTTGCAGGCGGGCCGGCCGCGCCACCGTGCCACGGGGCGGCGCCACCGGACGGCCGCGCCCGGGCAGCCAGACCACCACCGAAGCCAAAGCGCGCGGCTGGAACGGCGGCACCAGGTAGACCCCGATCGCCAGCGCCCGTTCGCCGTTTGCACGTTCGTAGCCCCACGGCAGGGTGTGGCCGAGCCACAGGCCTGCCGGCGGCTGGGCCACGGCCCCCGCCAGTTCGGTCGTGCGCACCAACTGCCCCATGCGGTCGAGGCCGGCGGCGCGGTGTGGATCGTCCCACAGTTCGACCCGCAGCGGCGCCGGGTCCACCGCCGCCGCAGGGCGCGCCACCAAACGCAGCACCGCACCATCGTCGAGCTGCAGCTCGCCGGCATGGGCGTGGGCCGCGGGATGGTGCAACAGCTGCACCCGCGCTGCCTGCGCCGCCGCGCGTTCACCGTCCAGCGCCCGCCAGGGGGCCAAGGTGCCGACCAGGCGCGGGCCCTTGGTCACGTACGGCAGCGCCTCCGCCAACTCGCCGCAACTGCGGTCGAGGCGCAGTTCACACGGTTCGCCGCCGCCGCCGATGCGTTCGACGCCCACGACCTGGCAGGGCACCGGCGTGCAGCCCTCCAGCCAGGGGAGCGGCGCCCCATCGAAGTCGGCCGCGGCCTGGCGCTGCACCAGTTCGGCTTCGAGTTCGGCGAGCCTCGTGGCCGTGGCGGTGTCGACCGCGGCCTCGACCGGCGTGGCGAGCCAACCCAGCAACCGTTCGGGCCAAGCGCTGGCGGCGCCGAGCAGCACGTTCTCGACCGGCCGGCCGAACGCCGGCACGGTCAGCGCGCACAGAGCGAGCAGCAGGAGGCCGTAGAGGCCCGCCGGAAACGCTCGGGTTCGCCTTGCCACTGCGCTGGCTCCTCCAGTGCCGCGGCCAGGGCCGCGGCGGCCGCCACTCAATCGAGGTCTTCGCCGCCTTCGAGGAACTGGGCGTAGAGGCCCAGGTTCTCCAGGAACGTGCCGGTGCCGCGCGCCACCGCCTCCAGCGGCCGATCGGCGACCCGGGTCTCCAAGCCCACTTCGTGCGAGATCATCTCCGGCAGGCCGCGCAGCAGCGAGCCACCACCGCACAGCACGATGCCGGTGTCGACCAGGTCGGCCGACAGCTCGGGCGGGGTGCGTTCGAGCACGGACTTGATCGCGCCGATCACCTTGCGCACGGGTTCCTGCAGGGCCTCGCGCACGTCCACCGAACTGATCACGGCGCTGCGCGGCACGTTGGCCAGCGAATCACGGCCGCGGATCTCGACCTCGATCTCCTCTTCCAGAGGCACGCAGCTGCCGGCGGCGATCTTCAGTCGTTCGGCGGTGATCTCGCCGACCAGCAGGTTGTACTTGGTGCGGATGTACTGGGCGATGGCGTCGTTGAAGTCGTCCCCCGCCACGCGTAGGCACTCGGCCATGACCACGTTGGCCAGGGAGATCACCGCGACTTCACTGGTGCCGCCACCGATGTCGACGATCATCGAACCGCGCGGTTCGTGCACCGGCAGGCCAGCACCGATCGCCGCCGCGGTCGGTTCGTCGACCAGGAACACGCGGCGCGCGCCGGCGCGTTCGGCGCTGCCGATCACGGCGCGCTTCTCGACCATGGTGATGCCCCACGGCACGGCGATCACGAGGCGCGGGCCGACCAAGCGCTTGCCGCCGCACGCCTTGTGGATGAAGTAGCGCAGCATCTTCTCGGTGATCTCGAAGTCGGCGATGACGCCGCTCTTCATCGGGCGGATGGCCTGCATGCCGGGCGGGGTGCGGCCCAGGTACTCCATCGCCGCCGCACCCACGGCCATGCCGTCCAGCAGCACTTCGTTGGTGCCTTTGCGCACGGCCACGACCGAAGGTTCGTCGAGCACGATGCCGCGCTCCTTGACGAACACCAAGGTGTTGGCGGTGCCCAGGTCGATGCCGAGATCGACGGAAAAGCCCTGCAACAGCCACTCGAACGGTTTGAACATGGAGCCCTCGGGCCCGCCGGGGACGGCGGGTCGACCGAAATCAGCAGAAGACCAGCAGACGAGCCAACGCGCGGCGCCGGGTGGCGCCGCGGTGCCGTGGACCAAACGGCACCTTGGGGAGGGTAGCGGAAGGCGGTCCGGTCGCAACGGATTCTTGGCGGGTGCGGCGAACCGGTGCGGAGGGGGTGTTCGGCGGGGCGTGTCGAGTCGGGGACGCCCAGCGGCGTGCTGGCCGAGCACCATCCGGCCCAAGCTGGCGCTGGCCGCCGTCGGCCTGACGGCCAGGTCTTGCAGCGGGCGATGATGATTCCACGCCTGCGCCTCATCGATAGGCAGTGTCGACGGCCACAACCCGACCTTCGACCACTTCCACGTCGAACGTGACCAATACCGGGCACCACTCGCCGAAGGACACGCTCCAGTAGAGTGTATCTCCATGCTGCGCATCTCGTCGGGACTTGCAATGACTTGGGGGACCCAATCTGGCAATCACAGCATCAAGCAACTCCCCAACCCGCGGCGTCGCCTTTCGAGCCATGATGACATCCGCCTCCAGAGGAAACAACCTCAGACACGACACACATGTGACTCCGATTATGATGGTCGGCGGCAAAATCACCAACAACCACGGCAGAAACGCCAAGAACCGCCGCACCTTGGCCAGGGATGAAGAACCATGCTTGCATGCAGTCATCCTGGTCTCCTCACACGAATTCCCGAAGACAATCATTTTTCATGGCGCGCAAGGATGCAGATGCCACGGATGCACATGACAAGGGATGCCATGAATACAAGCATCAATGCGGCGTCCCAAAACCATACATTTTCTACGTATTCCCCAAGAGTTCCTGCCTCCGTTCCGATCGGCCAGAGGTCTTTGGTTCCCAATTGCCCTGCTTTCAGGAGGCGATCTTCGATCGAGAAGAGCAGTAGCGCGACAGCCGGCGCGCCACACATGCCAAGAATCACCAGCTTTCGCCCCGCAGTGCGCGTAGACATGCGTCGCTCGTAGTCAGTATCCGAACCCAAGCCAAGAGTGGGAAATACCGAGTGGATTCGGGTATGCCGAGAACTCCTCGTCGCGCTGAGGCGGAGATGGTGGACGCGGCGGCGGCTGTGGGCGCGGAGGACAAGGCGTACCCCTGCAGTCAAGCCGCCCTGTGCTCCAGGCATCGCTGCATGCATCCCAGCAACTCTTGGCGTTGGCCATCGAATACCCAACCGAATTGTTGGCCAGATCCTGCTGTCCGGCTGGATCATTCTTCTCTCTGCCATCCCAAAACTCTCTCGCGCAATCCCCTCCGCAGACTTTCGCGCTTTGACAGGTTGCCAAGCAGTGCCGAAATGCATTCCCACCTCCAGCATCGTCACCTCCATCAATACCAGTCTTGGCGAGTTGCAAGAGAACATTCGCTCCA
>JAEUHP010000170.1 GCA_016795295.1 Planctomycetota bacterium | reverse complement strand
GGCCGGCCGGCCTGATGCTGGACCTTGCACAGCGCATACGCATCGGTCAGCGCCGCCGCATCGGGCGTGCTGACGCCCAACACCAGGTCGGCGCGTGCCGCGAACGCGAGCGTCGCCGGCCCCAGTCCGGCACCCGTGTCGACCAGCACCAGGTCGAACTCGGTGGCGATGGCCTCGAGGCCGGCGATCGCCTGCTGCAAGGGTTCGGCGTCGCGGCCGGCGAGCGCCGTGGAGCCCGAACGCCCGAGCAGCACCCGCAGGCCCCCGGGGCCGTCGAGCAGGGCTTCGGCCGCGGTGCAGCGGCCGGCGGCCACGTCTTCGAGATCGAACGTCCCGGCGAGCCGCAGGTGCACGCCGATGTTGCCGCAACCTGGGTCGCCGTCGACCAGCAGGACCCGGTGGCCGGCGCGGGCCAGGGCCAGCGCCAAGTTGACCGCGAGTGTGGTCTTGCCGACGCCGCCCTTGGCGCCGGCCACGGCCAGCCACGGCGTGCGCGCAGGCCGAGTGGGGCGCGGCAGCAAGAGGCCCGCGGCCTGACGGTTGGTGGTGCTCATGCGCCCACCGCCTCGGGCACGCCGAACGCGGCGCGCGCCAGAGCCCCGGCGTCGGCCGGCAGGATGTCCGCCGGCACTTCCTGGCCGATGCACAGGTGCGACAGCGGCAGCCCGCGTTCGAGCGCGGCCGCGACCGTCTCCCCGGGCGCAGTGGTCTCGTCCCACTTGGTCAGGCACACGGCGTCGATGCCGAGCGGCTCGAACGCCTCGAGCACCACCTGGCAGTCGCGCGCGCGGGTGCCGGCGGCGAGGCACAGCAGGGTCGCGGCACCGGCGGCGCGCAGGTGCCCTTCGAGCTGGGGCAGGGCGTCGCGGTCGCGGGGGCTGCGGCCCGTGGTGTCGATGAAGATGCGGTCGCAGCCGGCGTGTTCCTGCTGCAGCCGGCGCAGGTCGGTTGGCGTGAACGCCACCGCGAACGGCACGTCCAGCAGGTCCGCGAAGGCGCGCAGCTGCTCGACCGCGGCGACCCGGTAGGTGTCGAGCGTGACGATCGCCACACGTTCGCCGCGGTGCCGGGCGCGCGCCGCCAGCTTGGCCAGCGTGGTGGTCTTGCCGACCCCGGTGGGACCGAGCAGGGCGAGGGTGCGGAACGCTGTGGACTCGGCCGTCTCCAGGCGTGGCTCGGTGCGCAGCAGTGCAGCCAGCACCCGGGCCGCGAGGGCCGGCAGGGCCGGATCGCCGGCGCGTGCCAGGCTGACCTTGGTGCCGAGCAGGGCCCGTTCGACGGCGCGCAGCACCGTGGCCGACAGGCCGAAGTCGAGCGCGTGCTCGGCCAGCGGCTGGAAACCACGGGTCCACGGCGACAGCGCCGGGCGCGCGCCGGTCTGGTCGGCGAGCGCGGTGCGGGTTTCGGGCCGCGCGGCGACCACCAGGTGGCCGTGGCGGGTGGCGCGGGACTCGACCACCAGCGCGTCCGGCCCGCAGGCCGCGTGCACCGCGGCCAGGGCCTCGGCGAGGGTTTGTTTCTCGAATCGTTGCAGCAGCATGGGGGTGGGTGGGGCTCAGCCGGCGACGGCGATGCGTTGGGTGGTCTCGACCTTCTTGGCCGGCGTGGTCTCTTGGTAGCTCAGGACGGCGGCGTTGGGGATCACGCCGGCGATCGCTTCGGCCAGGAACGGCCGCAGGTTGGCGCGGGTCACCAGGACCGGGTCGCGGCCCGACTTCACCATCTGCGACAACGCTTCCGCCGTGCGGTCGACGAAGCGGCCGAGGAAGCCGTGCGGCAGGTTGGTCACGCCGTCGTTGCCCGCCAAGGCTTCGGCGAGGTTGCGTTCCAGCTCGGGATCGAGGAACGCCGCGTAGAGCGTGCCGGCCGGATCGAGGTGCGGCTCGACGATGGTGCGGGCCAGGCGCGCGCGCACCGCTTCGGTGAGGTGGCGTGGCTCCTTGCTCTCGAGGCAGGCGTCGGCCAGGGCCTCGAGAATGGTCTGCAGGTTGCGGATCGGCACACCTTCCTTGAGCAGGCCGCTCAGGATGCGCTGCACCTGCCCGAGCGGCAGCTGGCCCGGGATCAGTTCGTCGACCACCGCCGGGGAGACCTTCTTCAGGTTGTCGATCAGCGACTTCACGTCGTCGCGGGTGAGCAGTTCGCCGGCGACCTTCTTCAGCACTTCGGTGACGTGCGTGACCAGCACCGAGGCGGCGTCGATCACCGTGTAGCCGAGCAGTTCGGCGCGGTCCTTGTCGGCCTCGGCGATCCAGCGCGCCGGCAGACCGAACGCCGGTTCGGTGGTTTCGACACCGCCGATCGGCTGCGCCGTGCCACTCGGGTCCATCGCCAGATACTGGCCGGCGCGCAGGGAGCCGCGCGCGATCTCCTGACCGCCGAGCAGGATCCGGTAGGCGTTCGGGTCGAGCTGCACGTTGTCGCGCACCCGGATCGGCGGCACCACGATGCCGAACGCCTGCGCGAACTGGCGGCGCAGCGAGCGGATGTGTTCGAGCAGGCCGCCGTGCCGTCCGGGTTCGACCAGGCCGATCAAGCGGTAGCCGATCTCGATGCCGAGCCGGTCGACGCCGAGCAGGTCCTCGACCGGTGCCGGTTCGTTCGCGTCGGTCTTGCCCTCGCTGGCGGTGGCCGCCGCGGTGGCCGCGGTGCGCGCGCGGTCGACGTTGCCGGCGAACACGATCAGCACCGTGCCGATCGCCAGGAACAACAGGGTGGGCATGCCCGGCAGCAACGCCATCAGCATCAGGATGCCGCCGACCATGCGCAGGGCGCGGCCACTCTTCAGCAGCTGATCGCCCATCTCTTGGCCGAGGCCGGTCTCCGAAGCCCCCTTGGTCACCAGGATGCCGGCCGCGGTCGACACCAAGAGGCCCGGGATCTGCGCCACCAGACCGTCGCCGATGGTCAGGACGGTGTACTGCACGAACGCGTCGGGCAGATTCATGCCGCGGTAGACCATCGCCATGATCAGGCCGCCCACGATGTTGATCGCGGTGATCACGAGGCCGGCGACCGCGTCGCCGCGCACGAACTTGCCGGCGCCGTCCATCGCGCCGTAGAACTCCATCTCCGCCTGCAGCGCCTTGCGCCGAGCTCGCGCCTCCTCCTGGGTGATCACGCCAGCACCCACGTCGGCGTCGATCGACATCTGCTTGCCGGGCATCGCATCCAAGGCGAAGCGCGCGGTGACTTCACTGATGCGGTTCTGGCCCTTGGTGATCACCAAGAACTGGATCACCACCAACACCAGGAACACGATGATGCCGACCAGCGGCTGGCCGCCGACCACGAAGTTGCCGAAGGTGCGGATCACGTCGCCGGCATCGCCTTCGAGCAGGATCAAGCGCGTCGACGACACGTTGAGCGCCAGCCGGAACAGCGCGGTGAACAGCAGCACGCTCGGGAAGGTGGAGAAGTCCACCGGGCGCCCCGCGTTGAGCACCGCCATCAGGATCAGCAGGCTCACCGTGATGTTGAGGCACAACATCGCGTCGAGCAGCAGCGGCGGCATCGGGATCACCATCACGGTGAGCACGCCGACGAAGAACAGCGCGAGCAGGGTGTTGCGCTGCGTGCCGGTGCTGGATTCAGCCATGGTCGGAGGTGGGGGGCTGGAGGTGGTTCATGGTCACGCGGTGCGGCCCTTCAGCCGGTAGACGTGGCTCAGCACGGTGGCCACGGCCTGGTAGAACTTCTCGGGGATCGCCTGGCCGACCTTGACCGCGCGGTAGAGCGCGCGGGCCAGCGGCGGGTCCGACATCAGCGGTACGCCGTGCTGGCGGGCGATCTCGCGGATCTGCAAGGCGATCTCGTCCTGGCCCTTGGCGACCACCGTCGGCGCGGCATCGCGCTTGCGGTCGTAGCGCAGCGCCACGCTGAAGTGTGTCGGGTTGACCACGATCACGTCCGCCTTCGGCACCGCGGTCAGCATGCGCTGCTTGAGCAGTTCGTTGCGGGCGCGGCGCTGGCGCTGCTTGATGGTCGGATCGCCTTCGCTGCGCTTGCGCTCGTCCTCGACTTCCTGCTTGGTCATCTTGTTGCGTTGCAGGAAGTCCCAGCGTTGCCAGGCGAAGTCGCCGAGCGCCAGCACGAACACCACGACGCCGACCCACAACAGCAGCGACAGCACCAGGTCCGCGATTTCGTGGGCTCCAGCCGGCACGCCGCGTTCGTGCAGCATCAGCAGTTCGGGCCAGCGGTGCCCCAGCGCCAGCCACAGCACCAGCAGCAGCACCAGCAACTTCAGCGCTGCGAAGGCCGTGCGCGCCAACGATTGCGGATTGAGCACGCGCCGGAAGTTGGTGAACGGATTGACCCGTTCCAGCTTCCAACCGACCGCCTCGCCGGCCCAGTGCACGCCGATCTGGCCGTAGCCGAACAGCAGGGTCGCGCCGACCAGCAGCACGAACAGCAGCCCCAGCGGCAGCGCCACGGTGGTCGCCGCATGGGCCAGGCTCTGGCAAGCGGCGCCGATCGAATCGACGCGGCGGCCTGGGTCGACCTGCAGGTTGCTGCGCAGCAGCGCGCCGAGCGTCTCGATCAGCCAACCGCCCCACCAGCGCAACGCGATCGCGGCGATCACCAGCACACCGCCCTGCACCAGTTCCTTCGACAGGGGCGTGTCGCCGCGCTTCTGCACCTCGGCGAGGCGCGTGGGCGTCGGGTCCTCGGTCTTGCCGTCGTCGTCGCGGAGCAGGCCCATGGTTCACCTCTCGAACATGCTGCGGGCGCCGTCGAGCAGTTCGCCGAACACCTGCACCAGGAACGGCGCGCCGGCCACCAGGAACCAGGTCAGCGCCGCCAGGCCGAGCAGCACCTTCAGCGCGAAACCGAACTCCATCAGATTGATCGCCGGCACGGCGCGGCTGAGCAGCACCATGCC
>JAEUHP010000156.1 GCA_016795295.1 Planctomycetota bacterium | reverse complement strand
CCGTCGAGCTCGAGGGTGGCGAAGTCGATCGCCGACAGGATGCCGTGGTGCTCGGTGCCGCCGGCGGCGACCTGGACGCGCTGCCCGAGCAGGCCGAGACCCGTCCGGTACGATCGGAGCAGGGCTTCGGTGGTGCCGGAGGCCAACGCCTGAAGGGCCCGGTCGAGCTGGGTCGCCAGCGCCAGCAGCAGGTGGCCGCGGTCGACCAGGTGTCCCGTGAGCAGCGCCAGGGAGGTGGCGGTGTTCTCCAGGTCGGGCGGGAAGCGGGTGCGGTTGCAGTTGATGCCGATGCCGATCAGGTAGGAGTCGGGGCCGAGGGTGCCGGCGTCGACCAGCACGCCGCTCAACTTGCGGCCGTCGACCAGCAAGTCGTTCGGCCACTTGATGCGGATGGGCAGAGCCACGAGCGCGGCGCAGGCTTCGGCCACCACCACCGGCAGCGCGGCGGGCAGGGCCAACGGTTCGGGCAGCTGCTGGCGCACGCGGAACGTCACCGCCAAGTCGGCGCCCGGCTCGTCGTGCCATTCGCGCTGCTGACGGCCCCGGCCGTGGCTCTGGTGGTCGGCCCAGAACACACCTTCGGCGACGGGGCCACCGGCGATGCGCGGGGCGCCCTGGGCCAGTTCCTGGGTCGAACGACACTCCGCCACGTGCTGCAGGAACTGGAAGCGGGTGCGGGACCGCAACGCGGTCTCGATCTGGGCATCGTCGAGCATCGGGCGGGTGCCGTGGGCGGTTCCGCATCATGCAGGACTCCAGTTCCGGTTCCAGTCCTGCCGATGCTGTGGTGGCGTTGGACACCGCGTCCGGCGCCGGCAAAGGAATGAACCACAGAACGGAATGTCTGCCGATCGGCTGCCAAGGGCCGGTGCGCACCTGGGCGAGCCTGTTGCCCACGGCCGCGCGCGCGCTGCAACTGCCGCGCGACCGCGCGCAGTTGCGGCAGGCCGCGGCGGAGCCGTTCGACGTGATCGAGGTCACGGCGGTCACCGAATCGCTCGGTCGCATCGAGGATGCGCTGCTCGATCTGGCGGGTCGCCTCACCCCTGGCGGCACGCTGCTGCTCGACGTCGACAGCCAGCAATCGCTGCGGCTCCTGCGCTTGGTGATCGAGGGCCGGCCCGGCTGCTTCGATCCCGCCGGCAGCACCGACGATCCGTCGCAGTTCTTGTCGTTGCGCCGAGTGCTCGCCGCGACCGCCGCGGCGCAGCTGCTGGTGCGCGACGTGATCGCGGTGCCGCCGACGGCGCCCGAACTCGACGCCAGCTTCGCCCAGAGCCTCGCGGCGCATGGCCTCCTGCCGCTCGACTGGCGCGCCGGGCCACCGCCGCAGCGGTTCTGGTTGGTTTGCCAGAAGCTGCCGACACTGGCCGGTTCGGTGTTGCTGGCCGGTGGCGATGCCCTGGCGCGGGCCCGCACCGAGGCCTGCCTGCGCCGGTTCCTGCCGGACGACTGGGAAGTCGTGGTTGGGGACGGTGTGCGCGAGAGCAGCCAGTGGAATCGTGCTTTGGCGGCGGCCCGCGGCGAACTGGTCTGGTTCCTGCGCGGCGGCGCCGAGCCGACCCAGGAACTGTTCGCCGCTCTGAGCGTGCCGGCTGCGGTCGGACCGGTGGCGCCGGGCCACGGTGAGCAGCGGGCGCTGCCGGGTGATCTGTGCGGCACCATGATGCCGCGGCTCGAAGCGCTGTTCGCGGGCCCGCTGGACGAACACCTGCACAATTCGCGCATCGCCGGCGAAGAGCAGTTGATGCGCATCGACGGCAAACTGCAGCCGACCCGGATCGTGCCGGTTGCACTGCGCGCGCCGGAGGCGCCGACCGAAGCTCCTGCAGTGCTGGCCGAAGAAGCCAAGGCGCTGTTCGCCAGTTGGTCGTTGGTGGAGGCGGTCGGCGTGCCAGGGGCGCGCGGTGGCAGCGGTGCGGCGCCGACGCCAACGCCTGCCCGGCCCGTGGCGCCGTGGGCGGGGCGTCGACCCCGCGTGTCGCTGTGCATGATCGCGCGCGACGAGGAACGCTTCCTCGGCGAGTGCTTGGCGCGGGCGCAGGCCGCGGTCGACGAGATCGTGCTGGTCGACACGGGTTCCACCGATCGCACCGTGGCGATCGCCGAGTCGTTCGGCGCCAAGGTGCTGCACGAACCGTGGCAGGACGACTTCTCGGCGCCGCGCAACACCGCGCTGCGGGCCGCCACCGGCGACTGGATCCTGGTGCTGGACGCGGACGAGTTCCTGCAGCCCGGCGCTGCCGAACGGATCCGCGAACTGGTCACCAGCGAGGTTGCGAGTGGTTACCACCTGCACTTCGTCAACGTCTACGGATCGGGCCGCACGCTCGGCGTGATGATGGTGCGGCTGTTCCGCAACCTGCCCGGCATCGCCTACGAGAACGTCATCCACGAGCAGGTGACGCCGTCGCTGCAGCGGCTCGCTCTGCCGCTCGGCCTGGTGCTGCTGTCGGCGGACGTCGAGGTCGAGCACCACGGCTACCGCGACGAGGTGATGACCTCCCGCGGCAAGAACGAGCGCAACGAACGCCTGTTCCACAAGCAGCTCGCCGCGCAGCCAGACGACGTCTACGCGCACTACAAGTACGGCGACTTCCTGCGCCGGGTGCCGGGCCGTTCGGCCGACGCCCGTCGGCTGCTGGACCGCTGCCTCGAACTGATCCTGCAAGGGCCGCCGAGCCTGCCGCGCGAACTGCCATACGCCGGCGAAGTCGCCGCGTTGTGCGCCCTCGAAGCGGCGCGCGCGGGCGACCACACGCGTGCCCGGGCAGTGCTCGACGGTGCGCTGCGCCGGTTCCTGCCCACCCCGAACCTGCACTACCTGGCGGCCAGTCTGGCGCTCACCGAACAGCGCAGCCACGACGCGATCCTGCACTACCGCCGCTGCCTCGCCTACCACGGCCAGGTGCTGGTGGTGCCGATCCAGGACGGCATCACCAGCCACGTGTCCTTGGCCGGCATCGCGCAGGCGTGGTTGCAGCTCGGCGACCTGCAACGGGCGCACCACATGCTCGAGCGCGCGATCGCGATCGAGCCGAGCTACGAAGTCGCCCAGCTGGCGCTGTCCAAGCTGTGGCTGCAGCGCGGCGACCTCGGTCGGGCGCTGGGTGTGCTGACCAAGTTCTTGAGTGCGCATCCGGACTCCCCGGGTGCCTGCCAACAGACCACGCTCCTGCTGCATCGTCTCGGCCACCTGGCCCAGGCCAAGCGCATGGGGCAACAGGCCGTGAGCCTGCTCGAGGCGCGTGCCCTCGACACCGAAGCTGCGGCGATGCGCGAGTTCCTGGCCGGCTGTGACCGGCAAAGTTCCCCCGAGACGAGGAGTTGACGATGACGACGATGACCAAGAACCCCGTGCCGACGCCCGTGTCGGCCGTTCCCCAGCGGTCGGGCTTCCAGGCCATTCCGACCCGCATCCGCGATGTGCGCGACGCCCAGGTGCCGCCACTCGTGGTGACGCCGATGGCCGAGCAGCAGAAGGCGGCGGTGCGCGCCAGCTTGGTCGAGTTGTCGACCAAGCTCGCCGAGATCCACCGCACGGCGGCGGAGGCGTACCTGTCGCAGTCCGCCTACGAGCAAGCGCTGCCGCACCTCGAGGCCGCGGCGACCTTCGCCCCGGGCGAGAGCGACTTCCAGCTCCAGCTCGGCTTCATCCGGTACCTGACCGGTGACGACGTGGGCGCGATCAACTCGTTCAACGCGGTGTTGGCGACCGACCGCAGCAACGCCGAAGCCTGGTTCAACCTGGGCATGGTGTTGTTCGGCCAGAGCCAGATGGTCGAAGCCGAGGACTGCTTCCGCCATGCCGCGGAACTGGTCCCGACCGACGCGCAGATCTGGAACAACCGCGGTGTCTGCCTGTGGCAGATGCAGCGGCCGGCCGAGGCCAAGCAGTGCTTCCAGAAGGCTTTGCAGATCGATCCGAACGACGCGGACGCGATCTTCAATCTCGGCCGCATCTGAGCCGAAAGCGCGCCGTGGCAAGCCGCTGCTGGAGCCGTCACCGCAGGTGACGGCGGCGGCGGCGGCATGCCCGGTTGCGGCGTTGGCAAGGCCTTGGGCAGGGGCCCTGGGACGCGCCCTGCCAAGGGTTCGACCCTGGCAAGGGCAGCTCGCCCTTGATCCCCGGCCACAGCCGCCGAGACTGGGGGCGATCCATGATCGACCAACCGTTCGGCGCCATCGTCGCCTCCCTGGCCAGCAAGACCCCGACCCCCGGTGGCGGGGCCGCCGCCGCCATGGCCGGCAGCATGGGCGCAGCCCTGTTCGTGATGGTGGTGCGCTTCTCGCGCGGCAAGAAGGCCAACCTGGACCGCGACGCCGAACTGGCCGCGGCCGAGACGCGCCTCGACGCGTTGGTGCAGGAGCTCCTGCCGATGGCCGAGCGCGATTGCCGGTCGTTCGACGCGGTGTCGGCGGCCTATGCGCTGCCGAAGGACACCGACGCGCAGAAGGCGGCGCGTGAGGCGGCCGTGCAGCAGGGCATGCTCGGCGCCATGGAGGTGCCGGAGCTGACTCTGGGGCTGGTCCGCGCCGTGTTCACGGCCATCGAGCCGGTGGTGGGCTGTGTCGGCAAGGCGATCGCCAGCGATTTGGCGTCGGGCGCGGCGCTGCTGGCAGCGGCCGCCGAAGGGGCGTTTCTGAACGTCAAGATCAACGCGGCCTACCTCACGGATCGTCCGCGCGCCGAGGCGGCGCTCGGTCGGGCCACCGCAGTCCGCGACCAGGTGCGCGCTGCGCAGGCCAAGATCACCGCGGCCGTGGACCGCCTGTTGGCATGAGCGCGCGCCATTCGCCGCTGCTGCTGTGTGTGCTCGACGGTTTCGGCGAGGCTCCGGACGGCCCGGGCAACGCCATCAGCCTCGCCACACCGAAGTTCTGGAACGACCTGCGCCAGAAGTGGCCGACCACGCAGTTGCAGGCCAGTGGCGAGGACGTCGGCCTGCCGTGCGGCTTGATGGGCAACTCGGAGGTCGGCCACCTGAACATCGGTGCCGGCCGGATCGTCTACCAGGAGATCACGCGCATCGATCGCGAGATCCGCGAAGGCCGCTTCCAGCACAATCCAGCGCTGCTCGGCGCGTTCGCGCACGCGCGGGCCTTTGGTGGGCGGCTGCACCTGTTCGGTTTGCTGAGCGATGGTGGTGTGCACAGCAGCGACCAGCACCTGCGGGCGTTGTTGGCGATGGCCAAGGCCCAGGGGCTGCCCGGAGATCGGGTCGTTCTGCATGCGTTTCTCGACGGCCGCGACACGCCGCCGCGCAGCGCGCAGGTGTACCTCGAACGCGTCGAAGGCTGGATGCGCGAACTCGGCACCGGCCGGGTCGCCAGCGTGATCGGTCGCTACTACGCGATGGACCGCGACAAGCGCTGGGAACGGGTGCAGAAGGCCTACGACGCGCTGGTGCTCGGTCTGGGCGAACGGGCCGAGACGGCGCAGGCGGCGCTGGCCGCAGCGTATGCGCGTAACGAGAACGACGAGTTCGTGCTGCCGACCGTGGTCGGTTCGCCCGATCGCGATCGGGTGCGCAGCGGCGACGCGGTGTTGTTCTTCAACTTCCGCACCGACCGGGCGCGGCAGCTGACCGAGGCGTTCCTGACCAAGGACTTCGCCGGGTTCCCGCGCGCGTCGGTGCCGCTGGTGCACTACGTGACGATGACGCGCTACCGCGAGGACTTCCCGTGCCCGGTGGCGTTCGCGCCGCAGAATCTGGACGGCATCTTCCCGCAGGTGGTGAGCCAGCACGGCCTGCGGCAGCTGCGCATCGCCGAGACCGAGAAGTACGCCCACGTGACGTTCTTCTTCAGCGGCGGCGACGAGAAAGAGCTGCCCGGCGAACGGCGCGTGCTGGTGCCGAGCCCCAAGGTGGCCACTTACGATCTGCAGCCCGAAATGTCGGCGCCGGGGGTCACCGAGGCGCTGCTCGCCGAGTTGGCCACCGAACTGCGGCCCGACGTCACCATCCTGAACTTCGCCAACGCCGACATGGTCGGCCACTCGGGTCTGGTGCCCGCGGCGGTGCAGGCGGTGCAGACCATCGATCGCTGCCTGCAGCGCATCGTGCCGGCGTTCCTGGCCAAGGGTGGCACGGTGGCGATCACGGCCGACCACGGCAACGTCGAGATGATGATCGATCCGGCGACCGGACAGCCGCACACCGCGCACACCACCAATCCGGTGCCGCTGGTGGTCTGCGGCGATGCGGTCAAGGGCCGCCGCTTGCGTGCGGGTGGCCGCTTGTGCGACATCGCCACCACCCTGCTGCCGATCCTCGGTCTGCCCAAGGCCGCGGGCATGGAAGGAGTGGACCTGTTCGCATGAACCGGCAACGCTGGGCGGTCTGGCTGGGGCTCACGGCGGGCTTGTGCGCCCAGGCTCCGGGCGACGGCGCTGCGGCGCCGAGCATCGAGCGCGAAGTCGCCGCCGCACTGCGCGAAATCGACGCGGCGCGGCTCGAGCAGACCGTGCGCACCCTGGTCGGCTTCGGCACGCGCCACGTGCTGTCGCGCACCGACAGTGCGACCGAAGGCACCGGGGCGGCGCGGCGCTGGCTGCGCGAACAGTTCGCGGCTTGTGCGGCGGCCAGTGGTGGGCGCCTCGAAGTGGCCTTGCAGGAGGCCACGGTGCCGTGCACGCGGCCCGGCATGCCGAAGCAAGTGCCGATCGTCAACGTGGTGGCGACCTTGCGCGGCACCAGCGATCCCGAGCGCGTCTATCTGGTCGGCGGGCACTACGACTCGCGCAACAGCAAGGGCGAAGACGGCCAGGGTGCCGCGCCGGGCGCGGTCGACGACGCGTCGGGAACCGCGGTGGCACTGGAAGCGTGCCGTGTGCTGGCCACGCGCCGACTGCCGGCGACCGTGGTGTTCGTGGCGTTCGACGGCGAAGAGCAGGGCCTGCTCGGGTCGCAAGCGCACGCGGCGCAGCTCGCGGCGGCCGGTGCGCAGGTCGACGGCATGCTCGGCTGCGACATCGTCGGCAACACCCGGGGCATGGACGGCGTGCGCTACGACCGCCATCTGCGGTGCTTCAGCTACGCGCCGAGTGGCAACGACAGCAACGGCCGCAGCCTGGCGCGGGCGGTGTCGTTCGCGGCGCGTCGGCACGTCGCCGACTTCGGCGTCGAACTGATCTTCCGCGGCGACCGTTACGGTCGCGGCGGCGACCATCGTTCGTACTTCGAACAGGGTTTCGCCGCCGTGCGGCTCACCGAGCCGCGCGAGGACTTCTCCCGCCAGCACCAGAACGTCGTCGAACGGGCTGGGGCGCCCTACGGCGACCTGCCGGAGTTCGCCGACTTCGCCTACATGCAGAACGTCACGCGGGTGGTGGTGGCCACGCTGATGGAGTTGGCGAGTGCGCCGCCGCCGCCGCTGGTGCGCAGCGCCGAGTTGCTGCGCGACCGCTACGACACCGCGGTGGTGTTCGAACTGCCGCCGAGCGCGGCCGACGTCGAATTCGTGTGGCGTGCCACCACGGCGCCAGACTGGCAGCACGTGGTGGCTGCGAGCGCGGCGAATCTGCAGCCTGGGCGCGGCAACCAGCGGCGTGCAACGCTTCCCGGCGTGTGCCTCGACGACGTGGTGGTCGGGGTGCGCTCGATCGCGCCTGACGGCAGCCGCAGCCGGGTGGCGACACCGCCCGAACCAGACCGCTTCGACCAGCGGCGCGACCAAGCGCGAGGTGGGCGATGACCGGCAATCGACCGTGGCTCGTGCTCGGCGCTCTCGCGTGGCTGGCGGCGTGCACCGGCAGGGGCACGGACGTCGGTCCCAGCCTGCCGCCCTTGCCCGGAGCCAGCACCAAGTTCGCCGTGCTGGACGACGCCGGGCGCGGCGTGGCGGGTGCCACCGTGCAGGTGGGCAACTCCACCCAGCGTGCGGTGAGCGGTCGCAACGGCCGTGGCGATTTGCTCGCCGACCCGCGCGGCCGCCAGGTGCTGCGGGTGTTCGGGGCGACGGCAGCAGCCGTCGACGGCGACGAACTCGGCACGCTGGCGGTGGCCACCACCACCACTGGCAGTGACCTGCCGGGCCCGTGGTTCCTGCCCGATCTGCGGGAGAGTGACGGCGTGCCACTGCCGGTCGGCACGCAAATGGCAGCGCGTTCGATTCACGAGAGCGGCGCCCAGGCCGCGCAGCTGCACATCGCCGCCGGCAGCAGCCTGGGGCTGCCCACGCCCGAGAGCACGGTGACGGTGCGGCTCGGCACGCTCGCGGCGGTGCACCTGCCCGGTGAGTTGCCCACGGTGCCCGGCCAGGCCCTGTTGTGGAGCCGCGGGGTGTTCGTCGATCCCCCGGCGCTCACCTGCACACCGGCCGCGGCCCTGGATCTCGAGGACGACCTCCAACTCGGCAGCAACACCGGGTCGCTCTACCATCTCGATCCGGACAGCGGTGAGTGGCAGCTGGTGGGCAGTGGACTCGGCGCCGTGTCCGGGCGCTTGCAGGCACCGGCGAGTGTGGCGCGCGGGGGCCTCTATGCGTTCGCGGTGGCGGTGCCGGCCGGGTCCGTGCGCGGGCGTGTGCTCGACACCGCGACGCCGCCCAACGGCCAGCCGGGCCAGCTCGTACGCATCGATGGCGCGACGACCACCACCGATTCGCGCGGGGGTTTCCTCTGCGTCGGCATTCCGGCCCAGTTCGGCGATGGCTCGCCGCGCACCGCCGCGCTCGAAGTGCACGCCGCCGGCGACTGGCTGCCGGCCCGGGCCACGGCAGCCGTGGCGATGGCGGGCACCAGCGAAGTCACTGCCGCCGACTTGGTGCTCGACACTCGGCCGGCCGGCAACGTGCGGGTGCAGCTGGTGCGCCGCGGCTTGGCCGAAGCAGACCGGCGGGTGGCCCTGAGCAGTCTGTTCGATGGCGTGGTCCGGGTCGGTTTCGCCGACGGTGCCGGCCAGGCGACGCTCGAAGACGTGCCGGCGCAGTGGTTCGGCTTCCAGGAGGGCTTCCCGGTCGACCGCGACCGCACGTTCTACGCGCAGAACATCGGCTTCCTGCCACCAGCGCGCCGCTGGTTGGCCACCGCGCGCTTCTTCGACGATCGGCTGTGGTGGGGCGGTTCGCGCAGCACGCGGGTGGTGGTCTCCGATGCACTCGGCGGCGGGCCGATCCAGGACGCGGCAGTGGTGCGCGGCCGCAACGCCACCCGCGGCTACGTGGGCAAGACCACCCAGGGCGGTTCGGTGTTCACCGAGCGCGACATGGGTGGGCGCATCACCGGCGTGGTGCGGGTCCAGCGCGCCGGCCAGACCTTCGTGCATGCACTGTCGGTCGAGTCGCCGAGCGCGATCACCATGCAGTTGCCGCTGCTGCAGCCGCGTCGCCCGGAGCTCGGGCAGTTCGAGCGCCATGGTGTGCTCGAAGGCCGTCTCTTGGGTGCCGATCCGAGCCGTGAACACCGTTTGCGCGCGACGCGGCGGCTCGACCTGCAAGAATGGTGGGACGACGTGGTGTCGGGGCAGCCGTTGCCCGAGCGTCTGCCGATCGACGTCGATCCGGCCAGCACCCACGATGCGTTCCGCTGTGGCGTGGCGAACGGCCAGGGCCACGTCGTCGTGGCCGAGACCACCACCACCGCCGGTGTCACCACGCTGCGCAAGCTGGGGCTGGTGCTGGGCCAGCAGGGACGCGAAGGCACCACGCAGTCGCTCGACTTGGCCTTGGACCGCACCGCGGACACGGTGTTTCCGGTGGGCAGTGGCCTGGTCGGGCTGGATGCGGCGCTGGCGGCCGCCGACCTGCGCCTCGACCTCGCCCTGCGCCGTCCCTCGGGCCAGGGGGTCGACGTGGTGCGCGCGCTCGGCGGCAACCACCGCGCGGTGGGTGCCGATCTCGAACTCGACCTGCCGGAACTGTCCGGAGCCCTCGCGGGGCATCGGTGGCTGGCACTGTTGCAGGGTTCGGCCACGGTGGGCTCGACGACCCTTCGGCAAGGCTCCTTGCTGCAGCTCGGCGGCGGAACGCTGCAGCAACCGTTCTTGGCGGTGCCCGCGATCACCGCGCCCGATCCTGGTGCGGTGGTCGATGCCGACGGCTTCCGCGTCGACTTCACGCTGCCGGTCGAAGCCCTCTACGGCATGGTCGAACTGCGCAGCCAGACCGGCGGAGAGCTGCTGCTCTGGCAGGTCTACGTGCCGCCCGACGCGACCTCGTTCGCGTTCGTCAAGCTGCCGAGCAAGGCGAGCACGCCGTTGCTCGCCGCGAAGAACTACACCCTGACGGTGACCGCGTACCGGGCGCGCAGCGGTCCGTTCGTCGGAGTGGATCGCCCCTACCGGCGCCTCACCGGCCACCTGCAGAGCATCGGCGAGATCGAACGCGGGATCGATGCGTTCGCCGCGGTGTCGATCCCGCTGTCGACGCCGTGAGGTTGCGGCTGGCAGCCGCTGGCCTCGGCCTGTTGGCGCTGGGCGCGGCCTGCCGAACGCCCCGTGGCTTCGATCCGGCGCCCGAGATCGAACGCGCCCTGGCGGCGCTGCGCGATGGCAAGGTCGAGCTCGCCAGCGCGTTGCTGCAGCGATTGCGGCGGCGCGCGAGCGGGGACGCGACGGTCGCCGAGTGGACCGCGCTGGTTGCCGAGTTGACCTGGGACGATGCGGCGGCGGCGCAGCACTACGCCAGCGCGATCCGCCTGTTGCTCGGCGCCAAGGTGGCCGACCACGCCGACCGAATCGCCGATCTGCGCGGTCGGCTGGGCGAGCTGTTGTTCCGCAGTGGCCGACACGGCGAAGCGATCGATGCCCTGCGGCTCGGCGCCGTGGGCGCGGCGGCCCCGCGGCGCCTCGCCCTGGCGAACCTGGCGGAGCGGTTGCCCTACCAGCGCCAGACTTCGGGGCCACTGCTCACCGAGGTGGCGCGCCTGCCCGGCGAGCTGCCCGAGTTCCTCTGTGGCACGGCAGCGCAGCAGCGGCCGTTCGCGGTCGACACCGGCACGTCGACCACGGCGATGGTGCGTTCGGTGGCCGTGGAACTCGGCGTGCGGGACCTGCAGCCGGCCGGTAGCGCCCACGATGCCGCCGGTCGCAGTCTGCCGGTCGCCGTCGGCGTGCTCGAGCCGTTGCGCATCGGCGACCTGGATCTCGGCCCCGTGCCGGTGCTGGTGGTCGACGACGAGCTGCTGCGTCTGCGCGACGGGCACGGCGGCGCCACGCACGTTCCAGTGGGCGTGCTGGGGTTGGATCTGGTGGGCTCGTTCCGCCTCACTCTCGACGCCGAACGCGAAAGCCTGGTCCTCGAACTGCCGCGCGGACTGCGCACCGAGGAGTCGGTGGCCTGTGTGCGCGCCGACGGTCGGTGTCTCGTGCCAGTGGTCGTCGACGACACGCGCCTGTGGTTCGTGCTCGACACCGGCGCCAGCCATTCGAGCCTGACTCCGGCAGGGTTGCGGGAACTGCCCGGCGGTGCGGGCCGAGCCTCGCCCGGCTACCGACGCATCTGGGCGCTCGGCGGCTCGCAGGTGGCCGTTCGCGAAGTCCGCGCACTGGCGCTCAAGGTCTCGGCGGCGGCGTTCCGCGAAGTGGTGCTGCCGGTGGTGGAGCGGGCCGGCGGGGGCAAGGAGAGCGGCAGTGATCTGTTCCCCGTGCACGGGGTGTTGGGCTTCGATCTGCTGGGCCGCTGCCGGGTGGTGCTCGACCAAGGGCGCTGCCGGATCGAAGGCGTGCGTTAGGCCGCGCTGGTTCGTTCAGCGCCGGCGCAGGCGGGTGAACACCGTCTCGGCATTGCTGCCGCCGTAGCCGCTGGCCGTGATCGCCGTCCAGGTCGCCGGCAACTGCGCGACGACCCGTTGGCCGAGTGCCGTCGCCGCGATCGTGTGCCGAGCGAGGTCGACCTCGACCACGACTTCCACGGGCTCTTCAGGGCCGATCGCGAGCGCGGCGGACGCCCGTTGGCGCATGCCGTCCGGGCCCACCAGGAGCAGCTTCCGGGCGCGCCAATCGATGCCGGCGCGCACCAGCTCGCGCTCCGTCGGCCCAGCCAGCACGACGAAGCCGTTGCTCTGCGGGCGGCCAGCCATGGGCGTCATCGTCGTGACCAGCGTGCCCGCGGAGCCGAGATCGCCGCGGGCCAAGGCGTAGCCGCCGACCGTGTTGGCGAACACCCGGACCAGTTCGCCGTCGGCCCGCACCCGCGCCAGGCCGGCTTGCACGGCGAAGTCGGCATCCAGTTCCCCGGTGTCGTCGCCGTAGCGCTGGCGCAGGCTCTCCAGCAGCGTCTGCAGGCGCGCCAACACTTCGGCATGTGCGGGATCCGCAGCCAGATCGTGCCGTTCGCCTGGATCGCGGTGCAGATCGAAGAGTTCCCAAGTGTTCCACTCCGGCTCGTAGTAGCGGATCAGCTTGTGCTGTGCGGTGCGCACCCCGAAGTGGGCCGCGACCTCGTGCACGGCGTGGGACTCGTAGAAATGGTAGTAGATC
>JAEUHP010000143.1 GCA_016795295.1 Planctomycetota bacterium | reverse complement strand
GCTGGAAATACCCGTTCCCTTTCCGAACACGGCAGTCAAGCAGCCAGGGCCGATGATAGTGCTTAGCGCGAAAGTAGGTCAGTGCCGGGTCATCTTCTACGCAGCCACGTTCTCTCGAGCGTGGCTGCGTTTTTTTGTGCCTGGAGCGCCGATCGGGGCGGACAGCGATGTGGCGTCGGTGGGGCTCCTGGTCTCGGTGTTGGACTTCTGCGGAACCGAGCGTGGCGGTGGCTAGCCAGATTTGGGGTGGCAGACTCCTTGGGCGCACCGGTTCTTGGGAAGAACGTTGCCTTCGAGGGCGTATACTCAGACTTCAGGCAGCGGTAGGCTGTGTTGGTCCAAACTGGCCTGTTGTCTGAGCGCTTCCGCCCGGCTGTCCGGGCTTCCTGCATTCGAAGTTGATGCCCATGATCCTGTTTCCCGTTGGCGTTCCGGTTCCTGTGGCTCGGTGGGTGGGCAGTTGGCTCCGGTTGGTCTGCGCGGGCGTTTTGCTTCCCCTGACCGCTTCGACCGCCTGCACGCAGAATCCTCCGGGCAGCACGCAGACTCCGTCTGGACAGGGTCAGCTCCAGCCGCCGACCGGAACTGTGGTATCCCCTGGCGCTGGGCAGGCTTCTGGGAAGGAGTCTGCGGTTGGCCAGGATCCAAGCAAGCAGGATCCGAGCAAGGCGGGCAAGCGCCCCAACTCTGGATCTGATCAGCTGGGGTCTTCTGGCAAGCCAGAGACTGGCAAGCCAGAGACTGGCAAGCCAGAGACTGGCAAGCCAGATGGAACTGGTTCAGCGCAAGCAACCGGCAAGACAACGGGTGGCAGCGGGGAGTCCCGTCCGGCCGATGCGCCGCGCGAGGACGGTAAGGTCGTGCCCCAGGGGACGGATCCCTCAGACTTGGCAGCGATGCGCAGTGCCGAAGCCATGCTGCAGGTGGAGAAGAAGCTGGCCGAAGACATCAAATCGGGCAAGCTCAAGGGGCTGGATCAGTTTCTGCCGTTCGACGAGCTCACGTCGTGGCCGTACGAGGATGGCCTCAAGGGCATGCCGAAGCGGGTGAAGGAGCTCTCTGGCAAGAAGGTCTTGATGACCGGCTTCATGCTTCCCATCGACGAAGTGCAGAACATCAAGGAGTTTCTGCTGGTTCAGTCGCTTTGGTCCTGCTGCTACGGCAGCCCTCCGGACATCCACGGGATCGTGCGTGTGGTCATGCCGAAGGGTAAGACCACCGACTACTACTTCGATCCGCTCAAGATCACCGGCACCTTCAAGGTCGAGGCGACCATGATGGATGGCTACTGCGTCGACATCTTCCAGCTGCACGTCGACGCCATCGAGGTGGTGAAGTAGGCTGGCTCGCGAAGTCTGGCGTGTGAAGTAGGCCGGTGTGGACCGGCTGGAATGGTCGAAAAGCACTTCGGGGCGGCGTGTTTTGGCTCCCGGGGCGCTCTCTGAGCGCTTGGTTGTGGGTTGCCGGGGCGCCCCCGAGCCGCCGACGGACGGCAGGCTTTGCCCACTTTGTTGGCGGGGGTTCCTCTGCCTTGGTCGAGAGTTGCGCGCCGCGCAGTGGGGGCTTGGTGACGAGAGCTCGCTTGCGACGCTGCGTGTGGAAAGGTCCGTTGCCAAGGCTGGATCGTCGTCCGGTTGGGGGGTGGATGGCGGAGTGCCGATAGCAACGAGGATGCCCGTCGTCTCATCGCAGGTGGTTTCGCGGGAGTCGGGCAACGTGGCCGCCCCCGACCGCCCGTCGCGCCTGGCCCAGGCAGCCGAGCCGGAGCCTCGTGTTCCGGCGTCGACGAAAGCCAACAGCGTGTCCTCCACCGCGAAGGTCAGCTTCGTGACCGCGGCAGTCGCTCTGTTCGTTTCGGCGATTGTCGGAGTCCTTGGCAGCCATCGAGAGGCTGCGCGACGAGCGGAGGACTTGGCGACGAATCGTCGAGAGCTCGCGGTGGCTCTCGCCGAGCGGTGCGCGCCTCTGCTGCCGCACCGAGACCGCAAGTCCCTGCAGAGTCTCGCCGGCATCGGTCGGGATCTGGCGCAGGGCCGATTGCTCGTGCTCGACCTGTTCGGTCGCGTCCACGCCGATTCCGCGCAGTTGCTGGTCGGGCGCGTGGTCGATGCCATGGCTCTCCCGGGTGGGGGTGTCGTCGAGCGACTGCGCATGAGCGATCCCGACGCGGGTGACGACGCGGTGTGGCTCGCCGAGACCGCGGTTCCGATCCGTTTCGGCGGTGAGATCGTGGGGGAACTGCGGCTGCAGTGCGAACCGGCACCGCCTGGACCGTCCTGGGATGCCGCTTGGTTCAGCCTCTGCTTGTTGGCGTGCCTCTCCATCGTGGTTGTTGCTGCGGCGATGACCCAGTATTGGGTTCAGCGCCTGCGTTGCGCAACGCAGGGACTGCTGCGACTCGCCACCGGGGAAACCGCCGGCGTTCTGCAAGACGCCCCTGCTGGGGAGTTTCGGGACTTCTCTGCGGCGCTCGCGGAGTTGGATCGAGGGGTGCAGGACGGTCTGCAGCTGGTGGCCGTTGGCTACCAAGAGCTCGCCTTGCAGTTGGTCCTGCAGCTCGAACGTCAGGGCTTCGCCCCCGCGGGTCGAGGCCAGCGCTGTGCGGAGCTCGCGGGGCGGTTCGCCGACCACTTGCACTTGGTCGCCGCGGACCGCCGCGACTTGGTGTTGGCCGCCAAGTTGCTGGACCTAGGCTCGGCTTTCGGACGAACCGCCGGGAATCTCGTTCGGGAGCGGAGCGGATTACCCCAGGGCGTGGCGCCGACGCACCAATTCGTGCGGGGTGCCGAGCAGTTGGACTGCATGCCACCGCTGCGGTCGTGTGCGCGCCTTCTGCGCCATGTCGACGAGCGTTTCGACGGCAAGGGCGGTCCGGATGGGCTGCGCGGCTCGGCGATCCCGCTCGGCGCTCGGATTCTGGCGATCGTGGTCGCCTACGATCGGCACCTCCAGCGGAGGATGGCCGAATCGCCGGCGACCAAGAATGGCAGCGGCAAACGAGACGCACCGGCCGGCGCAGCCCAGTCAGCGTGGCAGTCGATGTTGCAGGAAGGGGGGGACGCCCTCGATCCTTGGCTCACGGCTGAGTTCGCGGCCGTGGTGGGGGTCGAGCCCAGGATGCGGGACAAAGAGGTCTGGATCGTGCCCCCGGGAGCCGCTGGCGACCCGGCAGCCGACGAGTTCGCACTCATGGACGGCCAAGTCGATGTGATTCCGGACGAACGCGAAGAAGACTCCCACTGATCTGTTGGGTCAGATGGCTACTGGCGATCTTGGGCGCAGGAACGGCCACGCCCGGCGCAGATGCTGGCATGCCCCACCGAGCTGACGCCTGCCGCAAGAAGTGGGCGAGGACCCTGGCCCGTCGCCGCTTCGCACAGAGGCGCGCTCGAACGCCTCGGACTGCCTCTGGCGGCCGACTCACGTGCTTGGTGCCATCACTCCGGCAGGTCGATTGCCGGGCGACAGCCGAAGAACCGGTTGCGTTCCAGCGCGCCTCCGGACTTGCGGGTGCGCGGTGTGGCGGGTGGTACCGAGAACCAGGAGCCGCCGCGAATCACCCGGTCGCTGCCACCGTTCGGGCCGCGTGGGTCTTCGGTGACGCCGGTGCGACCTTGGTAGGGGAATGGCCGCCAGTTCTCGCCGCACCATTCCCAGAGATTGCCCAACATGTCGTGCAGGCCATAGGCATTCGGCGCGCGGGTGGCGACCGCGTGGGCCCGCTGCTCGGCGTTGCGATGGAACCAAGCATGCTCGCGCATGCCGGCTTCGGTGGCCCAAGGTTCGGCGCTGCGCTCCACGCCGCCGGTGCAAGCGCGTTCCCACTCGGCCTCGCTCGGCAGCCGGTAGCCGAAGGTGGCGCAGAAGCGCTCCGCGTCGACGCAGGACAGTGGCATCGGGTGGTCGTCGGTCCATGGCGGCACGGGAACCGTGGGATCACCGCCGAACTCGGCGACGTAGCGCCGCCATTGGCCGATGGTCAGTTCGGTGGTGGCGAGCAGGAAGTCCCGCCGCAGGCGCACCGTGTGCGCTGGCTTGGCCTCGACCTGGGCTTCGTCGCCCATCGTGAACTCACCGGCGGGAATGCGCGCGAAGGAGATGCCGGAGCGAGGATCGACACGGTGGCTACCCGGCTGGGCCGGATCCACGTTGCTCCAGCGGCGCGGATCCGCCCCTTCGCGCAGACGCTGGCGGGCTGCTGCATCGAGCTCGCGAGGCTTCTCTTGCACGTTCGTGGGGGGCGCGTCGGCCTTGCGGCAGGCATCGGCGAGCAAGAACAGGAGCAGCAGCCAGGGCCAACCGCGCGGCATGCTTGCATCATGCCCAATGGGGCGGCGGCCGCAACCGAACCTCGGTCGGCAGGGGCTGCCAGGCCGCGGTCCGCTTGGCGACGACGGGCGCGAACCTGGCTGAGTCCATCCTCAGGCCCGCGGCCAGGGCGCGAGAGCAACGACACACCAGGCCTTCCTCATGGGGTCTCCCGAGCTCCAGGGACGTTCCATTTCCAGGTCTGCAGATCGGCAGCCAGATGCACGGGACCGGTGAAGTGCGGCTGCGCCTGCGCCACCAGATCATGGCCTTGGCACTCGGGGTAGAAGTGCGTCAGCAGCAGCGCCTGGGCGCCGGCGCGGGCCGCGTGCTCTGCAGCGAGGCTCGGGGTCAGATGTCCGTCGAGCTTCTGGCCGTCGGGAGTTGCGGCGTCGCAGACGAACAGGTCGACGCCGCGGGCCAGTTCGACCAATTCGTCGCAAGTGTCGGCATCGCCGGAAAGTGCCACCGCCGCGCCCTCGGCGCGGCAATGATATCCCAGGCTCTGCGCAGTGTGGCGGATCGGCACCGCGGTGATTTCGAACGCGCCGAGGGCGAACGACCCTGGCAGCCGTTCGTCGATCTGCAGTTCGTAGCCGCGCGGAGCGAGCCACGGCCACGCCGAGGTCAACGTGTCCACGAGCCGTTGCAGGCCCTTGGCGCCACACAGCCGCAGAGGCGGGCGGCCGGCGAAGTGGGGGCTGCGCAGGGCGAACAACAAAGCTGCCAGGTCGGCGCAGTGGTCGGTGTGGTAGTGGGTGAACAACACCGCCGCGAGCGTGCGCAGGTCGCCGCCGGATTGGGCGAAGCGACGCAGCACTCCGGGGCCGCAGTCGACCAGCATCTCGGTGGTGTCCGCGCTGAGCCGGTAGCCGGCTGGGAAACGATCCGGCACCGGGATCGCGGTGCCGGAGCCGAGCACGGTCAGGATCATGGCGCCTCCGGTTGCTTCGGTTGCCGCCGCGGGCGCTTTGGCGGGGGCGGGAACAGGAACTGCAACAAGCGGCCGCCGCGTGCGCCCCACGACGCTTCGTCGTGGCGGCCGCCGCGAACCAGGCTGTGCCGCAGGGTGGCGCGGTGCGCCGTGCGGTGCTTCTGCCAGCCGCAAGCAGCCAGATGTGCGGCCAGATCGCCGACCGAACGCTGCAGTTCTCGGCCTTCACGGCTGCCGGCGTCGAGCCAGAGTCGCACCGGCTGTCGGGCGTGGCTCTGCACGCAGTGCCGCAGGTGGTCGTTCGCCCAGAACGCCGAGGGCGACCAAGCGGCTGCGTGGCCGAACACCGACGGGAAACGCAGTGCCGTGGCCAGCGCCAACAGGCCGCCCAAGGAGCAGCCGGCGAGTGCGTGCCCCGCGGGGCCCTTGGCCACCGGGTAGTGCGCCGCGACGAACGGCAGCACCTTGGCCAGCAAGAATTCGGCGTAGGCGAGGCCGCCGCCACCGCGGCCCTGCCAGGGCACGGGTGTGTAGTCGAACGTACGTCCGGGCCCACTGTGGTCGATGGCGACCAACAGCAGCGGCTGCAGTTTGCCCTGTTGGCACAGCCGCTGTGCCGTGCGGTGCAGGCGTAGCCCGCGGCCGGTGGTGGCGCTGGCGTCGTCCAGGGCGTTCTGGCCATCCTGTAGATACAGCACTGCATGCGGCGCCGCGGCCGATGGGCCGTTCAGGTTGGGCCTCCAGATGCGAACGCGGCGTCCAGGGATCGGCCCGCGGCCGGCGAACCAGTGCACTTCGAGGTGGCCAGGCTCACCTTCGGCGTGGCTGCCGGTACCCGCCGAGCCGATGCCCGGTTGCGTTGCCGACGCAGCGCGGCGGCCGCGCTTGCGGCCCTTGCCGGCCACAGCCGTCTCTGGCTGGGTGCTCACGGCGCCTCCGCGAGGCGGAGGTGTTCGCGCTGCAGCCAGCGCAGCACCGCCAGGGCGTTGCCCAGCCGTTCGCGCGCCCGACCGCGGCAGGGCACGGGCACGGTGGTCAAGCCCTCGCGCGCGAGCACCTGTTCGAGGAACCCGGGGCGCACCTGGCGCACGTTGCTGTAGAGCGGCTTCAGCACCAGCGTCGGCGGTGCCTCGCCGAGCAGCGGTGCGGCCCAGTCGAGCGTGCCGCTGGTCCAGGCCGCGACCCGCGCGCGGTCCGTAGCCCAAGTGGCGAACTGCGCCCGTGCGGTCGGCAGGTCGCAGCCGGCGGCGAGCTCTTCGGTGCGGATGCCCATGTGGGCCAGGTGGCAGGAATCGGGCCATGGCAGGTGGGCGGCTGGGCGCACCAGCACTTCGAAGCAGTCGTCGGCGGACACTGCGCCGGTGTGGCCAGGCCCCGCGCGCACGGCCACCCACTGCACGATCTGCCGCTCGGCGCGCGGGTCGCCACCCGGCAACGAGGACTCCGCGTAGCCGAGCACCAGGCTCGGGTCGCGGATCTCGGCTGGGATCCGGCGGCTCGGTCGTTGCCGTGGCCTCCGGCAGCGGTCGGCACGCCGCACCAGATTCAGGTGTTCCACCTGGCGGTCGACCATGCGCTCGAACACCGCCACCAGTTGGTCCAAACCGAGCGTCTCGGGTTCGATCTGTTGCAGCGCCTCGACCGTCGCTTCCACCGTCGACACGTAGTCGGCACGCGGTTCGCGGCGGATGCGGTAGCGGCTCGGCACGCGCGGCTGGAAGCGCACGTGGCGCAGGCGTTGCAGCCACGGATTCATCCGGTAGAGCCGTCGTGCATGCGCCCAGGTGCCGTCGAGCAGGAGCAGCGTGCTCGGCCGCTCGGTGGCTGCCAGCGTGCCGAGATCTTCGGCTGCTGGGTGTGGGTAGAGCAGCACGGTGTCGGGTGGCACGTCGAGCGGCGTGTGCAGGTCGCCGGACCAGCCGCCATAGGCTGTGTGCACCGCAGCGTTCGGCAGGCACAGGCGCAGGAACCGCGCCGTGCCGAATGGATGGCGCTGCTCTTTCGGGTGCTGGAGCACGACCACTCGGGTCCGGGTCGGCACCACCGGCAGGTCCGCACACAGGCACATCTGGGCCGGGCGCTGGCAGCGGTAGCAGTGGGGGCGGTGCAGGGGGTCCGGTGCGTCCGGCATCTCGTGCAAGGTAGCCGTTCGCGGGCTTTGGCCCTAGCCGTTCACGAACTGGGCGGGATGCGGTCGAGGTGCTGCAGGTAGTCCGCGGGAGTGTCGAAGTCGAGCAGTCCGAGCCGGCGCGGGTCCTCGGCCGGCCAGGCATCGGCGTCGAGGGTGGTGAGTGGTAGGCGGTCGAGCAACGCTTGCAACGACCGGTTGCCCTGGCGCAGCAGTTCCACGGCGAGCGGCAGGACGGCCGGGCGGTAGAGGGCGCTGAACGGCTGGCGCTTCCCTGCGCTGTGCAGCACCGCCGCGAGTGAGTCGGGGGCGGCGAGGAGTCGATCTACCAGGCTCTGGAGCAGCGGCGGGCTGACGAACGGCGCATCGCACGCACAGAGGAACACCGCATCGTCCGCCCTGAGGGGGCCGATGCCGTTGAGTCGATCGAGGCCGCCGACCAGCCCGCGCAGTGGCCCGGGGGGACCTTCGGCATCGAAGGCGACCACAGTGTCCAGCGGCAGTTCGGGCAGGGCCTGGGTTGCGTCCCGTGCCACCACGGCCACCGTGGCTCCCGCAGCGTGCAGCGTTCCCGCCAAGTGGCCGAGCAGCGTGGAGCCGCGGAACGGCAGCCACTCTTTGGGCCGGCCCATGCGTTTGGACCGACCTCCGGCCAGAATCAGCGCGAACTGGCGCATGCTGGAGTTGTCGGGCTTCGCCTCGCAGGCTGCAAGCGTTGCTGCCCCCGGTATGCACACCGCCGCAACCGCACCTCGGTGGCGGCAAATGGCCTTGGCCGCTGGTGGTGTCTGGCCCTACGCTCGCCCGGCTCCGCGCGCGGCGCGTGGAGGTTCGAAACTCCGGCTCATGAACCAGCCCCTGCCCAAGAAGGCCGATCTGCTGTCGCCGTTCCGGTTCCGCATCGAGTGGCGGGACGGCTCCGTCTCCGAATACTCCGCGCGCGACCTGCGGCTCGCCTGCCCGTGTGCGTCTTGCATCGAGGAGGGCACGGGGCGGGTGTTGCTCGACCCGCGCACGGTGCCCGAGGACATCCTGGTGCTCGGGGCCGAACTGGTCGGTCGTTACGGCTTGTCGTTCGTCTGGAGCGACGGCCACAAAACCGGCATCTTCGCTTTTGGCATGCTCCGGGAGTTGGGTGCGCCGCGGAGCCCTTCGTGAGTGCCGGCGCAAGTTGGTCGCGCGTCGCCGCGCTGACCGCGGCGGTGCTCGACGCCTGCGACTGGCCAGCCCTCGGTGCGATCTACTGCAACGACCCGGTCGAGGCGCGTTGGCCCGAACGGCGGGCGCTGGTGCAGGAGCACGGGCTCGCGCTGGCGCGGCGGCTGTTGGCCGCTCTGCCGCGTGGGGGGACTTCGCTGTGGGTCGGTGCTGGGCTCGCGGAAGTGCCGGTTTTGCTCGCGGAGACCATGCGTCAGGGTCGTCAGGTCCTGGCCACCAACCTGCGGGTGGCGGAGTGCGAACTGCTCAACCGCGCACTCGAGCAGGCCGTGCCCGAAATGCCGTGCCGCTACCAGCCGGTCGATGCGCGCACGCTCGCGGCGGCGGCGGCGTTCGACCACCTGGGGTGCGTCAGCGTGTTCACCGATCCGGAGACCTGGCCGGTGCTCAGCGAGGTTGCCTACGGCCGCTTGGCGCCCGTGCAGATCGACGTCGCGAAGTTCGTGGCCGAGCGCGAGCAAGCGCGTGAGCTGGCAGCCGTCTTGTTCGGGCGGCTGTCACGGCCCGGGTGGATCACCACCACGGCCGAAGAGGTGAGTTGGTTCCTCGAACAGGCCGAGCTGGCAGGGGCTGCGATCGAGGCGGACGAGGAACTGGTGCCGACGGCGCTGGTCGGGGATCCGGTCGGGCTTCTGCAAGTGCGGTGACACCGCTCGGTCGCCGGCCGACCTGCGGCGTCTGGCCGCAGGTCGGCTGTCGGCGTGGGGAGCGTGGGCTCAGCCCTTCATGGCCTTCTTGGCCTGCTTCTCAGCGCGCTTCTCCTTGAGGGTCTTCTGCGGCTGCTTCTTGGTTTCCTTCTTCTGCTGTTGGCCCTTGGCCATGGGAGACTCCGTGGGTTCTAGGTGAGGGAACGCTGCGCGCTGTGCCGCACACCGCGTACGGCGCGACGCAGGTCAGTACACCATGCAGCATGGCGCGGCCGTCGTCCAGTCCTTCGTCACCCGTTGCGGTGCACTACGGCTGCTTTGCCTCGGCCACGAGCTTCTGCCACTGTTCGCGGGAGGCGAGCACGCTGCGCAGATCCTTGGTCTTGCTCTCGCGCTGCAGCAGCTCGGCATAGGCTTGGTCCGCAAGCGTGCCATTCTTGGTGGCGGCGGCGTGTACCAGGACGAAGCCCCAGAACAGGGTTGCCCTGGCTTCGGTGGGGCGTCGTCCCGCGGCGTGCAGCGCGGCGACTTGGGCTGCTTGTTGCGTGCGGTTCTCGAGGCGCGAGGCAGCGGAGATCACGGCGAGCTCGGCATCGACCAACTTCGGGTCCAGGAGTTGGAGTTGTTCTGCCGTGAGTCCGGCCGTTGCTGCGCGGCTGGCCAGGTTCGCCGGGGGAATCCGCGCGAGGTCGAATTCGGCCAGGAACAGAGCGCGGTCCCGGGCCTTGGGGTCGGTGGTGGAGGCTTGCATGCGGCGCGCGGCGAACAGCGCCTGCACTTTGGTCGCCAGATCGCGCAGCACCGCCAGTTCCAGGGGGCGCACCGTCGCCAACACCGTGCCATCCGTTTCGAGGAACGCGAGCGTGGGCGCGATGGCACCCACGGTGCGGTGCATCAGATTGGGATACGGCTCGCCCTCGACTCCCGAGGTGATGTGCACGAACGGCACGAAGTCCGCCGCCACTTGCGCAAACTCGCTGGTTGCGAGCAGCCCGGATTCCGCAGCGTCGCACGCCGGGTTCGGAGTCAGGCTGACGGTGAAGTAGGCCAGGATGGCACGGTCGTCCTTGGCGGCCTGGCGCTTGGCGGCATCGAAGTCGAAGCTGGCTTGCCAACGCGCGAATGCGGGCAGCTTTCGTTTGGCGTCCCTCAGTGCGATGCGCTCGGCCTGACTCGGGACCTTGGGCGGCGCAGTGGGAGCCTGGGCGGCGAGCACGGGCAGCAGCAATGCCACCGCGGCCAGGAGGGCGGAAGGGGAGGCTAGGAGCATGGTAAGGAAGCCTATCGGCTGGCTGTGCAACGCTGCCATCGGTCAGATGCTCCTGCGACCTGTGCGGAGCTGTCCCCCAAATGCAAAGCGGCCGCGACTAGGTCGCGGCCGCTTGCGCACGGCCGCCGCAGGGCGGCCGATGCGGTCATCGAAGCAGGTCGCAGCTCACAGGCTGCCGAGTCGCGCCCGCACGCCGTTCGACACGTTCACACCGAGGCCGAAGGCATTGTTGAACGTCGAGTTGATGGCGGCCGACTGGGCGAAGAAGTTGACGCCGTTGAAGGCCGGGTTGTTGGCGATCGGGAAGCTCTGCGAGGCCGTGGGCGAGCCGACCCAGAACAGCGAGCTCGACGCGAAGAAGTTGACGTAGCCGAGGCACTCCGGAATGCCAAAGCCTGCCAAGCTGGCGCCGCTGGGCGTGCCGACGAAGCCGATGAACAGGAAGCCGGCGTTCTGGCCCGGTTCCATGCTGCTGGTGACCAGCGACGGCGACGAGCCGAGCAGCGGCCGGCCGGTCATCGACAGCGCCAGCGGCGCGTTGTCGACGTTACCGCTGAAGAAGCCGGTGCCGGTCGGGCCACCCATACGGGCCGAGAGGTCCCAGCCACCGTCGTCGCGCACGCCGCCGCCGGGGCTGTGGCCCATGACCACCGGCCAAGCGCCACCGCCGAGCTGGCTCATGGCGCCCCAGCGGTACTCGACGTTCAGGTTGTCGTAGCAGAGGATCTGGAAGGTGTTCGGCGAGGCCGCGATGTTCCAGTCGTTGACGCCATTCCAGGTGAAGATGTGCGCCCCCAGCGTGCCGTCGTACTCGTAGTGGGTCGTGCCCGCGACCGACGGGTCGAAGTCCTTCCAGTTGCCGTACATCGCAGCATTGTTCAGGAAGTTGGCCGGGGACACGGCCACCGCCGCGCCGGTGGTGCCGTCGAAGTTGATGAACCCGTTCGAGCACATCGACACGACCGCGGTCAGGGTCAGACCGGTGGTGCCGAGGTAGCCGATGGTCGGGCTCGCCGGATCCAGGGTGATCACCTGGTTGACGTCGTCACCGAGGGCCAAGTTGGCCGAAACCGGCGTCTGGACCGCGTTGGTGCCCGGGGTGATCAGGTAGCGGTCGCCCTGGAAGGCCATGAGCATGGAGGAAATGCCCGAGCCGCCCGCCGTCACCGTGCCGAAGTCGACGAACGCGCCGCTCGGCCAGAACTCATACGTGGCCCGCGAGCGGTCGTAGCAGCCGCGGCCGATACCTTCCCAGGCGGCCACGGCGATCGGCGTGCCGCCGAGCGTGTAGTGGATCTCGCCATTGAAGATACGGGGCGTGAAGATGCCGCCGGTGAGGAACGCGTTCTGCGCGGCGCCGGCGCGCAGGGTCAGTTCGCTGTTGGTGAAGATCGAGTTCAGGCACGAGCCGGGGGTCGCACCACAGATCAGGGGGGTGTTGTTGCCCGCGCCGTTGGTGTAGCCGAAACCCCAGGCCACGTTGCCGCCAGAGGCCGTGGTCAGGGAGCGCAGCGCCACCCCGTAGTTGCCCGGGCCGAGGGCGATCGGCGTGGTCAGGACCATCGGTGCGACCACGCTCGGTCCCACCGTGCCGGTCCCGGTGGTGACCAGGGTCCAGAGGGTCGGGTTGGTGACGTTGCCGACGTAGGTCGACGGGCCAAGCCACACTTCCATCACGCTCGTCCCGGTGGTCGGCGTGGTGGTCGCGGAGCCAGTCCGCACGCTGATCTGGTTGATCGTGACCGTCGTGTTGACCTGGAGGTCGAAGTAGAGGCCGCCGCCGGCGTTGCCCTGGTTCGTGCCGCCGGTCAGGGTGACCAGCGGGGATTGGGCGACGGCGAGCGTCGTGAGGGTGGAGAGAGCTAGCAGGACAGGCTTGAGCATGGGTGCGTTCGGGTTTGCTAGGGTTTGGTGAAGGGAGGATACGCGACCTTGTGGACCGCGTAGGCCAAGGAGGCTAACTCGGTCCAGAGGATGCGCAAGTCCCCCTGGGAATCCAGAGGGGGCTCGGAATGGGACGTTCCGAGCACGCGGTTGGTTCGCTGGATTTCTGCCGAGTTGTTCGTCGGCGGAGAAATGCCCGGGGCGGCACCCGTACGGAGTGGCTGAGATACGCTGCTCCGTGTTTCGGGGTGGCGGGTGGTTGGTGGGCCGCCGGCAGTCCCAGGTCTCAACCAGCCAAGATGGCGAGCTCCGCCACCTGGTTCATCAGCCCGTGCAGCGCGCCGAGCAACGCGTGGCGGTTGGCTCGCAGCGCGGCGTCCTCGGCATTGACCATCACCGCGTCGAAGAAGGCGTCGACCGGGCCGCGCAGTTGGGCGCAGGCCAGCAGGGCGCCGCGGTAGTCGGCGTTCGCCAGGGCTGCCTGCGCCGTGCCGCGCACGGCCCCGAGCGCGCCGAACAGCGCGCGCTCCGCGGGCTCTTGCAGCAGCCTCTCGGCCACCGCCGTGCCTGGTGCGGCGGTCGACTTCTTCAGGATGTTGCCGATGCGTTTGTTGGCGGCGGCGAGTGCTTCCGCCTCGGGCAGCGCAGCGAACGCGCGCACTGCGGCCAGTCGGTGCGGCACTTCGCCAAGGCGCAGCGGGCGCAGCGCCAGCACGGCGTCGACTTCGCGGGCCGGGTGGCCTTGCTCCTTGAGCAAGAACGCGAGCCGCTCGAACACGAACCCGAGCAGCGCCGCAGTCGGATCGGTGATCTTCGCGCCGAACCCGACCGCCGCGGTGCGCAGCAGGTCGTCGAGCCGCAGCGGCAGGTCGCGCTCGATCAGCATGCGCACCACACCGAGTGCGTGGCGCCGCAGCGCGAACGGATCCTTGTCGCCGGTCGGCAACTGCCCGATGCCGAACAGGCCCACCAGGGTGTCGAGTTTGTCGGCCAGCGCCACGCACAGTCCGGCGAGTTCGCGCGGCAGCGCATCGCCCTGGAAGCGCGGCCGGTAGTGGTCTTCGATCGCCTGGGCCACCGCCTCCGGCTCGCCGTCGTGCCGCGCGTAGTAGCCGCCCATGATGCCCTGCAACTCCGGGAACTCACCGACCATCTCGGTCAGCAGATCGGTTTTGGCCAACTCGGCTGCGCGCGCCGCGGTGGCCGCGAGTGCGGAGCCGCCGAGGCGTTCGCCGAGAGCCGCTGCGCAGTGGCGCAGCCGCTGGACGCGTTCGCCCTGGCTGCCGAGTTTTTGGTGGTAGACGACCTGGTCGAGGCCCGGCAGGCGCGCGGCCAGCGGCTTCTTGCGGTCCTGTTGGTAGAAGAACCGCGCGTCGGCGAGGCGCGGCCGCACCACCCGTTCGTTGCCCGTGACCACCGCGCTGGGGTCGGTTGGGCGCACGTTCGCCACCACCAGGAACTGGTTGGTCAGCACCCCCTGCGCATCCAGCAACGGGAAGTATTTCTGGTGCTGCTTCATGGTCAGGATCAGGCACTCCTGCGGCACTTCCAGGAACTCTGGCTCGAACTGGCAGCGCAGCACCTGCGGCCGTTCGACCAGGGCAGTGACTTCGTCGAGCAGCGCCGGGTCGTCGATCGGTCGCAGGCCTTCGGCGTTGGCGAGCTGCTGCAACTGCTCGGCGATCGCTTTGCGCCGGGCGGCGAACGATGCCACCACGGCACCTTCCTGCTCCAGTTGGGTCTCGTAGGCATCGGCCGAGCGCAGTTCGAGCACCGGGAGGCTGCACTCGAAGCGGTGGCCGCGCGTCTGGCGCCCGGCCGCGAGGCCGAGGGCCTGCACCGGCACCACGTCTCTGCCGTGCAGCGCCACCAAGCCGTGGGCCGGGCGCACGAAGCGCAGCGGGCTCCACCCGTCGGCGGCTTGGTAGGTCATCACCTTCGGGATCGGCAGTGCCGCGAGGGTGCCGTCGAGCGCTTGCTGCAGGCCGGCCGGCAGGGCGATGCCGGCGACCACCGTGTCGAGGAACAGCGCCTCGGCCTTGCCGTCGCTGGCGCGCTGCAGGCGCCCGAACGCATCCGCCGGCGCGCCGAGGGCGGCCAGCTTCTTCTGCAGCGCGAGGGTCGGCTGGCCGTTCGCATCGAGTCCAACCGACACCGGCACCAATTTTTGGCGCACCGCCTGGTCGGCTGCGCGTGGCAGCACCTCGGCGATGCGCACGGCGAGCCGGCGTGGTGTGGCGAAGGTGGTGGCGGTGGCGTCGGCACGGCACAGGCCGAGGCCCGCGAGCCGTTCGTGCAGCAGGGCGCCGAAGGCCGCGCCGAGTTGCTTCAGCGCCTTCGGCGGCAGTTCTTCGACCAACAGTTCGACCAACAAGCTCTGGCCAGTCATGCGCCGGCGATCCTACGGCCAGCGCGCGCCGAAAGGCCAGCGACAGTCACCAACCCAGCACGGCCGTGATGGCGTTGCTGACCACCATGCCGGCGAAGTTGGCCGGTGGGTCGAGCGACAGGCCCTGCTGGCTGAGCTGCACGCCGAGCAGCCCGGCGCTGGCCGGCAGCGGGATCGACACCGTCACCGCGTTGCCGACCACCGGCAGGAACACCATGGCCTGCGCCTGCACGTGCAGTGCGCAGCCGGGCAGGCCCTGGGCGTCGAGCGGCAGGCTCGGCTGGTAGGTGCTGAACCCGGCGGCGATCGCGCCGAACGTCGTCCACGGCGCCAACTGGGTCATGGTGGTGGTCAGGGTGGTGCCAAGACGCGGGGTCGAGCTGGCGGCCAGCAGCGGCACGCCACCGCCGCCAGCGCAGCCGGGCCCGATCTCCGTGACGAACGGGCCGAATTCGTAGGTGTCGGTCGGCCCCTGGTTGCCCGGCGTTGCGCCGCCCCAGAGCACCATGCGGCCGCGGGCTGCGTCGTACACGAGATGGCTGCGGCTGCGCGAAGTCGGTTGGGGCACGAACAGGCGTCGCCAGCCGACACCGTCCCAGTCCCAGCTTTCGTCGATCGGTGCGCCGGTGGCCGGCACACTGCCGCCCTGCATCAACAGGGTTCCGCGGGCCACGTCGTAGGCGAGCTTCGGCGCGTTGCGCGGCGCCGGGGTGGCGCCGGCGTTGGTCGCGAGGGTCCACGCGGTGCCGTCGAACTGCCAAGTGTCGCTGTTGCCGCCGGTCTGCGGGTTGATGCCGCCGAACAACACGGTGCGCCCGGACAGTGGGTGGTAGGCCATGCCCGGATACTGCCGCGGCCCCGGGTTCGCCGCGGCCGTCTGCGCCACCTGCCGCCAGGTGATGCCGTCGTACTCCCAGGTCTCGTTCGAGGTGATCAGCTGCCCAGGGTTGGTCGAGCCGCCGTACAGTACCACCCGCTGGCGGCCGACATCGTAGGCCAAGCCGTAGTGGGCCCGGCCGGCCGGGTTGTTGGTCGGGGCGGCTTGGGCCCAGTTGGAGCCGTCCCACTCCCAGGTCTGGTTGTTCGGCAGGGCGATCGAGACCATGCTCGCGATGCCGCCGAACATGACGCAGCGGCCGCGCGCCAGATCGTGCACCATGGCCATGCCGAAGCGCGCCGAGGGGGACGTGTTCGGCGTGGCCTGGGTCCAGTCGGTGCCGTCGTAGGTCCAGGTGTCGGAGCGCAGTACGAACGGGCTGACGCCCACGCCGCCGAACAGTACCGAGGTGCCGGTGCCGAGCTGGTGGGCGCAGGCGGCGTCGGTACGTCCCGACGGGCTGTTGTTGGTCGTCACGGCGGACCACTGGGCCGTTGCCGTACCCATGGCCGTGCCCGCGGCCGTGGCCAGGGCCAGGAGGAAGGAGGGAGTGACGGCTTTGCGCATGGTGGGTAGGCGATGTCGGCGCGTTCGCAGCCGGCGAAATCCAACCGCCGGTGTGCGCGTGCGCGTGGCCACTGGACGGCGACACCCGGTAGGCTAGCCCATTGTGCTGTCCTGGTGTGTGGTGCTGTGCGTGCTCGGCGTGGTCGTGCCGTTCTGGCGGCTGGGTGCCGGCGTGGCGGGGGGGCTGCGTTGGTGGGTGACGGCAGCCGGGCTTGGCGCTGCGTCCATGGCGCTGGCGCTGGATCGCCCGCCGGCACCCCCCGAAGTGCTGCGGCCGCGCGTGGCGCCGACCGGGGGCTACGTCGGCTCGGCTGCCTGCCGTAGCTGCCATGCGGCGGAGCATGCGAGCTGGCACCGGTCCTACCACCGCACCATGACCCAGGAGGTGCGCCGGGACACGGTGGCCGCGGCGTTCGAACGGCTCGAGTTGGTCTGGGCCGACCAGCCGCTGGTGTTGGACTGGCGCGGGGACGCTTTGTGGGTCGATTTCGTTCGGGGTGGCGCACAACCGGGCCGGGTGCAACGGCCGGTGGTGCAGTCGACCGGCTCGCACCATTTGCAGGTGCTTTGGTACTCGACCGGCGCAGGCCGCGAACTCGCTCCGGTGCCGTTGGTCTACCAGCGCGCCGAGCAACGCTGGTTGCCGCTGTCGGCGGTGTTCGTGTTGCCCCAGGAGCAGAAGGAGCCGCCCGAGCCCGGTGCGTGGAACCAGAACTGCCACATGTGCCATGCGACCCAGGTGCGGCCGCGGGTCGACATCGGCCGGTGCGACACCGAGGTGGCAGAGCTCGGCATCGCCTGCGAGGCGTGCCACGGCCCTGGTGGCGCGCACGTGGCCGCGAACCAGAACCCGCTGCGCCGCTACCGGCAGCACGCCGATGCGGGGGGCGACCCGACCATCGTGCAGCCGACCCGTCTCGGCGCCGCGCGCTCGGCGCAGGTGTGCGGGCAGTGCCATTCGGTGAACATCCTGCGCCAAGAGCACGCCGAAGCGTGGCGCGAACACGGCCTGGTCTACCGGCCGGGCCAGGACCTGCACGCGAGCAATCTGGTGGTCGAGCCGGCGGCGCGCACCGCCCCCGAACTCGCGCGCGTGCTGCGCGCGCGGCCGGGCTTTCTCGCCGATGCGTTCTGGGCCGATGGCGAAGTGCGTCTGTCCGGCCGCGAGTACCAGGGGCTGCTGGGTTCGCCGTGTTACTCGCGGGGCCATGGTTCGCGGCAGATGGATTGCAGTTCGTGCCATGCGATGCACGGGGGCGACGGTCCAACCGATGCGACTTGGTCCGACGACCAACTGCGGCCCGGCGCACGCGGCAACGCGGCCTGCGTGGCATGCCATCCGGCCCTCGGCACGCCGGCTGGGCTCGCGGCGCACAGCCATCATGCGGCGGATTCGCCTGGCAGCGAGTGCATGAACTGCCACATGCCGCACACCGCCTTCGGCTTGATGAAGGCCTCGCGCAGCCACCGGATCCACTCGCCGGACGTGGCGGTCGAACTGGCCACGGGCCGGCCGAACGCTTGCAACCTGTGCCACCTCGACCAGACGTTGGCTTGGACGGCCGCGGCGCTGCACCGATGGTACGGCCGCGCGGTGCCGGCCCTCGACGCCGAGCAGCGGGAAGTGGCGGCCGGTGTGCGGTGGTTGCTCACCGGCGACGCGGCGGTTCGCACTCTGGCCGCCTGGAGCACAGCCTGGCCTGCCGCAACCCAGACCGCGGGCACTGCGTGGTTGCCGCCTGTGCTCGGCCGCTTGCTCGACGACCCTTACCTGGCGGTGCGCTACCAAGCCCTGCGCGGCTTGCGGCAGGTGCCGGATCTGGCCCCGGCGTTGGTCGGCTACGATTTTCTGCTGCCGGCCGATGCCGCGGCCCAGTTCGGCAACCGGGTGCTCGCCCAGTGGCAGGCCGGTGCACCGTTCCCGGCGCAGCCAGCCGTGCTGCTGCGGCCGGCCGGTGTCGACGCCGAACGGTTGCGGCAGCTCCACGCCCAGCGCAACGACCGGCCGGTGCACATCGCCGAGTGACCGGGCCGCGTGGTGGCCGGGCCTCGTGGTCAGGGAATGGCGAAGCCGAGGCCGCGCAGGGCCTGCGCCAGTTGCCGCAACGGCAGGCCGGTGATGGTGGTGTGGTCGTCGGTTGCGATCGCATCGAACAGGGCGATGCCGAGCTGTTCGAGTTTGTAACTGCCGGCGCAGTCGAACGGCTGGTCGCGGTCCACGTAACGCAGGATCTCCGGGTCGTCGAGCGGACGCATGTGCAGGACCGCTTCGCAGGCGAATTCGCACCACCCGCCCGGGTGGGCGATCGCCACGGCGGTGATCAGCCGGTGGCTGCGCGCGCGCAGTCGCTGCAGTTGGGCGATCGCGCGTTCGCGGTCGCCTGGTTTGTCCAGCACGAGCCCGTCGACGGCTACCACTTGGTCGCTGCCGATGACCACGGCATCCGGTTGCCCGCGGGCCACGGCTGCGGCTTTGGCGCGGGCCAGCAGGCTGGCCAGCGCGTCGGGGGCGCTGGCGGTGGCCTTGGCTGCGGCTTCGTCGACGCCTGGCGCGATCCAGGTGAACGGCACGCCGAGCCGCGCCAGCAACGTGCGGCGGTAGGACGAAGTGCTGGCCAGAACCAGAGGGAGATTGCGCGATGCCATGGGGGAGCGTGGGCCGAGCGGTGGGGGGGCGGACGAAATCCGGGTCGAGTCGCGGCGTTGCTCGTGCTTGGCCACCGGCCGGTGGTCCCCTAGCCTACTGCGATGCGCATGAAGAACGTGTTCTGGTGGTGGTGCAGCGCTGCGGCGCTGCTGTTCGTCCCTGCTTGCGGCGGTGGCAACCAGCCAGCGCCGACCCCTGCCCCGGGTGCTCCCAGCACGCCCGCCGCGGCCGAAAGCCAGCCGCAAGCGCCGGCGGCCAAGGAGACCGGCGCCAAGAAGCCGGCGGCTCCGGTGCGCATCGACATGGAGCTGGTGAAGGCCCTCTTCACCATGCCGCCCGCGGCACCCGCGGTCGACAACCCGGGCACCCCCGAAAAGGTGGCGCTCGGCAAGCTGCTCTACCACGACCAGAGCCTGTCGAAGAACGGCAACCTGAGCTGCGCTTCCTGCCACGACCTGAAGAACTATGGACAGGACGGCAAGAAGACCTCCCCGGGCAGCACGGGCACGCTCGGCGAGCGCAACACGCCGACCGTCTACAACGCAGCCAAGCAGTTCGCCCAGTTCTGGGACGGCCGTGCGGCAACCGTCGAGGAGCAGGCGATCGGTCCGGTGCTCAATCCGGTCGAGCACGGCGTTGCCGACGAGGCCGAGCTGTTGGCCAAGCTGCAAGCCAAGCCCGAACTCGTCGCCGCCTTCGCCAAGGCGTTCCCCGGCCCGGAGTCGGTGGCGGTGAAGAACTTCCAGTATGCCATCGGCGCCTTCGAGCGCACCTTGACCACCACCTCGAAGTTCGAGGACTTCTTGGCCGGCAAGGCCCAGCTCAGCAACGAGGAGAAGCTCGGTCTGAAGACGTATCTGGACGTCGGGTGCCAAGCTTGCCACATGGGCAGTCTGCTGGGGGGCTCGATGTACCAGAAGCTCGGCGTGGTCAAGCCCTACCCGACCAAGGACGAAGGCCGCGCGGCCGTGACCAAGAGCGACAGCGACAAGTTCCTGTTCAAGGTGCCGTCCTTGCTGAACTGCGAGAAGACTGCGCCCTATTACCACGACGGCAGCATCGCCACGCTCGAGGAGTCCGTCTCGAACATGGCGGAGTACCAGCTCGGCAAGACGCTGAAGCCGGAGGAAGTTGCTTCGATCGTCACATTCCTGAAGACGCTGACCGGGCCTCTGCCCGAGCTGAACTGACGCCTGGGTGGACCGCGGAAGCGCGCGCGGCCGCCGTCGCGAGTCGCCCGCCGAGGGCCCCCCTGGGTGGCTTGCCCAGGGGGTGGGGGGGATTGCTCCTCAGCGCTTTGGAAACGGCGGGTGACGGGAAGCCGGCGGTGGACTAAGAACTGCTCCATGGTGATGTTGCAGTTCGGTGCGGTGTTGCTGCTGGCTCTCGGAGCGGCGGCGCGTTGTGCGGCCCAGGCCGCCGAGGCCGGGACCCCCCAGGCCAAGGACACTCCTGCCGGCGTCGCGACCGACAATCCGTACGGTCTGCAGCCATTCCACGCCGACTTCCCGGTGCAACTCACCTACCCACCCTCGACCGGTCGTGAATACCAGCGCACCCGTCGTCAGGCGCTCGCGCGGGTGGTGGCGAACCTGCAGGGTGCTCGGCGCGAAGCTTGGTTGATGGCCATGGAGTTCTTCTGGCACGCTCCCGAAGACGCCGTCGAGCCCTTGGTCGAAGCGATGGATGCGGCGATCGGCAACCAGAGCCTCGGCCCCGACGTGGTGCGCAACGTCGTCGAGGCGATGGGCAAGATGGCCAACCCCGAGTTCGACGCGCCGCTGCAGCGGGCGTTGGAACACCCCAACGCCCAGGTTCGTCAAGCTGCGCTGTGCGCCTTGGCAACCTCGTCGCGCCCGGCGACGGTGCGGCAAATGTATGCATGGTTCAAGCAGATGGATGGGCGGGCTCGCACCGCCTGGCTGCGCGCCGTCCGCCTGCGGTTGCCCGACGCTGCGGTCGAGCTGTTCGCCGCGCTGCTGCGCGAGCAGTTGCCCGAGGCGGTGCAGGAGCAGATCATGCAGGAGGCCCTGGCATTGCCGGTGCCTCTAGCGGCAGCGGTGTTGCGCGAGCGATGGACGGGTGCGACCGGGGAGTGGCGGTCGGTGCTCGCGGGCCTGTTGCACGCCGCGGGGGACAGCGTCGGCACGGCTTGGCTGCACGAGGCGTTGTCGGGAACCGACATGTCCTTGCTCGGCCCGGCGATCCGCGCCTCGGCGCGGGGGCCGGTTGGCGATCTACGCGACGACTTGCTCCGGCTGTCGAGCCATCCGCGCGCCGAAGTTCGCTTCGAGCTGGCGAAGGTTCTGGCGGCCAGTGCCGATGCGGACGCCACCGCCGTGTTCGAATTCCTGGCCGGGCCGGAAGAGCCGGTCGAGACGCGCGCGTTGGCCCTGCGTGAGCTGACGCGTCGTGGTCGTCCCGAGACCGTGGCGGCCATGCTCACCGAAGTGCCCGCGGCGACGGGGGTCCGCCTGCAGATTCTGTTGCATTTGCTGGCGCAGAGTGGCGACCCGCGGGCCGTGCCGCTGTTCACGGCGCGGTTCGCTGCGGCTCCCGAAGGGGAAGGCCGCGGGTTCCTGCAAGCGCTCGCGGCGATGCGCTGCGAGGAAGCGACCGCGGCCCTGTGGCAGGTGTTCACCGGGCCAGAGCGGTTGGTGGAGCGCACCGCCACCGGCGAGCGTCTCACCACGATCACCTACCTGCCGACGTTGATGCTGAACATCCGTGGTGCGGAGCAGACACTGGTGTCCCGCTACCGGGAGTTGCCCCGGACGGACTACCGGCGTCGGGCGGTGCTGTTGCCGATCCTCTCCGGCTTGGCCATCGACCGCAACGTGCCGGAGTTGGGCTCGGTCTGCCTTGGCGCTCTCCGCGAGGTGCTGTTCGATCGCGAGGAACTGCCCCAGTTGCGCGTGCTGGCGCTGAACCTGCTGGTGCCGCGCTCCGTGACGCTCGACGACGCGCGGCGCTTGGACCAAGCCCGGCAACGCGAGGAGCGCCCCTTGCGCACCCTCTTCACCGAGTGGCTCAACGAGTACTTTTGACGCCACTCCGCTGGTCTGGCGGGGCCCCCTCGATCCAACGTTCGTCATTGCTGCTGCGGTAGCTCCGCTGGCCACTGCTGGCCGAACGCAGGCGGCGGTGCTGCTGCCCGGGCATCGGGCGGTGGTTGCCCATGCCGAAGTGTCGCCCGACCAAGTTGCGGGTTCGGGCCGGCAGCGCATCGCTGGGCGAGAAGAACACGGTGTGCCCCAGGCTGTCCGCGTGGCGGGGCCATGCCACGGCGGCGTAGGTCGGGCAGGAGTCTGGTGACACCACGGCCTGCGGGTCGGGCGGCACCGCAGCCAGATGGAACAAGTAGTCGCGGTTGCCGAGCAACAGCAGGAGGTCCGCGGGTGGCACCAGAACCTCCAGGTCGTCCACCGGCAGGCGGTCGCGAGCGGCCAGACCCCAGAACCGTGCCAACACCGCGGGCAGATCGTCGGGCTCGAGTGCGTTGGGGCAGCCCAGGCTGGCTTGCAACAGGTGTTCGTTGAGCTGTTCCGCCAACTGCTCGGCATCGGCAGTGCGCTGCGCCGACCGGACGGGCATCCAGAACCCGGCCAGCAGCGCCACGACGCCGCACCATGAGAGCAGTGCGCCGAGATTGCCCAGCGCTGGCCACCGAGCCGCAGACATGCCGCCGAGTATTCCGGGAGGTTGCGGCCCATGCCACTGCGCTACGGCAACTTCCTGCGCGGTCTCGGGGCCGCCGGCCACGTCTCGATTCGGGACTCTGCGTGGGTGCGATCAAGCTCGCGGCAGGCGCACTCGATAGCCGGAACGGGGCGCTGGCCGGTGGCAGAGCCAGCGTCCCCCCACAGGCACCCATGCACGGCAAACACGGAGATTCCGGTTTCGAGGCGTTCCGCCGCGAACGGCAGCGCTTGCGCGCCAAGGTCGGCAACGTCACCAGCGGCAACTTCAGCAGCGACGCGCTGCGGGAGCTCGAAGCCGTGGAGGCGCGCGAGGAGCGCGATCAGCAGCTCACCCGCGAAGTGCACGATTTCTTCGCGGCTGCCACGCGCCAAGCGGCTGGCATCGTCGAGCGAGTCTCCCGCGAGGCCGAGGCCGAGGTCGGTCAGCGGCTGGAGCGCGAAGTCGAGTCGTTCTTGATCGATGCCCTGGCGCGCATGAATGGCTTCGTGCTCGGGGTGCTGCAGCAGCGGCGGGGGACGGTTGCCGAGCAACGGCTCGAGCCCAGCGTACAGAATCTGGTCGGCCAGCCTCTCGACGAGTTCCGCTGGGCTGGCACCGCCGAGTTGCCGGACCGCCACATCGGCCAGGATCCGTTCGCCACGGCGGTGTCCGCGGTGCGCGGTGAGCTGCGTGGCGCCGAGGTGGCCACCGCGCACAGTGGGGCGGGTCCTGCCGCAGGCAGTCCCGTGGCCGCGCCCGATGCTGAAGCTGCGGCGGTCGCCGACCCGACCGGCTCCGCCCAGGTGGAGGCGCCTGCGGTGGAGCGGCCGGGGGCAGCGTCCGAGACTCCGATCCCAGCCGGCGACGGCAAGACCGGGCTCGCCGCGTTCCAGGAGGCCTTGCGCGGTCTGGTGCGCTCGGGAACCATGACGCAGGAAGAAGCGCGCGCGGCGTGGCAGACGCGGCTGCGTGCCATGGGCGCGGTCGCGGCGCCGACGGCCTGACTCCGGCCCAGCCTCCCCGTTCAGGGGCAGCTGGTCGTGGCTTCGGGTCAGGTGAGGGCGATGCGCCGCGCGATCCAGCGTGCGGGCACGATCACCGCGGCGATGCCCGCGGCCGCCCACGGTTGGCCAGCGGCCAGCGCCAGGAGGCTGGTGTAGAGCATGGTGCCGAGCAGCAGCCAGGTCATCGATGCGCGGATCGCCGCTCGATCCCAATGCGTGCGCAGCCGGTTGCGCCGCGCGAACCACAGCACGGGCAACAACGCCAGCAGCGGTGCCGGCCAGAGTCCTTGCTGCACTGCGAGCAGGCCGCAGCATGCGGCAAGCGGCGGTGCCGCCTGGACCGCAGCGACCGCGCGGGGGCGAACTGGTTCGGCGTCCTCGAAGATGCCCAGCACGGTGACGGCCAGGATGTACAGGCCGTAGCACGCACTGGCGGAGAGCAGGGCGGTGCGCGGTCCCTCGCCGACTGTGGCACCGCCCGCTGCGAGTGCGGTGGCGAGGTTCAACGCCCGCAGGAGGCCCATGTTCAGCGCGCCGAGCCACTCGACGCGCTTGCCGAGGAAGTCGTAGCAGAGCACCAGCGCCGCGATCAGGCCGTGGTGGCCTCGGCATGGCGACACGGCGAGTCCGATCCCCAGCAGCGCCGTGCCGAGTGCCAGAGCGAGGGCCAGCGACACACGACCGCTCGGCAACGGCCGTTCGGGGCGTTGTACGGCGTCGAGCCGGCGGTCGGCAATGTCGTTCCACACCATGCCGGCCGCGTACAAGGCCACGCTGGCCAGCGCCGCACGCGCCGCTTCGGCTCGCCAGGGCAGCCCTGCCACGCACCACGATGCAACCACATCGGCGGCCGGAGAGAACAAGGTGCCCACCCGCACCAACTGCAACACCGACAGCCAGAGCGGTGGGCGGGTGGGAGACACTGGGGTGGTGGCGACGGACACGTGCCGATGCCTCAGAACAGCCTCAGGATGTCGTGGTAGGTGACGAACAGCACCAGCAGCAACACGAACACCAGGCCGAGGATCTGGCTGTAGCCGAGTACCCGCGTGCTGACCGGTGAGCCCTTGATGCGTTCGATCAGCAGGAACAGCAGGTGGCCGCCGTCGAGCACCGGCACCGGCAGGAGGTTGACGAAGCCCAGGTTCACGCTGAGCATCGCCAGGAAGTACCAGAACCAGCTCGGGCCGCGTTGTGCGGCCTGGTAGCTGAACTGGCTGATGCGGATGATGCCGCCGAGGTTCTTCGCGCCGACGTCGCCCGTCAGCACGCGCTTCAGCGTCACGTAGAGCTGCTTGACCAGGTCGAGCGAACAGACCCAGCCGAGCTGGAGCGCCTCGCCCAGCGATGCGGCGCGCACTTCCTCGCGCCGTTCGGTGAGCATGGGCACCACGCCGCAGTCGAACGCCACCTCGCGGCGGGGTGCGACGGTGAGCTCCACCGGCTGTTCGGCGCCGCCGCCGCTGGCTCCGGAATGGGCCTGCCACGCGGTCTCGGGGCGCTGCAGAGACAGCCGCACGGCGCGGTCCCCAGCGCGCTCGATCGCACTGCGCAGGTCGCTCCACGTGCGCAGCGGCTGGCCGTCGACCGCCACCACGCGATCGCCGGCGCGCACGCCCGCGGCGAGAGCCGCGCTGTCGGCGGCGGGTACGACCTGCAGGGTGTCGACGGCGCCAAGCGCCACACAGCGCACCAGCTCGGCGCGTTCCTCGGCGGTGGCCGGTTGCTCGAGTGGCAGCCGTTCGCTGCCGCGTTGCACCAACAGTCGCAGGGGCCCTTGTCCCGATGCGGCAGTGGTCAGGGTGCCGTCCAGGAGGCGTTGGCCGTCGATTGCCAACACCCGATCGCCGGCGCGCAGACCGAGCCGGCGCACGAAGGCTGCGTCCTGACGGATGCCGAGCACGGTGTCGGCCATCGGCACGACCCCGAGGCGCGGTGGTTGCTCGGCGAGGGGCAGGGCGCGCGGTGGCACCGTCAATTCGACGGTTGCTTCGCCGCGCTGCAGTTGCATGGTCAGCGGCGCACCGTCGGTTGCCGCCAGGGCACGCAGTGCTGCCGGCAAGCCGCCGCCCGTGGTGCGTTGTCCGCCGACTGCCACCAGGCGATCGCCTTCACGCACCCCGGCCGCCGCGGCTGGGCCTGTGGCTGGCACCTGCAGCGGCGGCGGCTCGTCGACCACGGCCGGGCGGATGCCCAGGGTGTAGAGGCCCGCTTCGGCGTCGAAGTGCGGCGTCGCCACAGCCGAGCGTTCGGCGCCATCCGGCCCGCGCAGGGCCAGCGTCAGCGGGCGACCGCCGTGCAGTGCGATCTCCACCGACAGGTTCTCGAACGAATACATCGCCTTGCCCTGCACGGCGACGATGCGGTCGCCAGTGGCGATGCCAGCTTCCCAGGCCGCGCTGCCGGGGTCGACCGAGCCGACCACCGGTGCCACGAACGGCACGCCGGCATGGAACACCAGGGGAAACACCACCAGGGCGAACAGCACGTTCATCAGCACGCCGCCCGACCAGAACAACGCGCGCTGTCCGACCGTTTTGCTGTGCAACGCCTCCCGTGCCGGGTAGCGGCGATCCCCAGGATCCTGGCCCGCGACCATCACGTAGCCGCCGAACGGCACCAAGGACAATCGGTAGTCGGTGCCGCGGAGCACCACTCCGGCGAGCCGCGGGCCAAAGCCCAGGGAGAACACCTCGACCCGCACGCCGGCCAAGCGGGCTGCCAGCAGGTGGCCCAGTTCGTGCACGAAGATCAGGAGGCCGATGCCGAGAGCGGCCCACAGGATGCTGGTGAACTGCATTCAGCGCACTCGTTCGAGGATGAGGTCCTGCGCGCGACGGCGTGCTGCTGCATCGGCAGCCGCCACGTCCGCCAGCGAGCGGATCGGCCGGGCGGTGCGCTCGCGCACCACCTGGGCCACGGTCGTGGTGATCTCGGGAAAGCCGAGCTCGCCGGCCAGGAACGCCGCAGTGGCGACTTCGTCGGCTGCGTTCAACACCGCCCCGCCGTCGCCGCCCGCACGGAGTACTTCGTACGCCAGCGGCACGGCGGGGTAGCGGGCCGGGTCGCACGGCGCGAACTCCAGCTGCGCCCAGCGGCGCGGGTCGAACGGCTCGAAGGCGAACGGCAGGCGGTCCGGCCAACCCAGGCAATACAGGATCGGCACGCGCATGTCCGGCACACCGCACTGCGCCAGCATCGAACCGTCGACGAATTCGACCATCGAGTGCACGATGCTCTGCGGGTGGATCAGCACCTCGATGCGCTCGGCCGGCAGGTCGAACAGCCAGTGCGCCTCGAGCACCTCGAAGGCCTTGTTCATCATGGTCGCGCTGCCAACCGTGATCCGCGGCCCCATCGTCCAGGTTGGATGGCGCAGTGCCTCGGCCTTGGTGATCGAGCCGAAGCTGTCGAGCGGGCGGGTGCGGAACGGCCCGCCGGAGGCGGTGAGCCAGATGCGCCGCACGTTCGCGAGGGGTTCCTGCCCGAGACACTGGAACACCGCACAGTGCTCGCTGTCGACCGGCAGGATCCGTGCGCCCGTGCGCCGCGCCAAATCCCGCAGCAACGGACCGGCCAGCACCAACGATTCCTTGTTGGCCAGGGCCAGGGTCCGGCCGTGGCCCAAGGTCCAAGCCGATGCCGGTAGCCCGGCGGCGCCGGTGATGGCGTTCAGCACCACGTCTGGCTCGGCCCGGTCGAGGGCTTCGAGCAGGCCGGCTTCCCCGCGGCGGAATTCGCAACCAGGCGGCAGCTCCGGCGGCTCGGCACGCCCGGTCAGGCAGGCGTGGCCCGGCCGGTGCTGTGCAGCCGCTTGGCCGAGGGCTGCGGCATTCTCGTGGGCCGCCAACAGCACCACCTCGAAGCGTTCGGGGTGGGTGGCCACGATGTCGAGTGCCTGCCGGCCCACTGAGCCGGTGCAACCGAGGATCGCCACGCGTCGATGCGCCACACGTCGATCATCGGCTGCGGCGCGGGGAATGCAACGGCGCCCTGGAGTCCCGGTGCGGACCTGGCCGCGGGCCGGGGGGCCTCGGTTGCGGCCTGGAGCCGTCGGCGAACCCGCCTGCCCGGTGGTGGCCTTGGGGCCGCGGCGGTAGTCTGGGCGAGCCGTTCCTCCTGCCCCGGTGTCCGGCGCCGCGGCCCAACCCAGACCCCATCCAAGCCCCTCCGCATGGCCCACTTGGCTTCCTGCGCTCTCCACGCCCTGCTCGCTTGCGCGCCGCAGGGCGATTCGCCTGCCACTGCCGAACGGCCGCCGCTGCTCACGGCCAACGAGCAGGCCTCGCTGCGCGACAAGATCGTCAAGTACTTCGACGCTCTCGACACCTACGAGCGCGCCGAGTCGAGCAAGGACCGGGAGAAGGCGGGCAAGCCACGCGACAAGGCCAAGGACGCCATGCGAGGCGAATGGGAGTTGCGCAGCAAGAAGGGCAACCTGCTCGCTTCGATGGCCGATCTGCGCGCCGTCTACGACGCATGCTTCCCTGCCGGTGCCCCGCGCGTCCAGCCAGGGGCCGTGCGCAAGGAGAAGGACCGCGAGTCTGGCATCGAGTACACGGTGGCCGTGCCCAAGGGCTACAAACCGCAGAAGGCGGTGCGCACGATCCTGGCGCTGCCCGGCACCACGGCGGCCGACCAGGCTGCGTCGTGGGTCGATGGCGACAGGTGGTTCGCCGAGGTGTTCGACAAGACCCCCCTGCTCGAAGCCCTCGTGCACGTCGTGCACCTGCCTGCTGGCATCGAAATGGACCCGGTGCCGGATTTCAGCCGAGACGGCCAAGACGCCCAGGAGGCCAAGCGTTTTGCGACGGTGTTCCAGTCGTTCGCCCTGACCAACCAGTCGATGACCTACGACCGCGGTCGGCTGTTCCTCGACTGTGGTCGCGGCACCAGCGGCTTCGGTCTGCGCTTCGCGTCGGTGTTTCCCACGCGCTTCGCCGGACTGGTCCTGCGCCATGCGGTGATGCCCGACGACTTGCGCTTTGGCAGCCTCACCGGGATGCCGGTCCTCTTGCTGAAGTCGGCGAAGACGGCCGAGGCCGTGGCGGCGCTGCAGGCCAAGCTCGAGGCGTTGCAGGCCGGTTCGGTGACCGTGTTGGAGACCACCGACGAGTACCCGCACAAGGCTGCGGCCGCCGAGATCGACGCCTGGATGCAGAAGCAGAAGCGCAACATCGCACCCAGCAAGGTCGTGATCGAGCCGAACGACGACCGGTTCCGCAGTGCCTACTGGGTCGAGATCGGCAAGATGGAAGTGTTGCACAAGGCGCCTCTGGCCGATCGGCCGCGCATCGAGGTCGTGGCCGATCGCACCAGCAACCGCTTGGTGGTGAAAGCTCGCGGCATCGAGGGCTTCACGCTCTACCTGAACGACGACTTGCTCGACCTCGACAAGGAGTTCACGGTGGTCGTCAACGACAAGGCGGTCAGTGAGAAGCGCACCAGGGACCTGTTCCTGCTGGAGCGGCAGGTCGTGCAGCGCCGCGACTGGGAGTTCTTGTTCCCGGTCAAGTACGACTCGTTGGTGCCGAAGCCGGCGAAGGCCGACGACAAGCCTGCGAGCACCGACGGCAAGTGAAGGAGCTCGCGCGAGGGCGCGCCAGCGCAGTGGCTCTGTTGGCGGGAGCCGCCAGCATGGTGGCCGAGCTCGCGGCGGTGCGACTCCAGGCGCCGCACTTCGGCGACTCTGCCTACGTCTGGACCAACGTCATCGGCGTGATGCTCGGCGCCCTGGCCGCCGGTGCCGTGGTGGGCGGGCGGTTGGCGCGCCGCGCCGATGCGGCTCGGTGGGCTGCTGGGCTGTTGGCCGCGGCCGGCCTCGGGCTCGGTGCCGCGCCCTTCGTGTCGGGCTGGATCGGTCCGTGGCTGTTGCCAGCGGACTTGCCGCTCGATGCCGCGATGCCGGCCATGGTGCGTGGCTCGTTCGTCGCCACGGCACTGCTGTTCGCGCTACCGCTGGTGGCGCTCGGCGGCTTGGGCCCCTTGCTGGTCGCCTTGCTGGTGCGAGCCGGGGAACCGGTGGGGCGAAGCGCTGGGCTGGTCTCGGCCTCCGGCACGATCGGCAGTCTGTTCGGCACGTTTGCTTGCACGCATTGGTTGGTGCCGATGTTCGGCTGCCGGGCGACTCTGGTCGCTGCCGGGGCGCTGTTGTGGTTGGCGGCGGCCTTGGCCGCGCCCGGTCGGCGGTCACGGTTGCTCGCAGGGGCGCTGCTGCTGGGGGGCGGCGCCGCGTTGCCTTTCGGTCCGATGCGGGCGCCCTTGGCTGGCCGCGAACTGCTGGCGGAGGTCGAGAGCCGCCAGCAGTTTCTGCAAGTGGTGCGGGAACGGGCCGAGACCGGCCCCGACCGCACCTTGCTGCTGCTCAACGAGGGCCTCGATTCCTTCCATTCGGTGTCGGTGGCCGGTTCGGCTCTGACCGGAGGAGCCTACTACGATTGGCACGCTTTGGCGCCGCTGCTCGCCGCCTGGCCTGCGGACCCTGGCCAGGCGCGCGTGCTGTCGATCGGTGACGCTGCGGGCAGCCTGCGCACCGTGTACGCGGCAGTGCACCCTGGGGCGAGTGTCGATGCGGTCGACAGCGATGCCGTCACGATGGCGCTCGGGGACCGTTGGTTTCCTGGCCCCAAGGCGAACGGGGCCCGCTGGCCGATCGACGGGCGGGTGGCGCTCGAGCGGGCGGACCGGCGTTGGCACGTGATCCACGTCGACGCCTACGCGCACCAAGTCTACGTGCCGGCCCACCTGGCCAGTCGGGAGTTCTTCGCCGCAGCCCACGCACACCTCGAGCCTGGTGGCGTGTTGGCGTGCAATGTCGGCGGTCTACGCCACGACGACCCGGTGCTCGCCGCGATCGGCAGCACCATTGCCGCGGTGTTCGGTCATGCGCGAGCCCTGCAGGTGCCTAGATCCCGCAACTTCCTGGTGGTCGCCGTGCGTGGCGAGCCGCCCGACCCAACCCGCCTGCGCCTTGCCAGGGGTGCGGGGGCACGTTTGGACCGCGCCGATGCCGAGGCCTTCGCCGGTTTGTGTGCACACGCGAGCGAGCCCGAACGTTGGCGTGAACTCACGGCGACTGGGCCGATCCTCTGGGACGATCGACCGCAACTCGATGCCCTGTTCCATGCGAGCTACGTCGCACGGCGCGCCGCCCAAGGCGTGGTGGCTTGCGCGGGTTCGCTGCCTCCTGACGCTGCGGCGGCTGCGGCGCAACGTGCGGCCCAGTTCGGGGACTGGCCCGGCGTGCTGGCCGCCGTGGCCACCAGCCGCACGGCGACCGCGCGGTTGCGCGGGTTGGCCGGCGACGCGCAATGGTCGCTGCGGCAGTTGGCAGCGGCCGCGGACGAGTATGCCGCGGGCCTCCTGCTGGCCACGGCCGACGCCGAGCGTCAGAGTTTCCAAGCCCGCCAAAGCCTGCTCGGGGAGGACCTCGCTGCGGAAGTGCGCGCTGCGGCCGCGGCGTCCCGCAACGGTTGGCTGGTCTGCGCAACCTGTGGCTTGCTCATCGCCTGCCTCTGGTGGGCCTGCCGCAGCGCCGACTCGGCGACTGCCTGACTCTCCGCCGCCCTCTCACTGCGCCGCAGCGGGGCTGGATGGCCTCCTTGGCCTCACCTTGTCCCCGCGTTGCGGCGCAGCAGCATCCACTCATTGCGCCGCAGCGGGGCTGGATGGCCTCCTTGGCCTCACCTTGTCCCCGCGTTGCGGCGCAGCAGCATCACAGAATATCGAGGATGCCGGTCGACTGGTTGGTCAGCGTTTCCACCGAAGCGCGGTAGTTGATGTTCACGCTGAGCTTGCTGTTCCACGGCAGCGGCTCCTTGTCGGCGACGCCGCCCAGGGCCACGGCGGCGAAGGCGCGCGACAGACCGTTCAGGTCCTTGTTGAGCAGCAGCTTGGTCAAGGGCGCGATGGTGCGCTTGTCGCCGATGAAGCCGAGCGCCGAAGCGACGGCCGACAGGCGGGCCAAGGGCGCGCTGCCCTTGTCGTCCATCAGCATGTCCTTGAGCTTGTCGGCCACGGTCTTGTCGCCGAGCTTGCCGAGCGCGATCGCCGCCTGCTTGAGCAGGTCGGGCCGGCGCAGCGACTTGTCGACCACGCTGAGCATGGTGCTGGTGGAGGCCATGTCGTTCATCAGGGCCAGGCCGATGCACAGGTAGCCAGCCAGCTCTTCCTGAGCGATCTTGTTCTCCATCAGCGTGCGCATGTGGTCAGCCGCTTCGGTGTACTGGTTGAGGCCCAGGCCGACGCCGAGCGCCGCGACCACGTCCGGAGTGTTCTCGGTCTTGAGGGTGTCGTAGAGACGCTCGCCGACACCGCGGTCCGGATCGATGGCGCCCGAGGCCTTCTTCTGCGCTTCGTAGCGGAAGTAGGAGTAGACGCCGAGCGACAGCGCGAACCACGGCTTGTTGTTCTTGTTGGCGCGGCCCAGTTCGAGCATCAGCGCCTTGCGGTTCTCGGCGCCGCCGATCTGGCCGAGAGCCAGCACGGAGAAGAATTTGGTCTGCTGGTCCTTGTGCTTCTTGTAGGTGTCGAGCAGGAGCTCCGAGTACTTGGCATCGGGGTTCTTCTTCTCGTCCTTCTCCTCATAGGGCTGGCAGAGCTGGCCCAGCGCCAGCACGCAGGCGCGGGCGATGTCGTCGCTCTTGCGCTCGACCTTGCCCTTCTCCTGCAGGTCGATGGCGAACAGCTCCTTGAAGCGCGCTGCCTCCGGGTGGTCCTTGCCGACCAGCTTGGCGATCGAAGTCGCGCAGTGCGACTGGATCATCTGCTGGGAAGCGCCCATCGGCTTCATGTAGTAGTCGTGCAGGACCTTGACCGCGTCCGCCAGCAACTGCTTCTCGGCATCGGTGGACGAGCCCAGGTTCAGCAGGCTGAGGGCCTGGATCGCCGCAACCTTGATGTTGCGCTCGGTGAGCTTGTCATCGGCCAGGATCTGCTTGCAGGCCTGGAAGGTGGCGGTCTTGGCCTTCAGGTTGTTGGTGGGGTAGGCGAGCAGGCCGAGCCCATACAACGCGAAGGTGCGGGTCCGGAACTGCACGCCGTTTTCGCGGCCGGTGGCCTTGCGACCGACTTCGTTGTCGAGCGCCATGCCACTGAGCAGGTTGATCTGCTCTTCTTCGGCAATGCCGGCGATGCCGATCGCCAGCGCCGCGGTTTCGCTGATCTCTTGGTTGCCCGAGGTCAGCCGTGGCTTGATGACGTTCAGCAGCTTGAAGTCCTGGTGGTCCTTGCCGACCTTGGCCATCGCCACCATCACCGCGCCGACGATGTCGACGTCTTCGGTGCTGTCGATCGCCTTCTTCAGCGCGGGCAGGATCTCGCCCATGATCTGGTCTTCGGTGGGCTTCATCGAGTCCTTGGCCGCACCGCGGCGCACGCCACCGAGGAAGTAGTCGTCGCTACCGGTCTGGACACCACCGCTGTGCACGGCGTCGCGCAGGCGGATGAAGGGGTCCTTGTTGAACTCCCACCAGAACATCCAGCGGGTGAGGTCGTCCTCGGGGGGGCCGCCGCCACCGGTGGCCGGACCGCCGGGACCGCCGCCAGGGCCAGCCGGGCCGCCGGTCGACGGGCCACTGGTGCCCGGGGTCGAAGGCCCCGACGGCCCAGGAGTGCTCGGGCCACCAGGGCCGCCAGTGGACGGGCCACCAGGGCCGCCCGTGCCGCGGCCGCCGCCGGGCGAAGGCGGCACGACGTCGCCAGGTCCGCGGTACTGACCGCCGTGGGCGTGAACACTCGGTGCCAGGGCGAACAGCCCCGCGCAGCAGAGTCCGGAAAGGACGAGCTTCTTCATCGTCGGATGGCTTCTGGAGCGTGCCCCGTTCTGGAGAACTGGGTGATCGAGCGGGGCACTCGGTGATGGAACCGCGAAAGACAGGTGTCGCGTCCGCTCGGGTGAGGGGGCCCGGGCAGCAGCGGCGACCAGTAGCGTGCTTGGACGTTACCGGCAGCTACCCTGTAGCAAAAGTGGGGCCAAGCACGTTTGTTGCCGCCTGGCGCTGAGGGGGTGGTGTCCGCCTTGGCGCACACTCCCGGCGCGGCTGTTACTTGCGCGTAACGGTAACGTTGGCCAGCAGGCCCTGGAGGCGGCGATGCACGGTGGGATGGGCGGCCAAGGTCGGGGTGTGTTCCACGGCCAAGTCGGCGAACGGCAGCACCCGGCGACCTTGCCAGTCCGTGAAGCGACCGCCCGCTTCTTCGACGACCAAGCCCGCTGCGGCGATGTCCCACACCCGCCCTTGCTCTTGCACGTTGGCGTCGAGGCGACCCACCGCCACGTCGAGCAGCTGGGTCACCGAGCTGCCGAGGGTGCGGATGCGGCCCCCGTCCCGCTGCAGCGCGGCCAGGAAACGCAGGTCCTGCTGGCCGCGGAACCACTGGCAGCCGAGGATGGCACCGTCGTCGCAACGGCCCTTGGGCATGCGCAGGGCGCGGCCGTTGCGGCGGGCCCCGTTGCCCCGCATGGCCAAGTAGCTGGCGTTTTCGGGGAACGCATGCAGGATCGCCAGCACCGGGTCGCCACAGTGCAGAAGAGCCACGGACACCGCGAAGTGCGGCAGCCCGTGGGCGAAGTTCGAGGTGCCGTCGATCGGATCGACGACCCACAACCAGTCGCGCCCGAGGTCTGCCGGGTCGGTTTCCTCGCCCAGGAAGCCCGCTTCGGGAAGCGCGCGCCGCAGGGCGGCGCGCAGACGGCGCTCGCTGCGCAGGTCGACTGGGGTGACGAAGTCACCAACCCCTTTGCGGACCACGTCGCGCGCACGCAGGCGGCGTTGTGCAGGCAGCAACTGCGCGGCGATCGCCGCGACCGCGGCCACGGCAGGGGGGGAGACGCCAAGGCAGACACGGCGCACGGCGGCGGGCAGTGGTGGCATGCGGGGTCATGCTCGCCGGATTGGGCGTTCCATGCCACCGCGGGCCGCGGACCCGCGCGGTCCGGATCGCATCTGGGCCGCGACGGCCCGCGCGGTCCGCGGCCGTTGGTTGCTTGGTGGCTGGTGCTTAGGTGAGTTCCGGTGCGGTGTGCCCGGGCTTTGGCCAACCCCGCGAGAAAGCACATGCAGAGCCCGGTGGCTGGCGGATACAACCGCTGAAAATGCAGTCCTGGTGTCGGCAGGTGTGTTGGTGTGTGGCCGCGGGCGGCTGGTTCGCCGCCTGCGCCGCCCCGCCGCCGCCCCCTGCCGGGGCTTGGCTGCCACCCGCTCCCAGCGAGGCCGTGGCGCAAGTTGCCACCGGGTCGGCCACCACACCGGTCGGTGTGTCGGCCGAGGTGCCACGTGGCGAAGACCTGGGCTCGACCGAGGCTTTGGATGGGGACGAGGTGGCCGCGGAGCGCGCGCTGCGGCAAGACTTGGCGAGCGCGGTGGATCCGACCGCCGCTGCCCTGGCCCTGGCGGAGTGGCTGGCGGCCGGCGAGCGGCACCGCGAAGCTCTGACGGTGGTGCTGGCTGCCTTGCGTTCGCCGGAGGCGAACCAGCCCCTGCTGCACTGGCGCGCCGGGGTGCTGCAGCGTGACCTGGGCCAGCGCGAGGCGGCTTGCCGGGAGCTGCGCGAAGCCTGGCGGTTGGCGCCGCTCGGCGCGTTGCCGGCGGTTGCGCTGGGCGAGCTCGCCGAGGTGGCTTGGCTCACGGGGGACGCGGCAACGGCGCGGGTGGCACTCACCGAACTGCGCGTCGCGCCCGATGCCGCCAAGGTCGATGCCGCGTCGGTGGCGGCGCTCGAGCAGGCCTTGGCGAGTGGTCGAGAACCCGTGCTCTTGCCGCGGGATTGGTTCGGCAACTTGCGCGGTGGCGATCTCGCGGCACGGCGTGCGGCGTTCGCGCATTGCACTCGCGGTGGACGCGACGATCCATCCGCGCAGCGTGCGCTGGCCATCGCATGTGGCGACGCCGACCCGGAATTGCGGGCCGCCGCCGTGGCGCAGGTGCCGCTGGACTCGCGCGCGGTTGCGGACTTCGTGGCCGCCGCGTTGGCCGATCCAGCGCCCGCCGTGCGCTTGGCCCTGGTGGCTCGGTTGCCCGAGCTGGCGGCAGCGCTCGGGGATGCTGGCCGCGCCGCGGCGGCGCAGTGGCTCGGCTCGGCAATCGCGCTCGAGGCCGTGCCCGAGGTGTTCGCCGCGATGCACCGAACGCTGTGTCTCCTGGTCCCAGAGCTGCCCACCTTGCCGCAGGGCGCGGCACAGGATCCAGAAGCCCGGGCTGCGGCGGTGGCGGCTTGGCGCGCGCGGGGGTTGCCATGAGGCGTTCGGCGGTGGCGGCCGTGCGGCGCGGTGGCGTCGTGTGCGGTTTGCTGGCGCTCTTCGCGTGTACCGCAGCCGACAATCTGTCCTATGCGGAGTTGGTCGGCGAACTCGACGCGATCGTGCGCTTGCCCAGCGCGCCAGGCGATCGGCTGGTCCGCTACCGCGATCGTGCCGCGGTGTCGCCCTGGTACATGCGGTCGCCGCTGACCTGGCCCATGCGCTGGCCCCTCGGGGCGATGTTCGGGGCCACCGCCGAGGCCGACCTGACCAATCCGGTTGGCCACGTCCGCGAGTTGCTCAGCGAGCTGCCGGACGAGGTCGGCGCCGATCTAGGCGTCGTCAGCGATGCGTTCGTGCGGCTCTTGCTGCTGGCCGAACTGGACGCGGGGGTCGGCGTGCGCATCGAGGCACTCCGTGGACTCGCGCGGTTGGTCGAACCGGCCGGATTGGCGCCGTTCGCCGAACCCGGACAGGCGTTTCAGGGACCGCTGGCTGCCGATGCCATGGCCGCGGCGCTGGCCGCCGTACGGTTGCTCAGCGAGGGGGAGCCCGAGTCGGCGGCCACGCCGGCCGTGCGTGCCGCACTGGCCGCCGCGGGCGACCGCCCCATGCCGACCAGCCGGGATCGACTGCAGTGGGTCCACGACCTGGGGGCCGTCTGGCGCGATCGTTCGCGGCGTTCGCTGCGGCCGCTGGTGGGGCCGTGCTTGCAGAAGGCGCTCTCCCGCGCCTACGAAGCCCTGTTGCTGGAACTCGTCGGACAGCGCGAGTCGGCTCTCGTGGAGCTGCGCCTGTGCGCCTTGCAGCAGCTGCGGAGTTGTGGCGGGCCGCAGTGCGTGCCGTGGTTGCTGGCCCACCTCACCGCGGTGGGGGGCGACTTGGTGCGCGGCGAGTCTGCCGCGGATTCGGAGCCTTGGGTGCCGCTGCGTCTCATCCACCTGTGTGGACAATTGAGCGGGGGCCTCGCACTGCAAGCCGTGCGCTTGCCGGGGCGGCCGGCTGCGGAGTCGCTGTCGCCTGCCGACTACTTGGCGCAGGTGGCGTGCCGGCCGGACAGCCCACCCGCCCTGCGCACCCCTGCCCTGGCAGCGCTGTCCCTGTGTCTCGGGCGTGAGCGTCTGGAGTTCGATGCCGAGTGGGTGCGGGCTTGGCAGGTCGAACAGTTGAAGCGGCCATGAAGCCAATGGATCGGGAGGCATGATCACTCGCTGGCTCGACGAACGGATCGTCTACGACGGCTCGCAGTTGCGTGCCCACTGGTTGCTCGACCACTGCGGCATCGTCGGGGACGCACTGGTGGCGTTCCGCGGCCCGTGCCGGGTGTCGTTGGCCGAGATGGCCGACCTCCAGGACCTCGCCGGGCCGGGGATCGCCGGGGACGATCTGGTGCACTTCGTCTGGGAGTCGTTCGCGCATCCGGACCTGCTGTTGGCGGTGCACCGGCAGCGCCTCCTGGCCGCGCAGGCCGCTGAGGTGTTGCGCGAACTCGCGCCGCACGCGGCCGTTCGCCGCTCCGGCGACGACCTTCACGTTGGCGCTGGCAAATTGTCGATCTCCATCGCCACCGTGACCCCGGTCAGCAGCTTGATCCACTTCGCCGTGAACATGACCCCGGGCGGGGCGCCAGTGGCCACGGCCACGCTCGCCGAATTGGGCGTGGCGCCCCGGCCGTTCGCCGAGGCACTGCTGGCGCGCGCGGCCGCGGAGCAGGTGTCGATCGCCGAGGCGCGGGCCGTGGTCCGAGCCAAGGGAGAGTGGCGGTGAAGCGGCGTCTGCTCACGGCCGGCAAGCTGGTCCTGGTGGTCGGGCTGATGTGGTTCGTGTTCCGCACCATCCATTTCGAGGATCGGCTGGTGTGGCTGCGCGGCACGGAGGAGGTGCGCTCGCAGGTGGTCGAGATCCTAGGCCCCTGGAAGCAGGAGCCGGTGCGTTACGTGCTGGCTGCGGGCGGGCCCGAGGCCAGCGCCGCGCGCGGTCCCACCGCCGAGGGGCTCGACCTGCAGGTCGAACCGGGTTTCCTGACCTACTGGCGCAACCTCGATCCGTGGTGGTTCGCGCTCGGTGCGTTCTGCTACTTCCTCACGGTGCTGATCGCCGGGGCGCGGTGGTGGTGGCTCCTGCGCGTGAACGGCACCGACGTGACGCTGCGCGAGACGCTGCGCTTCACCTGGATCGGGGTGTTCTTCAACACCGTGGTGCCGGGGGCCACCGGCGGCGACGTGATCAAGGCGATCTACATCATGAAGCGCTGCCCGGGCCACCGGGTTCAGGTGCTGGTGTCGGTGATCGTCGACCGGGTGCTCGGGCTCGGTTCCTTGGCGCTGCTCGGTGCGGTGGTGGTCCTGTTCGCGCTCGACCGGTTTCCGGCGATCGCCGCAGCCATCTGGGCGGTGATCGGCGGTGTCGGTCTCTGCGGCGTGATCGCCTTCAGCAAGCGGCTGCGTCACCTGGTGCGTCTCAACTGGCTGCTCGAACGGTTGCCGGCGCGCTTGGCGGGCCTGCTCAAGCTGGTCGACCAGGCGGTGTTCTTCTATCGCGACCACAAGGTGGTGATCGGCGCCAGTCTGGTGGCCGGTGTCGGCAACCATGTGCTGTCGGTCGGCAGTGTCGCATGCATCGGCCACGCACTCGGCATCGAGTTGCCGGTGTTCGAGTACTTCGTGCTGATCCCGGTGATCAACATCGTCACTGCGGTGCCGGTGATGCCCAACGGCTGGGGCATCGGCGAAGCGCTCTACAAGGGACTGTTCGCCACCTACGGTGCGCCGTTCCTGCCCGGGGTGGCGAATGCCGCCGAGGCGATGGGCACGCGTGGCGTGGCCCTGTCGGTCCTGTACCGCCTGCACCTGACGTTCTGGTCGCTGCTCGGCGGCCTGTTCGTGCTGTTCGAGAAGGACAAGGTCACCAAGGCCGACATCGACCGCGAAGTCGAACTCGAAGAGCACGACGCCGACGTGGCACCCGACGCGCGCCCGCGCTAACTTCGGCGCGATCATGTCGCTGCTCGTCGTCGGCTCCACTGCGTTCGACACCGTCGAGACTCCCCACGGCAAGGCCGTGGACTGCCTGGGCGGTTCTTCGACCTACTTCGGTCTCGCGGCTCGGTTGTTCGCCCCGGTGCGGTTGGTCAGCGTCGTCGGCGCCGACTTCCCGCCGGCACACCGGCAACTGCTCGAGTCGCGCGGGGTCGACTTGGCGGGACTCGAACAGAAGCCGGGCAAGACGTTCCGCTGGCACGGCCGCTACTCGGCCGACATGAACAGCCGCGACACGCTCGACGTGCAGCTCAACACGTTCGGCGACTTCCGCCCGATGGTGCCCGCGGCGTACCGCGACACGCCCTTCGTGTTCCTGGCCAATGGTTCGCCCAGCACCCAGCGTTCGGTGCTCGAGCAGATGGCGCGGCCGAAGTTCTGCGTCGCGGACACCATGGACCTCTGGATCGAGCGCGAGCGCGACGGCTTGCTCGACCTGTTGCGCCGTATCGATGGCCTGATCGTCAACGACGGTGAGGTGAAGCAGCTCACCGGCAAGACCAATCTGATCCAGGCGGGCCGCGCCTGCCTGCAGCTCGGGCCGAAGCTGGTGATCGTCAAGAAGGGTGAGCACGGCTGTTTCGTGTTCTCCAATTTCTTCCACTACGCGCTGCCGGCCTATCCCACCGAGGCGGTGGTCGATCCGACCGGGGCGGGCGACAGCTTTGCCGGTGGGTTCATGGGCTACCTCGCCACCAGCGATTCGGTGAGCCTGTGGAACATGAAGCGCGCGGTCGCGTACGGAACGGTGACCGCCAGCCTGACCGTCGAGGGTTTTGGTGTCGAACGCATTGCGGCTGCGGACCGCAATGTCGTGGAGCGGCGCTTCCACGAGTTGCAGCAGTTCGTCTCGGGCAGCTGAGTTACGGGTCCCGAGCTGTTGGCCCTGGGTTTGGGGGGGATCCTGGGTTTGGGGCCCTGAGTTGCTGGGCGACGGGAATCCTCGGGGCTGGTGCTGCGGGTCTGCCGTGCATCGCCGCGCACAGACGCTATTCTTCTCGCCCCGATGATCACGCTGCAGAGCTACGTCCATGGCCAGTGGGTGGCCGGCACCGGCGCCCCCAAGACCCTCCACGACCCGTCCACCGAAGCCGTGCTCGGCCAGGTGCACCCCGGCGGCATCGACTTCGCCGCCGTGCTGCGCCACGCTCGTGAGGTCGGCGGACCGGCCTTGCGGGCGCTCGGGTGGAAGCGCCGGGGCGAGCGGCTCAAGGCCCTGTCGGCCCTGCTGCACGAGCACCGCGACGCCCTGCTCGACATTGCCACCCAGAACGGCGGCAACACCCGGGGCGACGGCAAGTTCGACCTCGATGGCGCTTCGGGCACGCTCGCCTACTACGCCAAGTTGGCGGAGGCGTTGCCCGAGGGCAACACTCTGGGCAACACGCTGGTCGACGGCGAAGGTGTGCAGCTCGGCCGCACGCCGCGCTACTTCGGCCAGCACGTGTTCACCAGCCGGCCCGGGGTGGCGCTGCACATCAACGCCTTCAACTTCCCCGCCTGGGGCATGGGCGAGAAGATGGCCTGCGCGCTGTTGGCCGGGGTGCCGGTCGTCGAGAAGGCCGGGACGCCGAGTGCGTTGTTGGCGTTCCGCATCGCACAGCTCGTGGTGCAGAGCGGCATCCTGCCCGAGGGCAGTTTCCAGTTCGTCGCCGGCTCGGCGTCGGGCCTGCTCGACCTGCTGGGGCCGATGGACGCGGTGGCGTTCACCGGCAGTGCGGCGACCGGCGCTCTGATTCGGGGCAACGCGAACCTGGTGCAGCGCAACGTGCGCGTCAGCCTCGAGGCCGACTCGATCAATGCCGCCGTGCTCGGGCCCGATGTCGAGGTCGGCTCCGACACCTTCGAGCAGTTCGTGGCCAACGTGGTTGTCGACATGACGCAGAAGGCCGGGCAGAAGTGCACCGCGGTGCGGCGCATCCTGGTGCCCGCGGCCCTGTTGGCGGATGTGCAGGAGGCCTTGCTCGAACGGCTCGCCACCATCGTGGTCGGCAACCCGGCCCAAGCCGACGTGCGCATGGGGCCGGTTGCCAGCGCGGAACAGTTGCGCGACGTGCGCGCCGGCATCGATCGCTTGGCTGCCGTGGCCAAGGTGTTGCGCGGTGGCAGCCAGCCGGTGCCGGGGCCTGGTTACTTCGTTCAGCCGACGCTGCTGTTGGCCAACGACAGCCACACGCCGGTGCTGCACGAACTCGAAGTGTTCGGGCCTTGTGCCACGCTGCTGCCCTACGACGGTTCGGCGGCCGCCGCCGTCGAGCTCTGCAACCGCGGCGGTGGCAGTCTGGTGGCGAGTGCCTACAGCGACGATCGTGCGTTCGTCGAGGCGTTGGTCCACGGGATTGCCCCCTGGCACGGCCGCATCTGGCTCGGCAGCGAGAAGACCATGGGGCAGGCGATTGGTCCGGGTGCGGTGCTGCCTGGTTCGATCCACGGTGGTCCGGGTCGGGCCGGTGGGGGCGAGGAGCTCGGCGGGCTGCGCGGTTTGGCGCTGTATCTGCAGCGCACGGCGGTGCAGGGCGACCGGGCGGTGTTGGGGCGCCTGTTCGGGTTGGACGCGGCGCCGGCGAGCTGAGCGGGCAGCTCGCATCAGGGCTGGCCCTCGTTCGCCCGCGATCAGCTTGCGCCGGCGAACAGTTCCGAGAGCGAGCGGGCGTCGAGGATGCGGTCGGTCCAGAGGTCGACCTGCTCGGGTGTGGCTTGGTCGAGTCGGCTGTCGAGTTCGGACGGCAGAGGGCCGAAGCGTTTGGTGAGCTGGCGGCGCAAGGTTTCGATGCGCCCTTCGACGCGCCCTTCGACACGCCCTTTGGCCCGTCCTTCTTGCAGTCCCTCGTTGCGCCCTTGTTCGAGCAACTGTTCGCCCGCGGTTTTGAGTTGGCCGCGCGCTCTGGGCAGGTGGTGGTCGATGGCCATGCGGAGATCCTCTGGCGGAGTGGGGTTGACGAGCAGCATATACGACAAG
>JAEUHP010000142.1 GCA_016795295.1 Planctomycetota bacterium | reverse complement strand
CTTGTCGTATATGCTGCTCGTCAACCCCACTCCGCCAGAGGATCTCCGCATGGCCATCGACCACCACCTGCCCAGAGCGCGCGGCCAACTCAAAACCGCGGGCGAACAGTTGCTCGAACAAGGGCGCAACGAGGGACTGCACGAAGGACGCCGCCAGGGGCTCGCCGAGGGGCGGATTGCTGGGCGGGAAGAGGGTCGTGACGAGGGCCGGGTCGAGGGCCGGGTCGAGGGCCGGGTCGAGACACTCCTGCGCTTGCTCAAGCGCCGCTTCGGTCCCGTCCCGGAGGCCATCGACCGGCAGTTGCGCAGTGCCGGGCCCGACCAGCTCGACTGCTGGACCGACCGCGTCCTCGAAGCAAACTCGCTCGCGGACGTGTTCGCCAGCAACGCGCGCTGAACCTGCCGTCCACGCCCTGGCGGCCGTCGCCAGCCCCCGAACCAGGGCGGTCAATCGCCCAAGGATGGAGCTGGCCGGCGCCGCCGCCCCGCCAGCAATTCGCCAAGCTGTCCGCGCCGCCAGCCTTCGAGCCGCAGATCGGTCCCGAACCACAGCATGCACCCCGGCAGGTCGGCCCCCGCGAAGTCGCCACTCCAGCTCGCGCTCAGATCGCGCGCCGACACCGAAACCTGCACGCCAAACCCTGATTCGGCGCGCCAGACCCACAACAGCGCCATGCCCGACTCCAGATCGGGCCCCACCGCCACCTCGAACACGCGATGGGGTGCGCCAAGGGCGCGCAGGCACGAACCCAAATCGTCGGTGCCGACCTGCAAGTCGGCCAGTCGGCTGTCGACGATCGGCTCGTCGACCGAACCGCGTTCGTAGCTGCCCGTGACGCAGCCGGCGGCGCAGCAGCAGCCCGCGAGCCACGCCGACTTCACCGCAAGACCCCGGGGCGCTTCGCATCGCGCAGTTCATTGTCGCGCGGCTCGTGCACATCCTCCCAGGGCATGGCGTACTGCGCCCGGTGCGTGCCCCACCAAGTGCCGTAGTGACTCAATACATCACGTTCGTCGAAGAACAACCAAACTCGGTCGGTCCGCGAGTCCTGGTTGGCCAAGTTGAACACCAGCAGGAACAGTACCGCCGTCTTGGCGGTCGTGGCGTCGTAGCGGTAGGCCGTGCGCTTGCCCAGCTGCACCACTTCGGTCGGCGCGCCGAGTTTCTCCACCACCTCGCGCGCGGTGGTGCGCCCAGGTTCGAGACTGGCGACCACCGCCGGATCGAGCGGCTCGTTGGTGTCCTGGCGCGCGATCGCACAGGCACCGAGAGCGGGGAGCAGGAGCAGCGAGAGGGAACGGCGGCGACGACGGAGCATGCGTAGGAGGCGGAGGCCGCATGGTAGCCGGATCCGCACGCCTTCTGTCGGCGGATCAGTTGGCGGCGAGCCGCGCGCCGAGCTCGATGCCGGCCCACATCGCCAGGATGCCGAGCACGTTCTGGCCGGCGACGTTCAGCAGCATGGCGCCGATGCGGCCGTCCTGCCCCAGCAACACGCAGTCGAACGCGAACGAGGAGAAGGTGGTGAACGCGCCGAAGAACCCGACCAGGATCGCCGTGGTCACCGTGCTCGGCCAACGCCCGTGGCCGAGCGCCCAAACCACGCCGAACAAGAGGCAGCCGACCAGGTTCACCACGAACGTGTGCAGCGGAAACGTGCCACAGAGCGAGACGACGCATTGGCTCAGCAGGTGGCGGCTGACCGCGCCGAGGCTGCCGGCGGTGGCGATTCCGAGCAGGAGCATCCAATCCATGGCGGTCGGCAGGCGAACGGGGCCCAGGCGAACGGGAACATCACGAGCCTAACCGCAGGCCCGCTCAACCGCATGCAGTGCGGCAGGCCAGCAGCAGGCGTTCGACGGCCGCCACGTGCAGGCCGACCACGGTGTCGAAGCTGCCTTCGAGCAGGGACAAGAACGTCTGCGCCCCGTCCTGCAGACCGTAGGCGCCGGCTTTGCCGCGCCATTCGCCGCTGTCGAGGTAGGCCGAGAGTTCGCGCTCGCTCGGCACCCGGCACCGTACGCTGGCGGAAGCGACCGCTTCGGCCGACCAACCGGTGGCCGGCAGCACCAGCACGTGGGCGGTGTGCACCAAGTGCACACGGCCGGCCAGCCGTCGCTGCAGCCGTTCGGCCTCGGCGCGATCGGCCGGCTTGCCGAGTTCGACGCCGTCGAGGTCGACCACGGTGTCGACGCCGAGCACCGGCACCCGGCCGGTCCCGGCAACCGCGCCGAGAGCCTTGCGTCGGGCCCGAACGCGCGCCAGCTCCCGCGGCGCGCCGGTTTCACGGTGCGTGTGGTCACCGGCCCCGTCGAGATACTCGGGCCCCGGCTCGCAGAGTGCGAACGCGATGCCTGCCGCCGTGAGCAGTTCCCGGCGGCGCGGCGACGTCGACGCGAGCAGCAATTCGACCACGGGGGCAATCCGAGTGGAACTTCCGGCCGCTCAGTACGGGCTGTCGAGCATGTCCCAGATGATCTGCTCGACGTCGGGCTGGCACTTGCCGGTCAGCCGCTGCACCGGCGCTCCCTTGCCCTCGATGTGCGCAGCGATTTCCGGCAAGTCGGCTTCGGTGACCTTGCTGTAGAAGATCTTGTCGGGATACAGGGTCACGTTGATGCCCTGGTCGCACGCGCCGAAGCACGGGTAGCGGCGGATCTTGATGCGCTCCTGGTCGGGATCGAACTGCTTGATCAGGTCGCGCAGCTTGTCGAAGACGTCGCCGCTGCCCTTCTCGGTGCAGTCGCCGCCTTCACACACGTAACAGAGTCGATTGGTCATCGGGAACGACGGGATGGGAGCGGTGCCAGCGAACGCACCGCAAGCTGTGGAGTCGGCACCGCACCGCGGCTCGCGGCGCAGCGCCCAATGGAAGCAGCGGCCAATGGCAGCAGCGATCAGTGGAACTTGACGTACTCGAACTCGATCGGTTGGTCGTTGACACCCTGCTGTGGTGGCGCGATGTAGTTCGCGAACTTGCCGGGCTGGGTGACCCGGACCATGCACGAGTTGACGTAGTCGCGGTCGGCTTGCGTCGGCAGCCACTTCGTGTGGTTGTGCGTCCAGGTCGCCTCGTCGATCATCTCGCCGGCCGGGTTGAACTTGAAGCCGGCGTAGACGCCCTGGTAGCGGTGGAACTTGCGATCCGGGAGCGCGATGCGGTCCTTGACG
>JAEUHP010000124.1 GCA_016795295.1 Planctomycetota bacterium | reverse complement strand
CGGGATGCTGGTGGTTTGGAATCCGCTCGAGCAGGAGCGCTCCGCCACGATCGCTCTGGATCTGTCGTTCTGTGGGCTGGCCGAGCGGGTGCGTGTGGTGGCGCAGGGTGCGGCGGCGCGGAACTGCGAACTCGACCGACGTGGGCAGCTGCAACTGCCGGTGAGGGTGCCGGCGGGTGGCTGGACGTGGGTGGTGTTCTCGGCGCCGTGAGCGGGCTGCGTGGTTCCCTGTCAGCGCACAGCGGGCCCAATTCGTGGCAGGGGCTCATCGGGCAAGGCGCGCGACTCGGTACCTGCAAGCCTGCCGTAGTTTGTGTATGCGCCGTGGGTCGAACGGCAGTTCGTCGAGGCGTTCGAGCCACTGTGCGGCTGCTGCTACCAGATGGTCCAGAACCCGCGCCACAGCTTTTGCGGGCACTCCGCATGCCTCGCCTGCAGCGAGGAAGTCGGCTCGGCCAATGTCCTCCCGCAGCTTGCCGCACAGGGACAGGGCCATGCTGGTGTCGCCGTAGGGGTGAGAACTCGGCAGGTCGTATGCTGGCGCCACCCACCATTCCCCGTCGCGATGCACGACCGAGAAGTTCTTGGCGTGCGCATCTCCGTTGCACGTGATGTACGCAAAGGCCAATTGCTGCAGCAAGGTGCGCGCGGCGACCAGTGGCGCCCCGCAGCGCGTGGCCAACCCCTGGACCACGACTTCGGCCGTGAGCCGGTACTTGTCTGCCGGGTAGCGACCCAGGATCTGACAGGCATCCTCGACTGGGAGCGAAACGAGCCGGCCCGCCGCCATCGTGCGGTCGAAGCGACGGACCAGCAGGCCAGGTTCGCCCGTGGGATCGTGCACCAGCTCGGTGTGTGCGACGTCGAGGCCCGATCGGCGTGCCGCCTCGAGGAAGAACGCTTCGTTGACGACCAGGTGCGGGTGCTCGGGCGGATTGAGCTTGAGGATCCATGCTGCGCCGCGATGCGTCACGGGCAACGAGATCATGGCGCTCGAGACCTTGTCCTGGACGCCGGCGATCGCGGTCCGGTCGATCGGAGTGGCCGCCAGGACATCGCGGAAGAGATCTGCGAACCTCACTTCACCCAATGGCTTTGGCGAGAAGCTGGGTTGTTCGCCTGCCCCTGGTGCGGCCCCCTCCCGCAGCACTTGAACATCGCCGACCGTGTCTTGTCCGACTGCGAGCAGGAGGGTCAGCTCGTCGTCGGCAGAAGTCTTGACTGCGGTGCGGATCGCCCGCAGCCTTCGCCCCTCGGGCAGCAGGCCAGTGAAGAACGGGGGCAGAGCTCCGCCAGCCGTGAACACTTCTCCGGTTGTGAGTGGGAGTGTGGTGGCGACCGGCGGCCCGGTGTAGCCAGGAAGGTAAGCGAATCGCACGCCGGTTGGTTCCCGTCGCAGCGTGGCTGCCGGCTGACCTGCTCTCCAGACGAACGCCACGTCCACATGGCGCAGGTCGTCGAGGGTCATGGTGCGCCTCCACGTGTCGATCCAACCACGGCGTCGTGCGGTAGTTCGAGCGAAAGTCCGATGCCCAGCGCTCGCAACACCGCGATCAGCTTGTCGAGTCGCAAGGTTGCCTTGCCCGCCTCGAGTGCGTGGACCAGCCGGGTTGAGCATCCCGCCAGTTCGGCAAGTTCGCTTTGGCTCAGCTTCAGGGTGCGGCGTCGCTGCCGCACCGTGCTCGCTAGGTAGGCTGGAAAGGAACGATCGTGCATAGGAAGGCCAAGGATCGGCCGATTCTAGCGGTAGACTCAAAGAAGATGCACGATCGTGCGCATGAAAGGCGATCAACCCAGGCGGAAGGCGTGGAGGAGCGGGATTGTGCGCGATCGAGCATTCGGGCGCGGGCCGTGGCGAGTTGTTCAGCGATGTGGCCGATGGACTCCAGGTCGGCCAGGACTTCGGTGGCGAGGCGCTGCAGTTCGCGGCGCCGGCTTGCGTCAGCGGACATCGACCAGCACCTCCCCTTCGGCTTCGATGCGGCTGCGAAGAGAGTTCGGAGCTTCCTCCAGGCGCACGAGGTCGACTGGCCGGCGTGCCGCGCGCGCTGCTCGTGCCATGGCGGTGAACAGGTGCTCTGCGGGCAGGCCGGTGACGGCCAGATCGAGATCGGAGTCGGCGCTGGCTTCGTCGCGGGCGACCGAACCGAACAGGATCACTCGGGTGGCACCGAGTTGCAGCAGCTCGGCCACGGCACCAGGCACGCAGGCACGGATCGCTTGCGACACGGCCAAGCGGTTGGCCTCGGCGCTCGAGGCGACCGCGCGCTGGTGCTTGGCGAAGTCGTCCAGGACCATGGGTGCAGCTTACCATGGCACCAACGCCGTGCGGCACCCTGTTGCCGCGCCGCCGCGGCCGCGGCACGCTGCGCCGATGCCCCGCCCGTTGGCCATCGGCCCCATCGTTCTGCCCGGCCCGGCCGTGCAGGCGGCGCTGAGTGGCTACTCCGATCCGGCGATGCGCCTCGTCGCCCGCGCCCATGGCGCTCCCTACGCCCTGCACGAAGTGGTGCTCGACACCAACGTGCTGCAGAAGGGCAAACTGCAGCGGCGCATCCTGGCCGTGGACCCCAAAGACCATCCGGTGGGCGGCCAGCTGATGGGTTCGGATCCAACCCACTTCGGGGCGGCGGCGCAGAAGCTGGTTGCGGCTGGTTACGACGTGGTCGACATCAACTTCGGCTGTCCGGTCAACAAAGTGCTCGGCCGGCGCCGCGGCGGCTGGCTGCTGCAGGACCCAGACACCGCCCTGGCGATGGTCGACACCGTGCTGCAGGCGGTGGGCGGCGAGGTCCCGGTCACCGTCAAGATGCGCCGCGGGTTCGACGATTCGCCCGAGGCCGAACGGCGCTTCTTCACCATCCTCGAAGGCGCGATCGCCCGCGGCGTGGCAGCGATCACGCTGCATCCGCGCACCGTGCAGCAGAAATACGTGGGCCCGAGTCGTTGGCCGTTTCTCGCCCGATGCAAACGGCACGTGGGCAGTTTCCCGCTGCTCGGCAGCGGCGACCTGTTCTCGCCGTTCGCGGTGCTGGCGATGCTGCGCGAGACCGGCGTCGAGGGCGTCACCCTGGCGCGCGGCTGCATCGGCAATCCGTTCGTCTTCGGCCAGATCCAGGACCTGCTGGCCGGCCGGCCGGCGCTGCGGCCGACCGCGGCCCAGCAGCGCGCGGCGATCGCCCAGCATTGGCAACTGGCGGTGCCCTACTACGGCGGCGAAGAGAAGGCGCTGCCGCACGTGCGCATGCACGTGATCAAGTACGGGCAGTTCCATGCCGAGCCGCTCTGGGCGCGCGAACGGCTGGTGCAGTTGCGGCGGCCGGAGCAGTTGCTGGACCTGGTCGGGACGGTGTTCGACGACCGCTTCGATGGCATCCGGCCCAGAGAACTGCGGCCGGAGGACGCGGCGGGGTCGGATTTGGCGAGCTGCAGCGAGTAGCGGCGGTGGGTCGTCCGGGAAGTGGGCGGCGGCTGTCCGGGATCCGGGCAGAATCGGTTCCAGAACGCCTTGGCACGCTCTTGGCGTAGGTGGGAAGCATGCGCCGCAGTTCGCGACGCCACTCTTCCCCTCACAGCAGACGACGGAGTTTCCCATGATCGTTCGTTCCCTCCTGGCGCTCGGCGCCGCGTTCCTCACCACCTCTGCCTTGCTCGCCCAGGTCCCGGTCACCGTGCGCTGCACGCCCACCGATGGCAGCGCGGCCGGCTGCTACTACTGCCCCGGCTATGAGAACGTCATCAAGCTGACGGGCGTGCGCCTGCACAGCTCGACGGTCAACCTGGTGCAGTACCACAACCTCGACGTGGTGCTCACCGGCACTTGGAACGGCAACCTGGTCGAAGTCACCAGTGTGCAACTGACCAACGAGACGTTCTCGATCTCGGGCAACGTCCGCATCGGCTCCCGCGCCGACTTCAGCACGGTTGGGCCGATCGGTCTGCCGGCGGCGAATCTGGTGGCGTTCAACGGCGGCTTCTCGGTGCCGATCGCCGACCTGGCGTTCCAGTTGGCCCCGAGCTCGACCGTGGTGCTCGCGGTCGGTTCGATCGGCAATGGCGGCGAGATGAAGTCGCGCATGGACATCCCGAACGTGCCGAGCCTCGTCGGCCTGCGCCTCTACGGCCAGGGCATGGTGCTGCCGAGCAGCGGTGTGCCCTACTCGACGAACGTCGACATGAAGCAGGTGCAGTGAAGGCGGTGTCGATCACCCAGGATCGGCGTCGAGGGTGATCTCGGGCACCACGATCGACCATTGGTCGCGCCGGGCGCGCGGAGCGAATTCCGGCGCCTCGTCGCTGCGTCGCCAGGTCAGGATCGCGGCGACTCGTGCTTCACGGATCTGCGGGAGGCGATTGCGCCAGGCCGCCGATGCCGATTCGGCGAGTTCGCCGATCCTCTGGCCGTCGGCATCGAGGAGTTGCAGGCGTCGCGGGCCGTCCGCCAGTCGAAGCGGTGCGCCGGTGTGCAGCCGGGTCGCGGCTGCCGCCATGGCTTCGTGCTGCGGGTCTACATCGAGCAGCCAAGCGTGCTCGAAAAAATCATGGACTTCCCGGTCACAAACGAGGGGGGGCCGGCACCTATAGGGATGGATGGCGTTGGTCCGGTGGATTCCGGAGCGCCCCCGAACCCGAACCCAGAACCCCTAGAAGGTAGTCATGAAGCATCTGCTGCTTGCAGCTCTCGTTGGTACTTTGTTCGGCATGAAGTGCAGTCCTTGGGAGGAAGAAGACGACTACGTCATGGATGGGGCTGAATGCACTTTGAATGAAGCTGGAGTTTGCAACGGGAATGCTCGTTGTAAGATTGGCAATGGCCTCATGCTTTGCAAGAGATGCTGGCGCAAGTCGGAGGGCAATCCTCCAGCGGGGTGGACGCAGCACGGTGGGGACGCGTCCTGCCTTTGCATCACGCGATTCAAAGAGCACAGGGCAGATTTGACACAGAACAACCAGTGTCAGAATTCCGGGGGATTCTGGGATGGAACGAAGTGCTACATGCTCACCAAGTCCAACGTGAACGAGCAGCAATGCACAGACTTGGGGCACTCATGGGTCAATGGCAAGTGCTGGGTGCAGAATTGCGCGTGGTGAGTGCGAATTGGCATTCACAGCGAAGCCCACGGACACGCTCAGCATGAGCCTAGAACTAGTAGAAGCTTCTGGTCGGGTTAATCGCTCCCGCCGCTGGCTAGGTCGATTCGCCTTGGCAGCGTTGGCGACGCTGGTTCCCGCCATGGCGGTATGGGTGGTCTCCAGCTGGCCTAAGGCAGCTCCCGAGAGGGTTTCCATCCGAGCCATGCCTCAACTCGGTCCTCCCTTGGTGGCCGAGGGCCCGATTCGCGCGACGTTGGATGCGCCGGATCGGGACCTTGCCGCGAGACGCGAGAGGATCGAGCCGGCAGGCACCTTCCTTGACATTGCTGGAGTCGTCACGACGTCCAGTTGGACCTCCAAGCTCGACAGGGCGGGCCTGTTGCTGCGCCTGCGCTGGCATGGTCAGGCGAGCCAATCTGCTGCTCCGGACGCGGAAGCGCTGTGCTCGGCGAGTGGGGAGTTTCGATTGCGCTTGGATCCTCGGGATTGGCACCTGCTCGAGCTCTACCAGGTCCATGTGACAGCGCAGGGCGGAGGGAGCCTGTTCCAGGGCTGGGTGTGTCTCCAGAGCCCGATGGCAATCGACTTGCCGGCCCAGGTGACGTATCGCGGCACCCTGGTCGGTGGTGACGGTGAAGGTGTACGAGCCCAGGTTGCCCTCCACGATTTTGGACCAGACGGCAATGGCGTGCGTTTGGCCGGGGGCACGACCGACCGCTTGGGGAGGTTCGCCTTTGATGGATCGGTGGGTGTGATGGACGTCGTGGAGGTCCGTGCCGACGTCCAGGTGGCCGGGTTGAGGATGCCCTTTGCTTGTCTGGTATCTCGCAGTCTGCTCGTCAGCGAAGCGGGCGCCACGATTGCAGTGGACCTACGCCCGGTACGCCTCGTGGTCCGCTCTGCGTCTGCTGGATTGCTCGAAGGAGCGGCCGTGCGCGGTCTCAATCTGCTCCCTGGAGGGGTGCGCAGGCCGCGCTTCACGGCATTCACCGGGGCGACCGGCCAGGTGGATCTTCCTCTTCAAAGCGCAACCATGCTCGTGGTGAGTCACCCCGAGCACGCCTCGACGCAATTGCAGATCGAGGCCGGCACGGGGCGGGCCGAAGTCACGCTGCAACCGGTCGCGTGGAAGAACGTCACGGGAAGCGTGGTCGACGGAGCGGGGGCCCCGGCTCCGCGGGCGGAGATCTATGCGTGGCCTGGTCACGAGGAGCTTGATTTCGTTGAAGATCGGGCGGTTGTTGCTCATCTCGATTCTGGTGGGCGCTTTCACCTGCAAGTGGCCGCAGACGATCGGGGTCGGATCACGATCGCCACCGAAGGGCTTGGAATTGGGGCGTCGCTTCGGCTGGAGATTCCCGACCAGACGGGGGCCGATGTACGAATCGAGCTGCCGGATTCGGGAGAGGTGGTCTTGGACATGGCGGGCGACAACCCAGGCAACCGAGCGACGAGGGCACCGCCCGTCGTCCTGCTGGCCAGTGCGGAGCGGCAGTGGCGGCGGCAGCGTGATGTCTTTGCCGGCAACCTGAGGATGCACTTGCCAACGGGGGGATACCGAGCACTCGGAGTTTTCGGGGAGCTGGCCGGTCTCGCCGAGTTCCAAGTCGAATCGGAAGGAACCGTCGTACGGGTGCCACTGCTGCCCAAGCGGGAAGTGGAGCTCGACTTGTCCGGGGTGGGGTTGGTCGAAGGTCTCACCCTGGAAATTTGGGTGGATGGGGTAGGTTCCCTGCGCGGATTGCCGGGCTGCACGCCGCGTACGGTCCTGGATGGCAGGCACCTGATCGTGGTTCCTGACGTGAAGGGAACGAGCCTTGCTTTGTCGAAGGGCTCGCGCGAGGAGAGGGTCGAGTTGACCGGGGCGAGGCAGTACGCGGTCACTTGGCAGTAGGGAGCCGTGCTTGCTGGCGGGAGCCGCCGAGCGTTGACATTTGGGGGTGGCTGCCCAGGACGAAGACGAACGACTGAGGGGGAGGCGCTTGACGGCTCGCCGGGGCGGCGCTCTCATTGCGGGTCACGCATGTCCGCGGCGCGAGAAGGTGCTGTTGGTGCAGGCGGTTTGGCAGCGTATGGAATCGGAGCCTCAGACCGGCATGGAGCCACGGTTGGCGCAGTCCCTCGGGCGGCTGCGGCACGTGGTCCGGCGTCTACTGCCGGACTCGTGGGGGTGTGAGGAACTGGT
>JAEUHP010000116.1 GCA_016795295.1 Planctomycetota bacterium | reverse complement strand
GAGTTGCTTTCGCGCTCACCACACTCGTCGTCGTCGCGGTAGCATTCGTCACGGCTGGCCTCCGTTGAGCCAATAGAGCTCGTTGTTGATGGGGACCGAAGGGTACCTCGCTTGGAGGCCGGCCTTCTCATCCCATCTACGCGCGCTGGAGAACGTGATGATGCACATTCACTGCCTGGGTCTCGGATCGTTCGCTAGGCTAGGCTTCGGCTTGCTCGTCGGGGCGTCCGCTCTGGCGGCGCAGTGTGCGCTGCAGGCGAGCGCCGTCGGTGCATTGCCGCAGGGCAACCGTGTGGCGTGCCTAGCGGTGACGCACGAGGGGCTCTTCGTCGGTGGAGACAACACAGGCTTGGCCGGTCCGATCAACCGTTGGACTGGCTCCGCGTGGGTTCCCGCGGACAGCGGTCTCAGTGGCCACATCGCCGCCTTGTTGCCGGACGGGACCGACCTGATCGCTGCCGGCTATGGCGTCCACCGGTGGGACGGTGTCGCCTGGCAGTCGATCGGGCCTTCATTCCACGGCAGCAGCAACTGCCGAGCGCTCGCGCGCTCGCCGAGCGGCGAGCTAGCCGTGGGCAACCTGAACGGCCTGTGGTTCGAGACCGCCGTGGGGTGGAGCCAGGTGGCGAGTGGCGCCTGCAGAGCGCTGACGCGGCTCCCCAATGGAAATCTAGTCGCGGCCGGCGCGATCAGCATCGCGGGTGGTGTCAACGTTGGCGCCATCGCTCGATTCGACGGCACTTCGTGGCACCCAATGGGAAGTGGCCATACGGGGCAGCACGGATTCTTCGCGTTGACGGTGGCGGCTAACGGCGACCTCATTGCCGGTGGCGGAATGACCACGATCGGGGGGCATCCGACGAACGTCGCACGCTGGGACGGCGCCGCGTGGCACGCGATGGGGAGCGGCACCAACGGTATCGTCTACGCTCTTGCCTCCCTCCCGAACGGGGACGTCGTCGCCGGCGGTCTCTTCGCCCTTGCCGGCGGTGTGCAGGCGCCGTACCTGGCCCGTTGGAATGGCACCTCCTGGAGCCCCCTGGTGTCGGGACTTGGCGCGTGGCCCGGCCAAATCGCTGCTATCGCGTGCGTCGGCAGCCTGCAGACCGGGGAGCTGATCGTCGGCGGTACGTTCTCGAACTTCAGCGGCGTGCTCGCGGGCCACGTCGGGATGTTGGCGACGCCATGTCCCGCGGAGGCGACCGAGTACGGATCGGGTTGCACGGGCGGCGGCGGGCTCAATGAGCTGAGTTCAATGGGACGACCCTGGCTCGGAACCACGTTCCGTGCACGCGGAACGGGCTTCCCACCCGGCGCGCTGGCGATAGGGGTTCATGGCTTCCAACCGATCTCGGTGCCGTTGTCGCAGTTGGTGCCGCAGGCAGGCCCGCTCTGCTTGGCCCTCACGACGCTCGATGTCGTCACGGCACATGTGCCCTCGGGCGGCTCGTTGACGACGACCCTCGCGATTCCGCAGACACTGGCACTGGTCGGAGTCCAGGTGCACCACCAAGTAGCGTCCGCCGAACTCGATGCTTCGGGGGAGCTGGCCGCCCTCACGTCGAGCAATGGCCTGTTGCTGACGATCGGCGCGTACTGAGCCATCCTGGCGACAACCCGGCGACCGTTGTCGGCACCTCCGCTTTCGGTGCGACACGATCGGCAAACGTGCGGCGTTTGCGCTGCTCGCGCGCGGTAGACGGCCCCCTCGCGCGTAGTCCAGATCTGCTCAAACCACTGGGAAAGTCGTGCGTCGGTCATCAGTCGGAACAGGCTGCCCGCCAGCCGGGAATGGGCGCTGGCCCGAACCAATCTACGATCCAAGGAGGAAGGCTGGGCATCACGACGAATTCCGTATGGGCGCGTCAAATGCTTGGTTCATGACCTGAGCTATTCTGATAACGCAGCCCCTGCGAAGACCGACAAGTCACGGCCGCAGCGTCAGTTCGACCCCAGCCGGCCCGACCCGCAGCGGCGAAGGCCGCACCCCGTCCGGGCGCGTGACCACCAGACGGTACTCACCGACCGGTAGGCGCGCTTCCCACTGCGAAGGTCGCGGCGCCACCGAGACGATTTCGCGGACGCCGTCGAACACCTGGATGCGCGCCCGGATCTGTTCCACGCCCGCACGATCGGCGGCGCGCAGACGCACGCGCGGCCGATGCACGACGCGCAGTTCGATGTGGTTGCGGTCGCCGGGCTGCACCTCCAGGGTGGTCGGTGCCAACGGCTCGAACGGCAGATAGCGAATCGTCTGCTCGCCCACTTCGTCCTGGGCCTGCAGCGACGCCGGACCGAGCGGCACCCCGAGGAAACCGAACTGACGGCTCGCGGTTCCCGCATTGTGACGGCCAACGTCGAGAGACTGCAGCGGCAACTCCCCGCGCGCCGTCGAAAGCCGCAGCGGCGTGGTGCCGGGCCACAGGCGCTGGCCGTTCTGGTCGAACAGATGCAGTTGGACCACGGCCGTCGGCTCGCCGGTGAACTCGAGCCGCAGCCGCTGGTTGGGCCCGAGCTCGAACTCGATCGGCTCGCTGCCGAGCACCCGTTCGGGAGCGACGTGGCAGCGGTAACGGCCCGGCACCAGTTCGAGCTCGTCCACCCATGGCACCGACTGCGCTGGTCCGAAGCCGCCGCCCGGCAGGCCGCGTTCGACGACCAGTTCGTGCCCACCGACGACGCGGCAGCGTGGGTCGACGAAGGTCGGCAAAACCCGCCCCACGGGCGCAACGATCACGCCGAGATCGAGCTGCGTGCCGGCCGCCACCTCGAACCGGCGCTCGGCGAGCAGCCCACCGCCGGCGCCGAGCAGGCCGGGGCCCTGCAGTTCGATGCTCAGGGTGCGCGCGCCAGGTGGGCAGACGAAGCGGAACTGGGCTGGCCGTCGAGAATAGTCGATGCCCGCAGCCTCGCACCGCATCCGCCACTGGCTGGCATCGGTGACGACCCGCCCCGAGACCATGGCGCGCGCGGGATCGACCTGCAACACGGCCGGCACGCGCACTCCAGCAGGCACGGACACCAGCTTGGTGGTCGGCAAACCCTCGTAGAGGGCCAGGGTGTAGTCCCCGGGAGCAAGATCGTCGAACGAGCAGCGCCCTTGGCCATCGCTCTTGGCTTCCCGCGTGGCAGCCGGCAGCGGCGATGGAAATGCGGGGGGATCCCGGCGCATCAACCCCGGCATGTCCACCCGGGGCCGCGACGGCGCAGCACCGCTCGGCACGATGAGTCGCACCGCCGCATTGGCCAGGGGTGCCCCATCGGGACCGAGCACTTCGCAGTCGATGCCACTGCGCGTCGACTCCCGCAGACTCTCGGCCTCGACCGGCGCGCGGCCCGAGGCCGCAGCCGCTGGACCAGCACCAACCGGCACGGCAGCAGTGTCCGCTTCAGCAGCGGCGCCCGCCGGCACCCCGTCGACCGCGGGCGGCGCATCGGCAGCGGGCCGCAGCACCAGCCAGACCGCCAGAACCAGCGCGGACAAGGCCGCGGCGACGAATCCGCCGCTGCGCCGGTGCTCAACCATGGGCTGGCCGCAACTCGACATGGCCGAACGCGAACGCTCCGGGCGACGACCAACGGAACACATGGCCCGAGTGGCCGGTGTGCTGCTGCAGCGCCTTCTTCAAGCGCAGGGCCTCGTACCAGACCTTGCCCCGCGCCCCGAACAACACCACCGTGCCACCACTGCCACCACCGGTGACCTTGGCGCCGTAGAGCGGGGCACCGGCGGCCGCGCGCAACTTGGCCTGTTCGACCAGGAAATCGGTGACCTCGTGGCCGAGCCCACAGGCCGAGTAGCCGGCGTGCGCTTCGTACATCAGTGCGCCGAGTTCCTGGCGCACCGACTCGGTCGGCTCGGTCTGCAACAGGGCGCGGAACCGCTCGACCCGTTGGTTCTCGGCCATCGGGTGGCGGGTGGGCGCGCGCACCGGATACTCACGCTCTGGCTCGATGCGGGTGTGCGGGTCGGCGTGGCCGCCGAACTGCTGCAAGAACTCCTGGCCGCGCATCGTCACAGGCAGACGAGCGGCGAACTCCCGGTCGAACTCCGCGATCGGACAATTCGCCAGATACCCGCGCCAAACCGGGTCGTCGGCGTGGTGCCGCCCCTCGTGCTGCCGCACCGGCAAGCCGCGCAAGGCCGCCAGCAGGCGCTGGCCGAGGAACGCACCGACCCGCACCGAACCATAGTCGCTGCCGGTGATGGCGTGGCGCACGCCACTGTCGAGGCCGACGAACTCGAGTTCGGCCGGTACCGGCAGGGAACCTTCGACCTCGCACGGCTGGCAGCGCAACGCGAGCAACTGATCGGCCTGCCCGGCGGCGGCGACCATCGGGTCCATCACGCCACACGGCGCGCCGACGATCGCGTTCTCCACGCGCTGGCACAGCAGTGCCAGTTCGCGGTCCGGCAGGTCGAGGCCGTAGCGCGCACCGAGCGCCCGCATCGCCGCCACCGCGACGGCGGCCGAGGACGCCACGCCCTTGCCTTCGGGAACATCGCTGTGCACCAGGAGGTCGAAACCCTGGGTCGGCCGCAAGCCGCGTTCGCGGGCCAGCACCAGGAGGCAACCGAGCAGGTATCCGGCCCAACGATCGCGTGGATCCCCACACAAGAACGCATGGGCTTCCTGGTAGTCGATCGGCTGGTCGGGCAGCCCCAGGTCGGCGAGGCGCGTCGACAGGCGCTGGGTGCGCGAGCCGTCGCGGCAGGGCGACCAGAGACGCAGCTGGTCGTCACTGCGCGCCTGGATCGCGGCGCAGGCCGCTTCGGCGGTCGGCAACTGCAGGACCAAGGAGCCCGAGTAGTCGGCGAAGCCCCCCATCACGTCGAGCCGCCCGGGCGCTCGGGTGACCTGGATCGGCCGAGCGGGGTCGAAGAAATCCGGTGTCGCCTGATCGATCAGCCGGAACAGCAACAGGACACCCAGGCCCTCGGCCGGGGTCGTGGAAGGCACGAAATGGTTCACTCGGGTGTCACGACAGCATACCGAAGCCGGCGCGCGCAACGGGGCGCGCCACCCGGCTCCGGTCCGGGCGGACTTGCCAGACTGGAAACGCAGACCGCCAGCCGTATCCTGCCAGCCCCCCATTGCCCTTGGTTCTCGTCATGCCCTCCGCCCGACTGCGAAGTCAGATCTTGCTGTTCGCCCTGCCGGTGTTGCCGGCCTGCGGCACCACCACCTACCGACTGCCGATCCAGGTCGAGCCGCCGACCGCGCACGTCTACATCAATGGCAAGAAGGTCGGCCAGGGCGACCGTTTCGTGCACCAAGTCGACTTCAGCCAAGCGGAGCGCGTGTGCATCCAAGCCGCGGCGAAGGGTTACGAGCCGCGCATGGTGGTGCTGACGCGCGACGAACTGAAGGCCCAGATCGACAGCGTCGGGGACATCCGCTGGACCTTGATCCAGGAGCGCCAATGAACTCGCCCACACGCAGCGTTCGTTCCGTCCTGCTCGCCGCCTGCGCATTCGCCACCGCGTGCTCCGGAGTGCCGACCCGCACCTTCCAGATCGACGCCATCGACGTGGAAGACCAACCGGTGCCGTGCATCGTGGTCGTCGACGGCGACTGGGCCCAGGCGGCCGAACGAGGCCAGGTGGTGAACATCGACGGCAAGCGGCCGCTGGCCGTGACCGTCGCGTTCCCCCGGCCTGAAGCCAACATCATCGTGGCAGCAGTGCCAGTGGATGCCGCCGGCAAACCCGAGAAGCTGCCGAAGTCCCGCGAGGAGTCCCGGGCCCTGACCGAGTTCCTGTCGGACTACCGCGACGTGCGGCTGACCGACCCAGACCGCACGCTGTTCATTCTGCGCCGGAAGTGACGCGCGCGCCTCAGCGCGCGACTGGGCTGCGCCGGAAGTGACGCGCGCGCCTCAGCGCGCGGCCGGATAACGCCCGCCGGCGAAGTCCTTCGCCAACAGCCCGTGCGGCCGCAGCACGGTGCGCATGCCGAAACCGGGCAGGCTTTTCTTCAGCGACGCTCGCCCGAACTCGTCGCCGGCAGCCCGGCGCTTCGCGTCGCGCGGCACCTCGTTGTCGCGGTAGCTGCCACCGGCGAGTTGCGCCTCCGTGGCGTTGGGGGCGACGGCCAGCCATTCGGCGACGTTGCCGGCGAGGTGGTGCACGCCGGCCCGCCAGGAGCGGCCACCTGCGTCGACTTCGACCGCCACCGCCTTGATGTTGCGGAACTCGGCCTGGTCCTTCCACTCGTCGCCCCAGGGATAGTCGTGGCGCGGCCGATCGCCGAACGCCGCCAGCTCCCACTCGTCCTTGGTCGGCAACGCCTGACGACGCCACACGGCGAACGCCGCGGCCTCGTACCAGGAGACGTCTTCGACCGGCAGGTCGTTCTCGGCAACCTTGGTGCGGCGGCTCAGCATGCGCTGCAGCACGTCGGCGGGCAGCACCAACTCGCCCAGCCGCGGCGCGAGCGTGGCGGCCACCGCCTCTGGTGCTGCCGCCGTGGCCACCAGCTGCTGCAGCTCGTCGAGGAACTGCCGGTACTCCCGTTGCCGCACCTCGGTGCGGCCGACGAAGAACGCCGACACCTCCACTCCCGCCTTGGTCCGCCCAGCAGCGACCGGAGCCATGCCCTGGGCCGCCGCCTGCACGTCGCGCAGGCTGCGGTTCCACCGTTCGATGCGTTCGCCGGCGCGCGGCTCGAGCGCCGCGAAGGGGCGCAGGGTCTGCGCTGCGCCAGACAGCAAGGTGAGCGCCTGGTCGACATCGAGTTCGCGATCGAACACCGCGAACGCATCGCGCGCGCCGGCCGCAGCCGCGGCGAAGACCTGGAACTCGTCGCGCCCCTCGCTGCCGGAGGGAACCTTGGCCCCAGCCGCCACCGCACCCGCGAGGTCGCCGTCCCCGAGCCCCTTGGCGATCGCCACCACTGCGGCTTCGGCATCGCGCCAGCGGCGCAGCGCCGTCTCGACGGCGCGCAGTTCGCCGCGCAGGGCATCTTCCCCGGCGAACCCCGCAGCGGCGGCAGTCGCCGCGCCGAAGTCGGCTTCCAGCGCCGACTTCGCGGCCCGCCAGTCGAGCAACGTCGTGAGCCGCTCCAGTCGGCGCGCCAGTTCGGCGGCCTTCTGCACCAACGCCTGCACCTGGCCGATCCGACCCAATTCGGTGGCGGCAGCCTCCAGCTCGCCCGGGCCGACCACGGCCGCGAACTGCGCCGCCAACGCTGGAAACAGCTCGCCGCCGCGCTGCAGGCCGCGGCGCAGGCGCTCCAGGTCCGCTGGGCTGTGCTGGCCCGCAGCGGCCGCACGCCAATCACTCCAGGCCTTCTGGCAACGCAACAACGCCTTCGCGCCCAGCGCCGTGTCGTCGCGCAACTCCCCGCGCACCGCCTCGGCCCAGCCCGGCAGGGGACTGCCGGTCGCGGCCAGCGGCGCCAGTTCGCGATCGACCGCGGCGAAGTACCCGGCGATGTCGTCGAACGGCAGCTGCGGCTCGTTCGGATAGGTCGAGCGCATGCCGCGCGCCAAGGCAATTGCGCTGGCGGCGCGCTGCAGCGAGTCGAGCAAGGCAGCCTTGCGGTCGAGCTGCTCAGGCTGCGTCGGGCGCAGCTCCTTGAGCCGCTGCTCCAGCGACGCCATCGGGCCTTCGCTCTCGAACTGGCGCTGCACTTCGTCGAGCGCCTGCGAGACGTCGACCACCACCGGTACCACATCGCCACCGCGCAGGCTGTTGCGCGCCTTCTGCAGTTCGTCCTTGGCCAGGTCGCGATCGAGGGACTCGGCCGTGGCCGGCAGCAGCTCGATCAGTGCCGAGCGACCGGCTTCGATGCCGTCCAGGCGCTGGCCGAGCGCAGCGAGCCGCGCCGGATCCCCACCCGCCACCAAGCGGTCGTTCTGCCAAGCGGCGAACGCCTTGACCAAGCTGGCGACGCCGCGAGCGCCGAACTCGGCCTCGGCGCGGGCGGCGGTGCGCACGCCGGACAACCACCGCAGCAGCTCCGGACCTGGCGGATTGGCGGTCGCGACTGCGGCCTCCACCTGCTGCAGGTGCTCGCGCAGCGCCGCGAACGGCGGCTCGACCGCAACCGCAGTCGCCAGTCCCGCCAAGCGCTGCTTGACCAACAACCCTTGGTCGAGCTCGGCCAACAGTGCCTGCTGCTCTGGCTGTTCGGCAGCGGCGAACGCACCCGCGGCCACCTCGTCGCGCAGGGCCGGGGATGGCCCGGTGTCGGCGAGCCGCGCCCGCAGCGCCGCCAAGGACGCGGCCGGCGCCGCGGCGCTCCCGTTGCCACCGCCCCCGGCTTGGCCAGCCCACCACGCATAGCCACCGCCAGCGGCGACCAGGAGCAAGGCGGCCGCGGCCAACAGCCCACCCCGCCCCGCACGCGCCGGCACCCGCGTGCCGCCGCGCGCGGTGCGCTGGATCTCCATGGTGCGTCCCTGCTCGACCAACGCCAGGTCGGTGAGCAGCGCTTCGTAGCTGGGATAGCGGTCGTCGCGCGACAACGCCGTCATGCGTTCGATCACGCGCGACAGCGGGTGGTTCTGGTCGAGCTCCTGCAGCGCCTTCCACAGGCACAGGTTCTCGAGTTTGGTCTTGGTCTGGATCAGCTCGTAGACCGAACTGGCCCGGATCGGCGGTTCGCCGGTCAGCAGGTAGTAGAAGGTCGCACCGAGCGAATACATGTCGCTGCGGAAGTCGAGGTCCGGCGCCGCCTGGCACTGTTCCGGGCTCATGTAGAGCGGCGTGCCGATCAGCTCCGAGGTCAGCGTCATGCTGAAGTCGTCGTGCATCGGCTTGGCGATGCCGAAGTCGGCGATCTTCAGCACGCCGCGCTCGGTGAGCATCAGGTTGTCCGGCTTGATGTCGCGGTGCAGCACCTTGAGCCGCTGCGCCTCTTCGAGCCCCTTGCAGGCCTGGCGCAACAGCGGCAGCGCCTCGGCCACCGACAGCCGGCCGCCGGCGAGCAACTTGGTGTGTTCGCGCAGGTTCTTGCCCTTCACGAACTCCATCACCAGGTAGTGCACGCCGCGCTCGAAGCCGACGTCGTGCACCATCACCACGTGCGGGCTGTTGAACCGACCAACCGTGCGCGCCTCGACCTCGAAGCGCTTCAGCATGCGTTCGTCGGTCAGCAGTTCGGGGCGGATCACCTTGACCGCGACCTCACGGTCGAGCCGCAGCTGGCGCGCGCGGTAGACCGCGCCCATGGCGCCGCGGCCGAGCAACGCGTCGATCCGGCAGCCGCCGATCTCGGCGCCGAGCAGCGCGTCCTGGCCGGCCTGGGGAGTGGCGCCAGCCGGCTTCGGCGCCGATGCGGTGGCCTCCGCGGGTGCCGGCGCTGGCGCGGTCGCCTCGATCGCCTTGGCTGCGGGCTTCGGCGGCGGACCCGCCTGGGTGCCGCCGGGCTGCGCAGCCGCACCGGAACGGGCTTGGCCAGACTGGGGCTGGCCAGACTGCGACTGGCCGGCTTGGGTCGACTGGCCCTTGCGCGGCTGAGCCGGCAAGGTGGCATCCGGCCGCGGCTCGGCCGGCTTGCCCGTGTTTTTCTGCGTCTGGTCGAACGGATCGTTGGCGGTCATGGGGCAGCCGGGGCTCAGGGCGCGGGGGCTCGTTTGTAGTGGACGCCGGCGACCGCCCGCAACTCCGCCGCCTTTTCTTCGGGGGCCGTGTCGGCCAAGAAGCCGCCAAAACCGACCTCGGGACCCGCCAGGTGCTTCAGCAAGCCGGGCTTGCGCAGGGGTGGATGCAGCTCGAAGTGGCAGCCGAAACCGCGGTGGTCGGTGCCGTCGCACGGGGCGTCGTGCAGCGCCAGGACATAAGGAAACGGGGCGCGCCACAGGTTGTCGTAGCGCACCAGAACCTCGCCCAAAGCAGCCGCGAGGGCTTGGCGCTCTTCGGCGGCGAGTCCCAGCAGATCGGGCACCGCGCGCTTGGGGCCGACGAACACTTCGTAGGCGTAGCGAGCGAAGTACGGCACGAACGCGATGGCGTGGTCGTTCTCGACCAGAATGCGGCGGCCGTCCTGGCACTCGCTGGCCACGATGTCCTGCCACAGCGACCGCCCGTGGTCGGCGCCGTGCTCGCGGGTCGCTTCGAGTTCGTCGCGCAGCGTCGGCCAGACGAAGTTGGTGGCGTAGATCTGGCCGTGCGGGTGGGGGTTGCTCACGCCGACCGCCGCGCCGCGGTTCTCGAAGCAGAGGACCTGGGCGATGCCCGGGAACGCAGCCAGTTCGCGGCGCTGTTCCTGCCAGCTGGCCAGCACCGCGTCGAGCGACCGCGGCGGCAGCTCGGCCAACGACAAGTCGTGGCGGGGCGAGAAGCAGACCACGCGCGCCAGGCCGCGCGCTGGCCGGTTGCGGTAGATGCCGGGCGCCGCCGCGAGCAACTCGGGCGCATCGACGCCGACACAAGGTCGGTCGTTGTCGAACACGAACACCCCTTGGTAGTGGGGATTGCGCGCATCCCCCAGGCGCGGGTTGCCGGGGCAGAAGGTGCACGCCGGATCGAAGCCGGGCACCGTCTCGATTCCCGCCGGAGCCACCGCTCCAAGCCACGGCCGATCCTGGCGGTGGGCAGCCACCACCACCCACTGGCGGCGCAACGGATGCCAACGCTGTTCCCAGACTGTGCTCATGAGGTCGGCGCAGAGGGTAACTTCCCGTTTTGAGATTGCGCAGCACCGCAGGCGAACAGTCCGGCACCGATGCGTGCCAGCGTATTCCCATCACCCTGCAA
>JAEUHP010000112.1 GCA_016795295.1 Planctomycetota bacterium | reverse complement strand
CGGCTTGTCGATCAGTTGCAGCCGCTGCAGGCGCTTCAGGCGACCCTTCGCCTGGGCACTCATGCGCCCCGCCATGTTGCGGCGGATGTACTCCATCTCCTTCTCGACGAACTCGCGCTGGCTCTTGTAGGCGCGCGCCTGGCTGAGCAGGGCCAGGTCGCGCTGCTGGCTGTAGTGCGAGAAGTTGCCCTTCCAGCGATTGGCCACCCCGTCGGCGACTTCGACGATCGCGGTCGCGATCGCATCGAGGAACGCGCGGTCGTGGCTGACCACCACACAGGCGCCGGGGTAGCGCACCACGAAGTCTTCGACGAACTCGATGCCTTGCAGGTCGAGGTGGTTGGTCGGCTCGTCGAGAATCAGCAGGTCGGCTGGCGTGGTCATCAAGATCGCCAGCTGCACTCGCGATTTCTCGCCGCCACTCAACACCGAGACGTCCTTCGCCAGGTCGGCGATGGGGAAGCCGAGTCCGCCCAGCACCTTCTCGACCCGGTGTTTGCGTTCGTAGCCACCGCCGGCTTCGAACGCGGCCTGCAGTTCGCCGTAGTCGCGCAGGGCCGCCTCGTCGCCGGTGGCCATGCGGGCTTCCAGGGCGCGCATACGCTGCTCGAGCGCGTCGTGCTCGCCCGTGCCGCGCAGCACCAGATCCTGCACGGTGGTGCCCTTCGGCATCGGCGGCATTTGCGCGCCGTAGGCGATGCGCAGGTTCTTGCGCGGGTTGCGCTGGCCCAGGTCGGCATCGTCCACGCCGGCCAGGATCCGGATCATGGTGGTCTTGCCGGCGCCGTTGTCGCCGACCACGCCGATGCGGTCCCCTTCGTCCACCCGCAGGGACAGGCCGTCCAGGATCGGGAAGTCGCCGAAGCGGCGGACGATCTTGTCGAGCGTGACCAGAGTCATGGCGGGCCGGCACGATACCGCGCGCGCCCGGCGAAGGGCACCTGCGCGCGATCCCGGACGCCACCGTTGCGCCAGGCCTGGCCAGCGCGAGCCGTCACTGGATCGTCAACGACAAGCCCGCCGACATGGTGAAGCCGTAGGGATTCGGCGCTGCCAAGTCGTAGCCGGCCCACTGCCCGAACATGCGTACACCGGCCAGCCCGGGGAAGTTCGGGATCGGCAGGATCTGGCTGGCGCTGCCCGTGCCCGGGCCTTGCGTGGCGATCGGGTGGTAGAGCGCGACCGCGGCGCCGTTGAGCAGGTTGCAGCCGCCCCCGAGGGGGTACGGCAGCGCGCCGCCGGCCCAGGTCGTGTTCGAGAGGTCGAGCAGGTAGACGGCGAAGCCTGGACCCGCCACGTCCGTCACGTCGAGCGAGAAGTTGTTGGTGTTCACCGCGGGGCTGTTGCTCGAGCTGATCGCGGGCACGAAGCCGCCGCTGCCCGCGCAGCCTTGCCCGTAGAAGTCGATCGCCAGCCCACCGCAGTGGACGTCGTCGACCCAGCACACGAACGGGATGCCGGCGAGGTTGCTGTGGCGCAGGAACAGCTCGAACTGGTAGGTGCCGGTGGCCGGGATGGTGGCGACGGCACTGAAGGTCGCCCGCTCGAACGTGCCGGTCTGGTTCGGGGCAGCGCGAGTGCCGGTGTAGACCACCGCGTTGGTCGTGGTGTCGACGATGCGCAGCTCGACGCGGTTCACCGACGGTGAGGGAATCGGCGCGGTCGTGGTCGGTTTCTCCCACATGACCCGGAAGCCGACCGGCAAAGGCACCCCGGGCAGCAGCACGGCCGGCCCGCGGAACGTCGCCGACATGACGGATGTGAGCGTTTGGAAGTCTGCGTAGACGGCCATCGACGGTCCTTCGCCTGCGGTCCGCGCCGGCGCGAAGCCGGTGCTGCCGAGCGGGTCGTTGAAGGCGGTGAGGGTCCACCCGGTCGACCCGTCGTGGAACTCACCGTTCGGCACGAGGTTCTGGGCGGCAACGGCGAGGCTGAACGCGAGGGTTGGCAAGAAGTGGCTGGCTGGCATGGGATTGCTCCTGAGGCCACCCCAGTGACCGGCAATCCGCCAACAGCGTCAAGGTCCCGGCGCAGGATCGACAGAAATGTTGCCTGGGTTCGTGAGGCCACGCTTGGTTGCGCAGCCCCGTTGCCAAGACAGTACGAGCCGGATCGAGTCGTAATCGACGGTGCCACCGAGCGCTTCGAACACCGGCTTCAGCCGCCCTTCGGCGGCGTGGTGCAGCGCACCCAGGATGCGCGCTTCGATCGTCGCGTCGAGCCAAGCGCGCAAATCGGCTGGTGGTTCGCGCTCGACCCAATCGGCGAGGTAGCCCGCGACCGTGCTGCGCGCTCGGCCGAGCGCTGTGGCCACGGCGTCGACCGAGGCGCCACTGCGGAACAGTTCGAACGCCGCGAGCCGCCCGCGCTGTGGGGTTCCGTCCGGTTCCTCGTCTCGCGTGGTCGAGGCTCTGCTGGCCTCGACCACCGCCACTGGAGGCGGTGGCGCCACCGCGGGCGCCGATGGTTCTGCCGACTGCTCTGCCGACTCCGTGCCGAGTGCCAGGCCGTGCTCGCGGCAATAGGCCGCGAGTGTCGCCAACCACTTGGCGCCGAACGTCGCCACCTTGTTGCGCCCGATGCCGCGCACTGCCAGCAGCCCCGCTTCGTCGGCAGGTCGTTGCCGCGCCAAGCCCTCCAGCGTGTCGTCGTTCGCCACCACGTACGGCGGCACGCCCAACTCCTGCGCCAGCGCGCGCCGCTGGACCCGCAGCGCCTCGAACAGGCCCTGCTCTGCGGGCGTCAGATCACGTACCTCGGCCGCCGCCCGGCCGGTTTCGGCGCGCCGCCGCTGGCCGCGCGCCGCGAGCGTCTGCTTGGGCAAACACAGCACGGCCTGCGCCGTGCCCTTCAGCACCGCCATGGCACCAGGGCCCAGTTGCAGCGTCGGGTACTCGCCCTCGGTGCGCACCAGCAGGTCTTGGTCGACCAGCTGATCGATGAAGTTGCCGAGCCGGCCAGCCGGCACGTCACGGCACAGACCGTGGGTCGGAATGCGGTCGTGGCCGCGCTGCAGCACCTTCTCGCTGCGGCTGCCGCGCAGCACGTCGATCACGTAGGCCGCGCCGAAGCGCTGCCCGGTGCGCACCACCGCCGACAGGATCTTCTGCGCCAGCACGTGGCCGTCGGCGACCACTTCGAGTTCTTGCAGGCAGACGTCGCATGCGCCGCACGAATCCGCGGTGTAGGCCTGACCGAAGTACTCGCTGATCGCGCGGTGGCGGCAGCGCACGCGGCCGGCAAAGCGCTGCATCTGCTGCAGCAACGCCAGTTGGGCCTGCAGGGCCGCTTCGTCGCCTTCGCCTTCGGCGGTGCGGCTCTCGAGCAACGCCCGCCACTTCGCGGCATCGGCGGCCGAATAGAGCAGCAGGCACTCGGCGGGCAGGCCATCGCGCCCGGCGCGGCCGGTCTCCTGCTGGTAGGCTTCCAGGCTCTTCGGCATGCCGGCGTGCACCACCAACCGCACATCGCTGCGGTCGATGCCCATGCCGAACGCCACCGTCGCGACCACGACGTGCAGGCGCTCGGCGCGGAAATCGGCGGAGATGCGGGTGCGTTCGCCGGCGGCGAGCCCGGCGTGGTAGGCGCGTGCCTGGATGCCGTGACGCTGCAGAGCGCTGGCGAGCGCTTCGGTCTCCTTGCGCGCGATGCAGTAGACGATCGCTGCGGCATCGGGATGACGCCGCACTGCGGCAACGACTTGCGCTTCGAGGTCGTGGCGCGGCAGCACGCGGTAGGTGAGCTCCGGACGGTCGAAGGTGCCGACCAAGCGCACTGGATCGCTCAGCCGTAGCTGTGCCGCGATGTCCTCGCGCACGCGTGGCGTGGCGGTGGCCGTGAAGGCCTGGAACGGCACGCCCGGAAAGTGCGCGCGCAGTTCGGCGAGCCGCCGGTACTCGGGGCGAAAATCGTGGCCCCATTGGCTGATACAGTGGGCCTCGTCGATGGCGAACGCCGCCACGTCCTGCTGCTGCAGCCAGCGCTGGAAACCGTCGAGGAACAGCCGTTCGGGGGCGACGAACAGGAGCCGCAGGGATCGCTCCGCGCTCAGCGAGCGCAGTTCGGCACGCCCCTCGGCATCGAGATTGCCGTGCGCCGCGGCCGCCGGCACACCGAGCAGGCGCAAGCCGTCGACCTGGTCCTGCATCAGGGCGATCAGAGGCGAGACGACGACCACCAGGCGATCCAGCACCAACGCAGGCAACTGGTAGCACAGCGACTTGCCACCGCCGGTCGGCAGGACCACGAGCGCATCGCGGCCGTCGAGTGCTGCGTCGATGGCTTCGCGCTGCATCGGCCGCAGCGTGTCGAAGCCGAACCAGCGCTGCAGCGCCTGCTGCACCAGGGCGTCGCGGGATCTCGGCGGTGCGGTCACGGCGAACAGGCTAGCAGCGCAGTTGCATCGCGGCGATTGCGTTCGGCCTCCCGACGACCCACGATGTTGCCGTGCGCGACCCACTGCCCCTGCTGCGCCTCGTGTCCTTGGTCGAAGCGGTCTCGTACCTGTTGCTTCTGCTCGTCGCCATGCCCCTCAAATACGTCTGGGGCTGGCCGTGGGCGGTGCGGGTGCTGGGCATGGCGCACGGGGTGTTGTTCCTGCTGCTCACCTGGCTCCTGGTGCGCGCGCGCTTCGAAGCGGGCTGGCCGCTGCGGCGCCTCTTGCTGGTGTTCGTCGCCTCGCTGGTGCCGGTGTGGCCGTTCGTCCTCGACCGGTCGCTGCGCGTCTGGAGCACCGCGGGTGCCACCCCGCGTGCCTGATCACGCCAGGGGCACGCCCTCGGCCTTCGCCAGCGCGGTGATACGCCGCATCGTCGCCACGTAGTAAGGCACCAGCATCGCCAGCACCGCCCCCACGAAGACGAACACCGGCCAGGGTTCGAGGGTGCGCTGTTGGCCCATGGCGACCCGCGCCGAACCTTCGATCGCCCAGCCGAACAAGCCCGCGAGCAGCAGCAGCATGCCGAGCAGGAAGGTGCGCGTCGGCTCCATCGCCTTGCGGCGGCTTTCGGGAGACAACTGCACGAACAGCCGCTTCTTCGGCATGTTGCACAGTTCCGGGCGGCGCGCCGAGAGCCCCACGGCGAACCACGCGATGCCGAAGAACAGTGCCACCATGCCGGTGTCGATCAGCGGCAGCGCGTACCAGGCCAGTGGCGACTTCGCCGTCCACGCGTCGGGAGTGCCCTTGGCGTCGAAGTGCGTCGGGATGCGCTCGGGGAGCTCGGGAAACCAATGCACGGCGCGCCACCAGAGCAGGCCGTGGGCGGTGACGACGGCGCCGACGAGGGCACGTTGCAGAGGAGTGAACTTCACGGTGGTGTTCTGGTGGCCAATGATGCAGGGAAATCGTCGTCGGTGAGCCGGCCGTCGCGTTGCAGGCGGTCACGGTACTGGACGGCGCGGCTCAGCTCCGCTCCGAACAACAGCACCGTCCACGCCAGCTGCAGGTAGACGATCAGCAGCGGCAGTGCCGCCATGGTGCCGTAGATGGCATTGTTGAGCGCCACTCCGACCTGGAAACGCAGGTAGACGTCGAACAGCAGGAGCCACGCCGAACCCGTCACCACGCCGGCCACGGCTGCGGCGGTCACGGGCACCCGAACGCTCGGCAGCCAGCGGTAGAGCAGGGTGAACACCAGCCAGCAGAGCGCGTGGGGCGCGACGCCGTATCCGGCCCGATACCCAGACTGCAGCCAGGGCCACAGTTCGCCGAGGAACCGTGGATTCTGCAGCACCGACTTGGCGACCATGGCGGCCACGGCCAGCGGCGGCAGCACCAGCACCACGGCGGCGAACGTGGCCACGCGCCGCCACCACGGCCGCCGCGGAGTCTGATGGATGGTGTTGAACGCGGCCTCGGCGTCCTGGAACAGGCGCAGGGCGGCGAACACCACCAGGGCCGTGCCGAATGCGCCCAGAGCCCGGAAGCTCGTGTTCGCCACCAGTTCGCGGACGGTCGCGACGGCGCTGCGCAGGCCTTCGGGCCACTGGCTGGTCTCGCGCAGCAGCGTCTCTTCGAGGGGTTCGCGATAGCCGAACAG